>CAZPZZ010000030.1:0-23455 GCA_964591245.1 uncultured Vicinamibacteraceae bacterium | reverse complement strand
TTGAGTAGGTGTTGCCGATGAGACGACGGGATTTCTTGAAGACGGTCGGAGTGGCTACTGCGACGTCGGCGTTGTCGGGCCAAGACACGCTGCGCGCGTTGCCGCAGGACCGACCCAACATTGTGTTTATCTTGGCCGATGATATGGGATACGGCGATCTGTCGTACCTGAACAGCAACTCGCAGATTTTCACTCCCCATATCGATCGGATCGGTCGCGAGGGAATGTTCTTCCGGGACGGCCACTCGCCGTCGGCGCTGTGTACACCCACTCGGTATGGCATCTTGACGGGGCGATATTGTTTCAGGACCCGCATCACGTCAGGTGTCCTGTGGGGCTACAGTCGACACCTCATTGAGCCCAAGAGAATGACGGTGGCCTCATTACTGAAAGGCGAGGGCTACCGGACGGCCTGTATCGGCAAGTGGCACCTCGGTATGGACATGCCAACCAGGGATGGCCAGGGGGCGCGGTTGCCGCATGTCGAGTCGGATCGACGTGACTACACTGCCGATGTGGATTGGTCTGGAAAGATTGAGCGAGGGCCGCTGTCGGTTGGGTTCGATGAGTTCTATGGGATTTCGGCGTCGCTCGACATGCATCCCTACATCTATATAGAGGGTGACCGTTTTGTGGGGGAGTGCACCACCGAACAGGATCTGCTCTTCGTGACGCGCGACTATCGACCTGCGCGTTATGCCGATAATACGGGACCGTCGCACGCTGACTTCGTGGCCGAGGACGTGTTGCCTGTCATTACGACCAGGACGGTAGAGTTTATTGAACGTCAGTCGTCGGATACACCGTTTTTCGCGTGTATGTCGCTGACCGCACCACACATTCCCATCGTGCCGTCGCTGGAATACCAGGGGCGCAGCGAACTGGGCCCCTATGGCGATTTCTGCGTCCAGGTCGATGAGTCGGTCGGGCAGGTCCTGGCGGCACTCGAGCGGATCGGTGCGTCCGAGAACACCCTGGTCGTTTTTGCCGCGGACAATGGATGTGCGCCCTATATCGGTGTTGATGACCTGAATGCGCAAGGCCATTACCCCAGCTATATCTATCGGGGCTACAAATCGGACATTTTCGAGGGTGGGCATCGGATTCCCTGGCTGGCGCGTTGGCCGCGGCGCATTTCGGCTGGCTCGAGTTCCAACGAAATTGTGTGCTTGACCGACTTACTTGCCACGTGCGCCAGTATTGTTGGCGTCGAGTTACCCCAGGATGCTGGCGAGGATAGTTACGACATCTTGCCGGCGTTGCTTGGCGAACCACTGGACGAGCCAATTCGCGAAGCGACTGTTCATCAGGCTGGAGATGGGTCGTTTTCGATTCGCCAGGGGCGCTGGAAGTTGGAGAATACGCCCAGTTCTGGCGGCTATGGAAACTTGAGTGATGCGGAGGTCCGTCGGCAGCGGCTACCGCCTATTCAGCTCTATGATCTCGAAGCGGATATTGGTGAGACTCAGAACGTCTACGATCAATTTCCGGATGTCGTGAGACGGTTGGACACATTGTTGGAACGCTACACGCGGCAAGGCTGGAGTCGGTCCTTGTGATGTTGGACTGGAATGTATGCAGAGGAGTGGCAGTGTCTGTGACCGAGAGCACGTGGCGGTGGTGTGTGAGGTGCGTGTGCACGGTGTTGATCATCAGCGCCGGTATGGCCAACCGGGCCACCGGGCAGGCTCTCACCACCGGACTGCCAGAACAGGCGATCGGGTGGCTGCAGGACTATATTCGTATAGATACCATCAATCCACCTGGCAATGAGGTTGCGGGTGCGGCCTTTTTGGCGGGCATTCTCGAAGCGGAGGGGATTCCTGTTGTCACTGCCGAGTCGGCGCCGGGGCGGGGTAATGTGTGGGCGCGCTTGGAAGGAGGCGATGAGCCTGCACTGATCCTATTGCATCACATCGATGTGGTGCCGGCGGATGCTCGATACTGGTCCACTGATCCCCTGTCCGGGGAACGGCGAGCACAGTATATCTACGGCCGCGGTGCGCTTGATACGAAAGCGTTGGGCATCGTCCAGCTTGCGGCGTTTCTCGAACTGTATCGGTCGGGGATAGCGTTGGACCGCGACGTGATCTACATGGCCACTGCCGATGAGGAAGCGGGCGGCTACATGGGGGTTGGATGGCTGGTGGAGGAGTATCCGGAGCTGTTCGACGGCGTTGGCTATGTGCTCAATGAGGGAGGCGGTGGCGCCGTTGCGGACGGAGAGGTCCAGGTGTCCGTGGAGGTGACCCAAAAAGTACCGTTCTGGATTCGAGTGACGGTGGCCGGTCAGCCGGGGCACGGGTCTCGACCACAGGAGTCGACGGCGGTGACCCGATTGGTGGCAGCGCTCGAGCGGTTGCGGCTACATGAGTTTGAGCCCCGCGTCATTCCCGTCGTCGATCGGTACTTCCGGGCGTTGGCGTCGTCGATGCCTGGGCCCTGGCGGCGTCGCTACGCGGATTTGGGCGCGGTGATTCGCGAGCCTGCTGTCGGGCAGGACCTCTTGCGGTTCAATGCCTCCCATTTTGCCCTCACTCGTAATACGTGTGCGATCACGCGTCTGTTTGGCAGTGACAAGATCAATGTCGTGCCCACGGAGGCGTCCGCCGAGTTGGACTGCCGCCTGCTTCCGGACCAGGATGCTGAGGTGTTCCTCGATGAGCTGCGGGGGGTGCTCGGAGAAGGTGCCGGGGTCGAGACGTTGATGCGGTTCACGCCGGCCCAGTCGTCGGCTGAGACCGGACTGTTTCGCGTTATCGAGAATGTTTCTCGCGAACATTTTTCTGGAGCCACTGTTGTGCCGGCCGTATTGACGGGATTCACCGATAGCCACTTTCTCCGGGACCTTGGTATCACGGCGTATGGATATACGCCGTTTGTCATCCCGTCCGAAGATTTTGCCGGCATTCATGGTAACGACGAACGAATTTCTGTAGAAAATGTGCGCCGTGGTGTCCAGGTGATGTCCGATGTGGTGGCGCGATGGACACAGCAAGGAGAAGAGCCATGACCCAGGTAATAGGTCGCGTCGTCTTGGGAGGGGGGCTCGTGTGGGGGCTGGCGGTGCCTGCCTTTGGACAAACGCCGGAGGTGTTGGAGGCTGGGCCGCGATTCGAGGCCCACGTGATAGCCGCGGAACTCACGGGCGGTTATCAGCCAGTTGTGGTTGATCTGAATCGCGACCAGCGTCTGGACGTGATCGCGGTTTCCACCAGGCTCGAAGAACTCGCTTGGTACGAAAGTCCTGACTGGCAGAGACATGTCCTGACGACGGGGCTCAATCGCGCCATCAATCTGGCCGCGGAAGATCTGGATGGCGATGGCATTCCAGAACTGGTGCTTGCCCACGAGTTTGGCACGTCGCACGAGGGGAGCCTGGGGATCTTGTCGTTGTTGACTCACGATGGCGATCCGACCATGCCGTGGAACAGACGCGAGATCGATCGCACGCCCACGGCGCATCGTCTACGCTGGGCGGATATCGATGGTTCGGGGCAGAAGGTCTTGGTGAACGCTCCTCTCGTCGGCGCGGCCGCCGCCTCGCCAGAGTTTCGTGATGCCACACCGCTGTTCTGGTATCGACCTGGAGACTGGGAACGAAGGGTCGTGAGCCGTTCCGATCAGGGTGTGGTGCATGGTTTGTTGGTGAAGCCCTGGGGTGATCCCAGTCGGGATGCCGTGTTTAGCGCAAGTTTCATTGGCGTGCACGTCCACCGCTTCACTGACGGTGAATGGAATCGTCGTCGCCTTGCCAGCGGTGATCCGGCGAGTTGGCCACGCAGTGGATCCAGCGAGGTTGAGGTGGGCCGGGTTGGGGATCGCGCGTTCATTACGACCATCGAGCCATGGCATGGCGATCAGGTCGTCGTGTACCGAGAGGAAAATGACGTATGGCAACGCCAGGTGATTGATTCGATCGGGAGCGGGCATACCATCGTCACCGCTGATTTCGACGCCGATGGTATGGATGAGATTGTGACCGGTGACCGGGGGGATACCCGTCGGTTGTATCTGTACTCGCTCGGCGGTTCGGATGGCGTCAGGTGGTCGCGTCAGGTACTCGATGATGGTGATATGTCGCCCTCGGGCTGTGCAGTTGCCGATATGAATGCTGACGATCGTATCGATCTTGTTTGTATCGGCGGTGGTACTGCAAATCTGAAGTGGTACGAAAACGTGACACCCTAGCTCCGTAGTTCCTACCTGAACTCGGGGGAGGCCGTTGGACGAACGCGAACTGCAACGAGAAGAGACTGTCAGGTCGGTCGGACGCTCGAGTCGAGCGTCGACTGTCGCGGCGGGAATCTTGAGCAGTCGTGTCCTGGGGTTGGCACGGCAGGCCACCGTTTCCTATTTTTTCGGCGTGAGCGCGCATACCGACGTCTACGAAGCCGCGTTTCGTGCGCCCAATATTCTGCAGAACTTACTCGGCGAAGGCACCATCTCTGCGGCCTTCATTCCAACCTATACACGCTTGCTCAATGCGGGGCGAGTGCGTGATGCGGGTCGTTTCGCAGGTGCGATTTTTGGTTTGCTCTCAGCCGTGACGGCCGTACTGGTCGTGGTGGGGATGCTGTTGGCACGTCCCGTGGTGGCTCTTTTTACTCCCGGCTTTGTGGGAGACGCCGCACGGGTCTCGGCCGGGACGCTGTCCGTAGATCGGTTTGAGTTGGCGGTGGAAGCAACACGTCTCATTTTTCCAATGACCGGGGTCCTGGTGTTGTCGGCCTGGGCGCTTGGCGTGCTGAATAGCCACCGGCGCTTTTTCTTGCCGTACTTCGCGCCCGTGCTGTGGAACTTCTCCATCATTGGTGGCCTCTTCAGCGGGGTTGCCCTGCTGACAGGAGACGGCCCAGTGGGTGCCGGAGTGTGGTCGATCGCGGCATTGAATCGGTTGCTATTTGCGGCGTTTTTGGGTGCGTTGGTTGGCGGGGTTTTGCAGTTTCTGATTCAGCTTCCCCTGGTATGGCGGCTCATGGAGGGGTTCCGCGTATCGTGTTCCACGAAGGTCGAGGGGGTGCGCCAGGCATTGGCGGCGTGTGGCCCAGCCATTGCCGGACGTGGCGTCTATCAATTGTCCGCCTATCTCGACCTGCTCTTGGCCTCGTTTTTGGCGGCCGGGGCCTTGGCCGCACTGCGTCCCGCGCTGATGCTCTATCTGTTGCCGGTGAGTTTGTTTGGGCAGTCGGTGGCGGCGTCGGAGTTGCCCGAATTATCGCGGGAGGCCCATGTCGATTCCCGCTCGCTGATCCCGCGGCTTGACCGTTCGATGGGGCAGACGCTGTTTCTGACTGTGCCCGCGGCCGTCGGCTATCTCGGGCTCGGCTTCCTGATTGTGGACGGGTTACTTCGTCGCGGCGCATTTGGGTTGCTTGATACCTGGCTCGTGTACGGCGTGCTCGCCGGATACAGCCTGGGTCTGGTCGCCACGACACTCTCACGACTACTCCAGAATGGGTTTTGGGCGTTGCGCGACACCGTGACACCGGCCAGGGTGGCTGTCGCGCGCGTGGTCGTGTCAGCGGCTATTGCCGTACCGCTTATGTTTGCGTTGGATCGTTGGCTGGTCGCCGAACTCGTCGGCGCGGTACCCGATCGGGAGCCGCTCTATTGTGGGGCTGTCGGGCTGGCGCTGGGGGCGACGGTCGGCGCTTGGGTCGAGTTGTGGCGGCTCGCAACAGCGCTTCGGCGTCAGTTCAGTACGTTCCGTATTCCATGGCGTCGGATGTTGCTCATGACCGGGCTCTCGGTCGGGGCGCTTGCGCCGGCCGCGGTCATCGGGTGGTGGTTGCGTCATTTTCCATCGTTACCGGTGGCTGGAGCGGTTGTCGGGACCTATGCGGCCGTATATCTCGGATGTTCCCGGATGCTGGGATTTGCGGAACTCGACCTCTGGATGGGGCGAGTACGCCGGTAAGGCGACGCGTCCTGTGATCCGTCGCATGTGGCTAGTTTGTGGCTTCTGTGGCGAGGCGGCAGGAAGCGGCGACACGAACAAAGACGACCGCTTTCCAGTGCTCCGCGATAGGGTGCGATGGGTAGGTGGGAGCCGCCTCGGTAGCGTTGTGACGGTTCATGAGTAGGAGGCAGATAGGCTCCTGTCTTCACGGATAAGGTTGTTCTCATGTCGGTGTCGGAGGAAGTCGCCGCTGCCGGGTGATCGGGGAGGCATTCAGATCTCCTCGTGGACGATGTTGTGGAGATTCACGATGCGAACACTGCTAATTCTGTTCTTGGTCTTCTTGACTGTTGGAGGTGGACGGCTCGAGGCGGAGGACCCTCCGATCACGGGCTTTTCGGAAGAAGGGTCTGCGGTACATCGGGCCCTCGAAGCGAGATTCGAGGCTGAGCTCGATCCCGATGATCTCCGCACCTGGATGCGGTACCTTGCTTCACGTCCACATCACGTAGGCTCACCTTTTGGTCGTGAGGTGGCGGAGTTCATTGCCGGCCGGTTTCGCGAATGGGGATTCGAGACTGCCGTTGAGACGTACCAGGTCCTGTTTCCAATACCGACCCTTCGGCGTCTGGAGATGGTCGCGCCGACACGCTTTACGGCGTCTCTCGAGGAACCGACTCTCGAGGAAGATGCCACCTCTGGTCAGAAGGATGAGCAGCTCCCGACCTATAACGCGTATTCGATTGACGGCGACGTCAGGGGGGAGTTGGTGTATGCCAACTATGGCGTTCCGGAAGACTACGAAGAGCTTGAACGCCGTGGGATCGATGTTACGGGCAAGATTGTCATTGTCCGGTATGGCGGTTCCTGGCGTGGAATCAAGCCAAAGGTGGCGGCTGAGCATGGCGCGATTGGGTGCCTGATTTATTCCGATCCCCGAGACGATGGCTACACACGGGGCGATGTGTATCCCGAAGGGCCCTATCGTCGAGCGGACGGCGCGCAGCGCGGCTCGGTGGCGGATATGCCCCTCTTTCCCGGCGATCCACTGACCCCGAACATCGGTGCGACTGAAGAGGCCGACCGGCTTTCTCTTGACGACGCACCAACGCTGACCAAGATTCCGGTATTGCCCATTTCCTACGCTGACGCGCAGCCCCTGCTGGAGGCACTCGGTGGTCCTGTGGCGCCCGCCGGCTGGCGGGGCGGGCTCCCGCTGACCTACCACCTTGGGCCTGGTCCTGCGGAAGTCCGGCTCCAGCTTGCGTTTAGCTGGGATCTCCAGCCAGCCTACAACGTGATTGCCCGGCTCGAGGGGCGAGAGCGACCTGATCAGTGGGTGTTACGTGGCAATCACCATGACGCCTGGGTCAATGGCGCCGCTGATCCCATCAGCGGGATGGTGATTTTGATGGCCGAGGCCAAGGCGATCGGGGCTCTGGCGCGTTCGGGATGGCGACCGCGTCGGACCATTGTCTTCGCCGGCTGGGACGCTGAAGAACCAGGGTTACTCGGATCGACCGAGTGGGCGGAGCATCACGCAGATGAGTTGAGAGAGCGTGCCGTGGCCTACGTCAATACGGATGGCAACGGTCGTGGGTTTCTCAATATGTCCGGTTCACATACACTCCAGCGATTCATCAATGAAATCGCTCGTGAGGTTACCGACCCGCAGACGGGGGTGAGTGCGTTCGAACGACGTCACGCGCGACGTCTTGTCCAAGGGGACACCGACGATTTGGATGCCACGGGTGACCACGCGATCGGTGCGCTTGGATCTGGATCTGATTACACGCCCTTTCTCCAGCACCTGGGAATCGCTTCACTGAATTTGAGTTTTGGTGGTGAAAGCGGCGGCGGTTCCTATCATTCTATCTACGACTCCTACGATCACTACTCCCGTTTTGTCGATCCAACGTTTGAATACGGTGTTGCGCTCGCACAAACCGCCGGGCGGGCGGTTCTGCGTCTAGCGGACGCGGAGCTGCTTCCCTGGGACTTTACGGCGTTTGAGACGACGGTGGCTGGTTACGCCGATGAAGTGATGGCGCTTGCAAATGCGATGCGGGCCGATACGAAACGGCACAACCGTCTGGTACGTGACGGTCGGTTTGCACTGGCGGCGGACCCCAGCGGGACGTATCTACCTCCCGCTGCGAAGGAGTCTGTGCCCCATCTGAACTTCGCTCCGATTAAAAACGCATTGATTCTCCTGGCTGAGCGCGCACGCGAGCACGACATGGTACGGCACGCGAGCATGGATGGAGCCGATGAGCTATCGGCGGACCAGCGACGAGAAGTTGACGAGATCTTGTATCGCACCGAGCGCGCGATGACGCACCCCGATGGTCTTCCCGGGCGAGCATGGTTTGTGCACCGTATCTACGCGCCCGGTTTCTATACGGGGTATGGAGTCAAGACGTTGCCTGGCGTTCGTGAAGCCATAGAAGAGCGGAACTGGGATGAGGCGCAACGCCAAATTCGAGGACTCGCCGAGACGTTGGAACTCGTGGCAACAGAGATCCAGCGGGCGACCCGTATCCTTGTTCCGGTCGTTCCGTGACGCAGGCAAGACCTCTTGCGTGAACCGGCTGTGCACCAGTGTGGCACATGGTCGGGTGTTTGATGCCGGGCGGTAATCACCCGTAGGAAGCGCGGGGGTATTGCCTCGAGTGTCCGCGCGAGAGGATGAGGGCATTGCAACGACAGGAGACGTCAGGATGATTTACAAGCGATTCCGGCGGACGGTCAGATGTGGCATGGCGTTGTGGAGCGTACTCTGCGCGTCTGGGACAGGGACGGCACTCGCGCAGGACAGAGGTTCAGGCGCGCCAACGGCATTCCAGCTCGAGGAAGCCAGCATCGAAGGGATTCATCGAGCCATCGGGAATGGACAGGTGACGTGTCGGGGAGTCGTGCAGGAATACGTCGACCGTGCACGCGTGTACAACGGTTCGTGCACGCAATTGGTGACCCTCGATGGCGCGGCCATTGCTCCGGCGAGCGGTCCTGTCCGCGCTGGTTCGGCGGTCCGTTTTCCCAGTGAGACGGTTCCAGTTTCCAGCATTCTCCCAGACTTCGACCAATATGTCGGATTACCCCTGGATCTGGGAAGAATGGAACGCACGATGTCTGATCCGACCGTGCATGCGCAATTCGGTATGGTGGTCGGTGTCCCGAACGCGGGGCAACTCAACGCGTTGAGCACGCTCAATTTGCGTGGCGAACGGTCGGTGACCTGTCAAGGTGGCTGCGATGCGCATCCAACCACCGGAGCGCTTCCGGCGGGGTGTCCCTTGTCGTGCGACGCGTTTCGACAGCACCCAGACGCGCTTGAACAGGCCGCAGCACTGGATGCGCAGTACGGGAGTGCGCCCGATGTGGTGCAGCTTCCGATGTACTGCATTCCGATGGCCTTCAAGGATGTCTACGACACAAAGGACATGCGTACCACGACCGCGGCGGATATTGGGTTTGCTATGGATGTGCCACCCGAAGACGCAACGCTCGTCGAGCGATTACGGACGAAGGGAGCCATTATCTATGCCAAGGCCAATGCCACCGAGTTCAATGGTGGTATTGGCAATCCCGGCGGTCCCGCCGCCGCGACAGCGCGCTATCTGGGATATTCGGAACGGAGTACGTGGGGAGGACAGGGGTGTAATCCGTACGATACCGAGCGCTCGCCGAGAGGCTCGAGCACGGGCTCCGGCGTCGCGGTCTCCGCCAATCTCGTGACGTGTGCATTCTGTGAACAGACAGGAGGGTCATGCAAAGGGCCAGCGTCCCGTAACGGCGTTGTCAGTGTGCTGACAACGAAAGGGCTTATTCCCTATGGTGGGGCGGTCGGCTCGAATCCGCTCGTAGACCGTGCTGGAATCACGTGTCGTACGGTGAGGGATGCAGCGCTCGTGCTCGACGCGCTCAAGGATCCGGAACTTGGTTATTTCGACCCACGAGACATGTACACGGCGATATCCGGTAGCTTCGCGTCAAGAACTCCATATGAAAGCTTCACTAGGTACGCGGAGGCGGTCGACGGCGGCGAGAAGCGCCTGGCGGGAATGCGCATCGGGATCGTTCGCGAATATATGGTGAAGCACAGTCCCAATGACGCGGCAATCAGCGATCAGATTGACCACGAAATCAAGGCGATTCTCCGAGACAGGCTTGGCGCGACGCTGGTTGAGTCGGTGGATCCACTTTATCTCGATGATCCCGCTGTGCCGAATATGGTCTATACCTTTCAGGATGCGTTGGCAGAAATTCTACCAATCCACATGCCGGAATATTTCTCCAAGACAACGAATACGGGCGTTCTTGAGTTCGATGTAACGGGGCATAACGTGGTCAGCCGGAAATATCTGGTGCAAGTCGCAGAGGGCCAGGCTCCGCTTGCGCCCAATTTGAATCTCCGTCGCGTGACCCGCGCTCCGTCGACACGGAGCTTCGCGTTTCATATTGATCAGTATCTTGCTCGGAGAGGGGATGCGAGGGTTACGGACATGGCAAGCCTGCACGCCAATACGAAGTACTTTTCCGATGCAGCGAGAGCGGGCTCGGAGAACTGGGTGGCAGTGGATGACTTGCGTTCGGATGGGAATACAGAACGGATGAAGATGCGTCAGGTGCTGCAATTGGTCGTGGGCAAGGTCATGAGAGAGAACGCACTCGACGTGCTCGTAAACCCTGAGAATACGGTGCCTCACCAGCGGCTTGGCGGTCCGAGTGAGCCGAGTCTCAACGACCGGGGTGCGTCAGGTGCGACTCAGACGATCACCGCGCTGCTGGGGGGGCCGGAAGTTGTCGTTCCCGCCGGCTTCAATCAGATCGTGTATGAACCCAGATTTGTTTTGACGGCGGCGGGGGATCGCTACACGGCTGTTGCTGGTCACGAACAAGCGGTGCTGGAGACGCCATTGCCCATCAGCATGATGTTTTGGGCGGGGTTGGGTGACGAGGGAGCCGTACTGACGGTGGCATCTGCCTACGAGGCGGCTACACGGCATCGAAAACCGCCCTCCGCGTTTGGTCTAGTTCCTGACGAGCGGTAGATGCACGAACGTGCAGAGCAGCCTGATTCCGGAGGGCGCTCTGTGGTGCGGAAGTCTTCGAACCGGGTGTTTGGGGCGACGGGGCGTCGGCCCGGTGTCCGGTGCGGCTCGGTAGCCTGTGCGATACATTGCCTCGCGCGTCTTGGTCCGGGTAAGACGCAGAGCCCGCGCGTGGGCGATTTGTAGCCAGGGAATGAATAGGGCGAATGTGTGTGCTCTGTTCGGCTACAGCAGGTAGCTGGCGTGTAAGTGGACCCACTATTGATCGTGGCACGGTATCTTTCGACCGTTGTTGGCCTTGTGAAAATTCTGATGAAGGAAGCTGTATGAACGCTAATAGATTTGCTCGAGACTGGCATCGGGTTGCGGTTGTGGGCACCCTCGTCGGCGCGCTGTTACTCCCTCGTGTGACTCATGCAGGGCAGCAAGCGTACGAGCCGCCCGTGATTGAATTTGCGCCGGAGGGCATCAGTGTGGATGAGGCTGTTCGCCTGGGACTAATGTACGATCCTCTCATCAAGCTGGAAATTGCCGCCCGAGAATTCCAAGCGGGGGCTGTTCAGGAACAAACTGGCGTTTTCGATCTCACACTGGCCGGCAACGGCTTTTTCGACCATGAACAGGCGGACGTGCCCACCAGTCAAAATCCTTTCAGCACTGAACTGGACTATCTGCAAAGTTTCACCGGGGCGGGGCTCACGGGTTCAGGTGAATCCGCTGTGAACCAGGTGTCATCCTCCCTTGCTCTGGATACCGAGGTTGGGAAGCTGTTTCGTACTGGGGTTTCCGTTACGCCATTTTTCTCTTCGTCATCCGACAGTTCCAGTTTTTCGGATGGGACAGGGGTGGCGCTGGGTGAGGGAGTGGGGGGCGACCTTCGTACGCTCGAGACAGGGCTCAGTGCTGTGTTGCCGCTTGGGCGTGGACGAGGTCGCGATGCGACCGCCGGAGCCGAGCGGGCGGCACAATTCGATTACGCAGCAAGTGACCATGCCCAGCGGTATCAGGTTGCCGTCACTGCGCTGAGTGTTGTCTTGGCGTATTGGGATTTGAGGAGCGCTCAGGAGACACGTGAGGTAGCCGCCGCATCCGTGGTGTTGCAGGAGATGCTGGTGGCGGCAACTGAGCAGCTGATTGCAGGAGGCCAATTGGCGGCTAGCGATCTCTTTCGTACACAGTCTAGTGAGGCTAGGGCGCGTGCTCGCTTGGAGCAGACAGCACTGGGTTTGTATGACGCTCGGACTCAGCTAGCAAAAGTGATGGGGCTGGCGGTAAGCGAGCGAGAGGTTACGTGGCCGCTGGCTCGTGATGGATTTCCCGCCCGTCCCGATCTCCAGCTGCTTAACGCGGATGCCGTGATTGTCCTGGCTGATATGGCGCTGGAACGACGGGAGGACCTGCTCGCGGCGGTCGCCAGTCAGGAATCAGGGTTCATCCTGGCACGTCAGGCAGAAACAAACCTTCGGCCACAACTCGATGTCACCGCCGGCGCGCACAGCACGGCACTTGTTGAACAGGGGGTGTCACAGCCGTCCGGCGGCTGGGCTGGCCCGAGTGTCAGTGTGGGGCTCGAGTACGCGCGACCATTCAGGAACAATTTTTTCAAGGGGCAGCTGGTGCAACGGGAAGCTGAGGCACGGCAGCGCGAGATCAGTCAGCTGGATCTTCGGCGGCGAGTGCAGCTCGCGGTCATCCAGGCGGCCCGATCGGTTCAACAGGCGGTGCGTCGCGTCGAGCAGGCATCGGCCGCGGCTGATTTCTACCGAGAGACGCTCGACGCAGAGGTCGAGCGTCTCCGCGCAGGTGAGGCCACGCTGGTCGATACCATCCTGACGGAGCAGCAGTTGACCGATTCGAGATTTACCCTCGTTGCAGCTAGGGCCGAGCTCGCGTCGCTTATTGCCGAGTTGCGCTTTGAAACGGGAGCACTCGTGGATTACACGAACGAGGGAAGCCTTGTGGTCGAGCCGTCTTTGGTTACCGTTCCTCGCGTTTCAAGGTCTCAGCCCTGATGATGATCTTCAAAGATATCTACCGCCGAGTCGTTTGTTGCTTCATTGGTGCGGCGAAATGGGGCATCGTCCTGGCGGCGTGCGCCGGTGAAACGCCTCTTCTCGCGCAGGTCCCGCTTCGTGTGGCAGTGTCGGAACTGAACGCCCAACCGGCCGGACGTGCGTATGGAGAGCGCTTGCTCACTGTGTCGGAAGCGGTCCGCTTGACCTTGCTACGGAACCCAGAAATTTGGGCGAGTCAGCAGGATCTCCTATTTGCCTTGGGTCAACTCGAGGAGGCTCGGGGAAACTTCGATCCAGTATTTTCGGTGAGCCCAGGCTTCTCTCAAACCCAGACCCAGCTTGATCCCTCGTTTCGGGCCTATGAAAGTGGTAAACGCTTGCAACTGCAATCGTTGGCCACTGGGTTCGAACAACTGAATCGCGAGTTCAGACGACAGTTTTCGGCAATGGTTCTGCGGGTTCCGACCTGTCCTCCTGCGTTTGATTTTGGGGGAGCCGGTGTAATTGAGGAACGGCCAGGGGCCGTTGGTCTCGATGCGGATGCAGTGTGCGCTCCCGCGAGAGCATCGCAAATAGGACCTCGGCGTCATCGACTGTCTGCGGATCTTGGGGTGGCAAGCGGCGGCGGACGTTCCCGGTCGAAGGCGTACGAACGCCGAACGCAGAGTTCTGCCAGCGACCTGGATGACGCTATTGCGTTGTCTCAGGCGTTGTTCGACCGTGCACGTCTTGCATTTGATCGTCTCGGGCCGGTCCCGTCACAGCGGATTGTGCGGTCACTCTCGTTCAGCGCCGGGATTTCAAAGACGTTACGTAATGGCCTGAGTTTCGACGGTAACTTCCAGTTACAGTCCACCGAACAAGTGTTTCAGGGAAAACCGAAGGACCCTCGGTTCGGGGGAGTGGAGATCTCTGACCAGTTCACGAGTGTTGCGTCGATGACGGTGAACGTGCCGCTGGCCAAGGGACGAGGGCGGGTGTCGGCGGGTGCCCCGGAGCGGTTTGCGGAGTTGGCCAGTCGGGCTCAGCGGGAACAATTACGTCATGTGATGAATGAACAGGTGTTTCGTACTGTTCTGGCATATTTCAATCTCGTGGCTGCTCAGGACACGCTCACGTTGCTTGAGGAATCATTGGTTCGGCAGGAGGTGCTGGTCGACCTTACCGAGCAACTTTTTGCGGCTGGAGACGCGACCTTGGTGGAAATTGGGCGCGTCAATGCACGAGCGGCGCAGCGGCGGGGAGAAGTCTTTGACGAAGAACTCTCGGTCCTGGCTGCGCGAATAGGGCTCGCGCAGGTTATCGGACTCGAATTGAACTCGCTCGCTGAGGCACCTCTGGCGGCTGAAACATTTGCTGAGTTTTCGCAGAATTTGATGCGGTTTACGGTGTCTGGTAACGATGCTGTGTCGGCCCGTCGAGATCTGAAAGCTGTGCGCTATTTGCGGAATGCCTCCCGGGTGTTCGCCGCCGCGGCTGAATCGGATGTGAAACGTCGTGTCGACCTTTCGACGTCTGTCGGGATGAGCTCCCTGTACCAGAGTCCCTTCTTCTTGTCTGATATGGCTGGCCAGGCTCCCACCGGAACGGAACTCGTGAGCACGTTGTCAACGAACGATTCACCGACGCATTACTACTCGCCATCAGGGTTTGCTCGGGTCTTCGGCGGCGGGTGGAATCCGTTTGCAAGTGTGTCCCTGACATTCGAGCTTCCCTTTAGTAACAACAAGGCGCGAGGACTCGCAACTCAGGCGCGTGCGTCGAGAGAGAAGAGCGAGATCGACACAACGAACCTTGAACGGTCCATCCGAGAAGCGTTAGCGGATGTGAGTGAACAGCTTGAGCATTCGACCCAAATGGTGGAGCAAGGGCAGAGAGGGGTAAACCTGTACCGGCAAACACTGGAGGATGCCCTGCAGTTGTTCGAGGGCGGCGAGTTCACACTGGTCGATACACTGCTTTCCGAGGAAGATTTGACAGTGGAACAACTGAGTCTGGTGAGAAGCCAGCAGTACACGTCCAGTCTGGTGGCTCGGCTGAAATTTGAAGGTGGAGGGTTGGTCGGATTTGAGGCTGAGGGTACTGATGCAGAATTGGTCGTTTTTGAGCCCTTCGGCCTTCTGACAAGTGAGTAGACCTGTTTTCCGCAGGAGCCTGTGATGGCAGATATGTTTCGGAAGGAAGCACTGGACAAGGCGTCGTCGCCGGAGCGGCTCGATACGCTCATGCAGGTGACGTCCCCCAAAGGTTGGGTGGCGCTATTAATTACCGGAGCGTTGCTGGTCGGCGTTGGGGGCTGGGCTATCTGGTGGGGATCGGTGCCTGACGTTGTTGGAGGGCGGGGTATTCTGGTGCGCGGGAGTTTCCGGGAAATCGTTGCCGTCGGCGATGGCAGTCTCGTTCGGTTGTCGGTCAATGTCAACGATGTCGTGGACATGAACCAGGTGATTGGCGAGATTGCACCTCAGCAGATGGGCGACCGGGTTGACAATGCATTCCAGCGCTATCAGGAAGGTCGCCGGGAATGTGAACTGGCTAATGGAGATAGCCTGGCTACCGTTGCTGGTCATGAAGCGACCATTGTGGACAATCGTGGGCAGATCGGAACCACGGAGGCTCAGCTTGTCGGAGCCCGAGCCGAGTTTGACCGGATAAGCGACCTTGTCGAACGGAACTTACTACCGGTCAGCCGAGTGCCACCAGCTCAGTCTCAGGTGAATCAGCTGGCTAGCCAAATTGCGACCCTTGAAGCGCAGATACGAAGCGTGGAAGCGGCCATTCTCGGAGAGCGCGCCCGGGTTCGTCGGGTGTGCCAGGAGTCCGATGAATTGTACCGACAGTGGCAAACGACGGCGAGCACCGAGGAAGAGATGACCATTGTGCGGAGTCTTGTCGCCGGACGAGTGACCCAGCTGGTCAAGAGCGTGGGTGACTCGGTACGTACCGGGGAGGCTGTGGCTATTGTCGAATCTGAAGGCGAGATGGAGCCCGTTGTCTATGTCGAGGCGCGCAATGGTGCACGCGTGCGTGATGGGATGGAGGCGAGAATTTTCTCTGACCAGATTTCACGTGAAGAATATGGATACATTCTCGCCACCGTACAGTCGGTCAGCGAGACCCCGGTCAGTCTTAATGCAATTGAGCAAGTCACACGCGATCAGGTGCTCGCGCAGTCGCTGTACGGTGGTAGCCCGAAATTTGAAGTGCGAATGGAATTGACTCCGGAGCCGTCGACTGCGAGTGGGTTTGCCTGGTCAACGTCGGGTGGTCCGCCCCATGGGATCGATAGCGGAAACCTTGCCGATGCCGATGTCGTGATCGAACGAGTCAAGCCGATCGTCTATGTGATGCCTTTCTTGCGGGGGCGATTCGGATTCCAGTAGGAACGCTCTTGGACGCGACCCCCCGAAACAGTTCGTCTCCGCCGAAGGCCCCGCGCCGACGGGTCACCACACCGACTGTCCTCCAGATGGAAGCCGTGGAGTGCGGAGCCGCGGCCTTGGCCACGGTGCTCGGGTACTACGGTCGGTATGTGCCGCTCGAACAACTCCGTGAAGAATGCGGCGTTTCACGTGATGGCAGCAAAGCGAGCAATATTCTCAAAGCGGCACGTCGGTACGGAGTCACGGCAAAAGGGTTCAAGTTTCACGATTTGACGAAGCTGTATGACGTCAAGCTCCCCTGCATTCTTTTTTGGAATTTAAATCATTTCGTCGTGCTTGACGGATTCAAGGGCGACCGGGTTTTTATCAATGATCCAGCGCAAGGCCCGCGGGTGATCTCCCACGAAGAATTTAGCGACGCCTACTCGGGAGTCGTGCTGACGTTCGAGCCCGGTGAGGACTTCGAAAAGGGCGGCTTCTTGCCTCGGATGTGGCCTGCCCTGCGTCGCCGTTTGGCCGGTTCTGAGCTGGCCCTAACATTCACGGTTCTGGCTGGATTGTTTCTGGTCATTCCTGGATTGGTAATCCCAACCTTCTCCCGCGTGTTCATCGATGAATTTCTCGTCGGTGGGCAGGAGTGGCTTCTGCGGTGGCTTTTTGTTGCGATGGGAGCGACCGTTCTGATTCAGGGCGTTCTGCAATGGTTACAGGAACATTATTTGCTCCGGCTGGAGACGAAGCTGGCTCTGACTACCTCAAGTCAATTTTTCAACCATATCCTGCGCCTGCCAGCGAACTATTTCAGCCAGCGCTATGCTGGCGAGATCGGCTCCAGGGTTCAGATCAACGACAAGGTCGCGTCGGTGATCTCCGGGCAGCTCGCGGCAACGACCATCGATCTTGTGATGACGGTGTTCTATGCCCTCCTGATGTTTCTGTATGACTGGTCGTTAACGCTGATTGTCATCGGCATCGCGTTGCTGAATGTCATCGCGGTGAAGCTGACTGGCCGGCTTCGTACTGATGCGAGCCGCCGTCTGATGCAGGACCATGGCAAGGTGATGGGAACGGCCATGAGCGGTCTGCAGATGATTGAAACCCTGAAGGCGACCGGATCCGAGACCGAGTTCTTCTCCCGATGGGCCGGGTATCACGCGAAGACCATTAATGGAGAGCAGCAACTCGGCACCCTGGCACAGTTTGTATCGGCCGTGCCGTCTGTCGTGCAAATGATGTCGACGGTCGCGGTACTCGGACTGGGTGGTCTCAGGGTCATGGATGGTGAGATGACGGCGGGCATGTTGATCGCCTATCAGACGTTGCTTTCGAGTTTTACGCGTCCACTCTCCTCGTTCGTTCAATTCGGGGCACTCTTGCAAGAGTTGAAGGCCGACATGAATCGGCTGGATGACGTCATCCAGTATCCACAGGATGCGCAGTACGCCCATGTCGGTGATACATCGAGATTTCCTCCTGGCACCGTCAAGCTTTCCGGGCACGTCGAGTTGCGGAACGTCACATTTGGCTACAGTCCGCTGGAGCCTCCGTTGATTGACGGTTTTGATTTGATGGTGCAACCGGGGCAGCGAGTAGCACTTGTGGGTGCGAGTGGGAGCGGGAAATCGACCGTGGCCAAGCTCCTGGCCGGTTTGTATGCGCCGTGGACCGGGGATGTGCTCTTCGATGGTGTACCGCGAAAGCACGTGCCGAGAACACTCCTGGTGAATTCGATTGGTGTGGTTGATCAGGAGATCTTCTTGTTTGGTGGCACCGTTCGAGACAACGTGGTCATGTGGGATCACACGATCCCCGTGGATCGCGTGGCCGCTGCGAGTCGTGATGCTGAAATCGCGGATGTCGTCGAGTCGAGGGAAGGAACGTATCAGACGACCGTGGAGGAAAGTGGAGGGAATTTCAGTGGCGGTCAGTGCCAGCGGCTCGAGATCGCGAGGTCGCTGGTCGCGGGACCGTCCATTGTGATTCTGGATGAGGCCACGAGTGCTTTGGATCCGACGACTGAGGTGCTTATCGACGAAGCAATGCGGCGTCGGGGCTGCACGTGCATCATCGTCGCGCACCGTCTCAGCACCATCAAGGATTGCGACGAGATTGTTGTGATGCAGCACGGGAAGATCGTGCAGCGAGGGACGCACGAGGAGATGAAGGACATTGAGGGACCATACCGGACCCTCATCACGGGCTAAGTCGATGTCCGATCGAGACGATATGGAAAGCGCGGGCATTCCTGGGTACGTACTGCGAGTAGTCTCGGCCGGCGACCGCGATCGTGTGGGTGAAGTCATTGCACTGGATGGAGAGGTCACGATTGGCCGTG
Source organism: uncultured Vicinamibacteraceae bacterium (assembly GCA_964591245.1). Classification (GTDB taxonomy): domain Bacteria; phylum Acidobacteriota; class Vicinamibacteria; order Vicinamibacterales; family UBA8438; genus CAZPZZ01. The sequence goes on along the minus strand of CAZPZZ010000030.1, from coordinate 4,766 downwards.
ACCCCGGCTGCACGGTGACGTTTGATGACCAGAGCCTCTCCCGGCGTCATGCCCGTTTGAAGCTGACACCTGACGGCGTCAGGGTGACTGACCTTGGAAGTGGTAACGGCGTGTGGGCCGGGGGGCGCCGAGTCGCCGAGGTCTTGCTCCAGGAGGGTGACGAGCTTCGGCTCGGTTCAACCACGCTGGCCTGCACCCTGGACGGAGGGCGCTTGTTCGCGAGAGAGCAGAGCCCGCAGTCGGAGACGGTCCTCCTTGAAGCCCCACCGCGGGCGTCAGCGGGGGCGACGGAAGATGCTGGTTTTGTGGTGCGGTTCAGAAAATCTTCTAGTGGAGAGGCCTGGACCGACGCGCCGGTGACCGGCTCTGTAGCCGTGCTCGGACGAGCGCCGGACTGTAGCGTCGTCATCGCGGACCGTACGGTGTCCCGGCGGCATGTTCGGGTTGAACACGGCTCTGACGGATTTCGTATTACCCATCTCGGCGGGTTGGCTGGTCTCTGGGTTGATGGCCGTCAGGTTGGTGAGGCCGTGCTCCAATCCGGTCAAGCATTTGGGCTTGGTCGGGGATACCTGGTTGAGTGCCACCGCAGTGCACCGTTCGATGAATACGAGGTGGCCCAGGTGGCCGGGCCCTTCGAACGAGACAAGCCTCTGACACAGCCCGTTGCCCGGGAAATGGAGCAGAGGCGAGCACCAGCGACAGCAGGCCCGAGCGGTGTCCCTGACGAAGGCCAGACCCTGCAGATGAGGGCCGGGCCAGACTTTGATCCGAGTAAGACACTGGAGGCGACAGGGGAACTTGTCGCTGTGAACTCCCATCAACCACTGGTACTCGATGCTCCGGACAGTGCGTACTACGTCGTGTCCGGGGGGCTCGAGCTCTTCACCGTTCCGCTCGACCAAGGGAAGCCTACAGGGACCCGCGAACACTTCTTGAGTCTGGATTCTGGTCACTGTTGCTTCGGGTTTGATCCGGCGCGATGGGGACAAGGGTCCGGTTTTCTTGCGGTTGGTCGGCAGGATACGGTCCTTCGTCGCGTGAAGGTCCAGGACCTCGAGCGCCTCGGACGGTCGCGTCGGATGCGTGCCCTTGTGGCCACACTGGTCGATGTCTGGATTACCGGGATGCTGGCGAGTCTGTCTCGCCGGTTGACGACGGCGGGCGACAAGGATGTGTCCCTCGTGGAGGGGGAAACTGTGCGCCTGGGGGTTGGCGCCACAGCGACGTCGGCGGAGGGGGTGGTCTGGGTTGATGTGTGGGGTGGAAGCGTCCTGTTTAATGATCTTCTGACGCCACAGTTCAAGGGCAGCCATGGGTTGATTCCACTGTCTTCTGACGCCTGGATCGAAAGCGTCAGTGGCGAGTTCGGCGATATGCCATTGGCTCCGGTTCGAACCGGGGCGTTGCTTGAGAATGATTCGCTGTGGAGTGCGTTCCTCTTTTTTCAGCAACTCTTTTGTGAGTGTGAATTTTTGACGAAGCGCCTGTCGACAGTGGACGAATACGTTCGACTGCAGCACAAGGCCGAAGCATCGAGGGAGACCGAAAGAGCTGCGTACGACCGGATCGGATCCGTTCTGAGCAGTGACGCCAGCACACCAGAAGAATTTCTCAGCGCGAGTGAGACCGAGCCGGTCGTCAATGCATGCAGAATCGTTGGCGGCGTTGTCGGTATGGAAGTGACGTCGCATCTGTCTGACGACGAAACACTGACATACGAAGAAAAGATTGCCGCTGTAGCCAACGCATCAGGATTTCGTGTCCGCGTGGTGGCGCTTCGCGATGCCTGGTGGACAAGGGATAGCGGACCCTTTCTCGGGCAAATGGCGGATACCCACGTGCCGGTGGCTCTCATACCCCAGAGCCCGCGCTCCTATGCGTTGATAGATCCGACGACACGGGCGAGCATTCCCGTCGATGCGCGGGTTGCCTCGTCACTCTTGGCCTTCGGGCATGAGTTTTATCGTCCGTTCCCTGATGGGGAGTTGCAGGTCATTGATTTGATGCGATTCGGGTTGCGAGGACTTGGCCGGGATCTTCGACTCCTTATTGTTTTAGGAATCTTGATGGGCGTGCTCGGCACATTTACACCCTTTGTGACTGGGCAGATTTTCGATGAAACCATCCCGCAAGCAGACCGCCCGTTGCTGTGGACGTTCTGCATCGGGCTTGTTGCCGCAGGCGTGGTGCGCTCGGTGTATCAGATTGTTCAGGGAATCGCCGTGGTACGGGTTCAAGGCAAGATGGAATATGGGATTCAATCTGCTTTGTGGGATCGGCTCCTTAAATTGCCGGTGGGTTTCTTTCGGAAATACTCTGCGGGGGACCTGGCCGAGCGAGCGGCTGGTGTAAATGAGATTCAGAGTCTTGTGTCCGGGGCCGCGGTGGGTGCGATTCTGGGGGTGTTGAGTGGTGTTGGCTATTTCGTGCAGATGTTGACATTTGGGTTCCCATTGGCAGCGACGGCCGTCGGGTTGACACTGATATTTGTAGTGTTCACGACGAGCATGAGCTATCTGCAGCTCAGATATCAGCGCCGCGAGATCGAACTCAGCGGAGAAATTAGCGGATTGGTCTTTAATCTCATCACCGGGGTGACCAAGATCCGTCTCTGTGGTGCCGAGCAGCACGCCTTCCGGGTATGGGCGCAGAGGTTTGCTGATCAGTGCAAGATTGGATTTCGGCTCGGGAGAATTCAGAATATCTCATCCGTGTTTATTGCGAGCTTTTCAGTGCTCTCTTCGATGGCCATCTTCGGGGTGATGTTCATGCTGCAGCAGTCGGCGATAGCGGAGGGGAGACCCGGAATTTCGATGGGAGAGTTCATTGCATTTAGCACCGCCTATGGCCTCTTCTTGGCGGCGATGCAGGCGCTCGGTGATGCATCGCTTAGCTTGTTGGCGGTCGTGCCGCTCTATGAGCGACTGAAGCCGATCGTCACGACGCCAGCTGAGGTCGACGGTGCGAAGGCATACCCAGGCCGGTTGAATGGGGAGATCTCGCTGTCTCATGTGAGCTTTCGCTATACCGACGACGGGCCATGGGTCATGGATGACGTGTCACTCGAGATCAAGCCCGGAGAGTTCGTGGCCTTCGTCGGGGCCTCCGGCTGCGGAAAATCTACACTCATGCGGGTGCTACTGGGCTTCGAAGTGCCGAATAAAGGCGCCGTGTACTACGATGGCCAAGACCTGAGCGCACTCGATGTCCGGCTCGTCCGCCAGCAGATGGGCGTGGTCCTGCAGGTCAGTCGGGTTATGCCGACGGAACTGTACCGCAACATTGTCGGCATGTCGTCACGGACGATCCAGGATGCGTGGGTGGCGGCTGAAATGGCGGGCCTCGCCGAGGATATCCGTCAAATGCCCATGGGGATGCACACCTGGGTAGCGGAAGGCGGAGGCACATTGTCGGGGGGGCAGCGACAGCGGTTGCTGATTGCACGCGCGCTTGTGAATAGCCCGAAGGTCTTGTTTCTCGACGAGGCAACCAGTGCCTTGGATAATCAGACCCAAGCGATTGTGACTGAGAGCATGCGTCGAATGGCTGCAACGCGAATTGTCATCGCGCATCGGTTGAGCACGATTGTTCACGCGGATCGAATCTGTTATCTCGAGAAGGGACGTATCGCCGAGAGTGGCACGTACGATGAGCTTATGGCTAAGAAGGGCTTGTTTGCAAAGCTTGCCGAGCGTCAGATGGCATGACGGACGAAGAGTCGTTTCGACGTAAGGTGTTGAGGGACGGCGGAGCGTCTGACGACGTGATCGCGGAGTTGTTGCCCTACACCGATACATGCTATCGGCTTCCATCTCACACGCCTCGACCGCAGTTCCCGTTGTCTGACGAGCCGCATGTCGAGTGCTGGGCCGAGTACGCGTCGCAGGGACGCCGGGGCGGAGTCTTCGACGTGTTACAAGCACGCTTCGTACAGCTTCGCTTTCCAATTCGTGCCGGGATGAGTCAGCAGGAAGCGTATCGTCGTGCCACCCGGCGTGGACATTTTGAGGCGGCCGAGCCGTACGCACCGGGTTTGGTTCTCCGGCGACCGACAGACCTGCGCCTGGAGGTGGTTCAAACAGTGGCCGGAGGAGTGCCCGTATTGATCGCACGAGATCGTGAAGATTTCGTGACCCTGGTGCAGGCATTGTCCCGTCGTAACGAGCCGAGCGCTGTCCCCGCATCAATGGGGGCCTGTATGGTGGGGGGCTTCAATAACTGGGACCGGGTGGCCCGTTATCGGCGTGCCTGGGAGAAACAATGTGCCGGCTCTTCAGGTGAACCAGAATGGCAGGAGGAGTTTCGTCGGCTTATTCCGCGGAAGGCGCTGTATCAAGACCGATTCATGATTCTGAACCGTCATCCCTATAGTGCAACGCCCGCGAAGTATGCCGGTGTCGGTGAATCCGAGTGGCTCGACCGGTCATTGATCATCCGGCAGGAGCACGAGGGGGTGCATTATTTCACCCAACGCGTGTTCGGGGCGATGCGTACAAATGTCCTGGACGAGATCATCGCCGACTTCGTAGGGTTGGTGCGGGCCTTTGGTGGTTACCCTGCAGATTTGGCTCTGCGCTTTCTCGGCCTCGAGGCGTTTCCTGCCTATCGGCATGGGGGGCGTCTTGAGAATTATCGAGGTGAACCACCGTTGTCCGACCGGGCTATGGGCGTGGTGCATTACCTGGCCTGGCGAAGTATTAAGCAGTTGCAGGCATTGAGCCAGTCTCACTCCAGGGTTCTAGACGACGAGCGCGGTTGTACCG
>CAZPZZ010000029.1:16786-36691 GCA_964591245.1 uncultured Vicinamibacteraceae bacterium | reverse complement strand
CCTCCTCGCATACGAGCCAGGGCTGCCGTTATTTTTGATCCGGGTTCCGGAAAAATTTTGTGGGAACGGAACGCGGAGGAGCAGCGACCAATAGCGAGCATCACTAAGGTCATGACGGCCCTGCTCTTTCTGGAGCAGGAGCCCGATCTTTCGCGAGACGTCGTGATTTCGCGGCGAGATGTAAGTCGAGCGTCAACTACCTACCTGCGTCGCGGAGAGAGAGTCAGTCTTTCCGATCTGGTGCATCTTGCGCTGGTGGGCTCGGATAATGTGGCCGCCCGGGTATTGGCCCGAGTCTCTCCCTGGGGAACCACGCGGTTTGTGAGCCGAATGAATGCCAAGGCCGCAGAGCTTGGTCTATGGCAGACTCGATTTACGGAGCCATCCGGTTTGCACGAGGGTAACGTCTCGTCGGCGCATGACGTGGCGCGGCTGATCGCCGAGGCAAGCCGACGCCCCCAAGTGTCTCGTATCATGCGCAAGCGCACGCATGAGATTCAGACCAGTCGCCGTGTTCGCACGATTCGTAGTACGAATCGCCTGCTTGGTACGTCGGTCGAGGTGCTCGCTGGCAAAACTGGCTATATCGATGAAGCCGGGTATTGCCTGGCGACGCTCGTGCGACTCGACACTGGACGGCAGGTTTCCATCGTAGTACTCGGCGCAGGTTCGAGTTCAAGGCGCTTCAGTGAATCCAGGCGGCTGGTGAACTGGTTGTCTGATCAGGGGGCTGTGCTACTGACCTCCGACGCACAATAATCCTGCCGCTCCCGTAGTACCCACAAAACGGTCTTGCGGGTGTGACCAGACACTCACGCCATTTGCAATTGCACGCCGAGCTGCGGTGTCTTGGAGTACAGATCGGGTCAAGCGTGTCTGCGCGAGGTCCACGTGGCAGGCGGTCGGACGGCCTGTTGATACACCCCGAAACGTGACCGTAGGAGTAAACAACGAATGCACAATGTGATCATCATCGGGTCCGGTCCCGCTGGATTGACGGCTGCTCTGTACGCCGCACGCGCGAATCTTGAACCGCTCGTCATCGAAGGCCTGGAGTCCGGTGGCCAGCTCATGTTGACGACCATGGTTGACAATTTCCCAGGACATCGCGATGGGATCATGGGACCAGAGCTCATGGGCGAGATGCGGGCGCAGGCTGAACGTTTTGGCGCAAAAATCATGGCTGGCGACGTCACGCGTGTCACGCTCGACTCCTCTCCCTTCACCGTGCATCTGGGAAAGGAGGCGCTTGAAACGAAGGCGCTGATCATCTCGACAGGCGCATCGGCTCGTTTGCTAGGGTTGCCATCGGAACGCACATTGATGGGACACGGCGTTTCGACCTGTGCGACCTGCGACGGGTATTTTTTTCGTGAGAAACCAATCGTGGTTGTGGGCGGCGGGGATTCGGCACTGGAAGAAGCGGTTTTCCTGACAAAGTTTGCTTCGGAGGTGACGGTCTTGCACCGGAGGGAGCAGCTGCGTGCATCAAAAATCATGCAGGACAAGGCGTTCGCCAACCCGAAGATTCGCTTCGAATGGAATACAGAACTTGTCGAGGTCAAGGACGTTGAACAAGGCGTTGTGACCGGGGTGGTCATACGAAACACCCAGACGGACGAGACGCGGGATTTGGCTGTCGAGGGTGTCTTTGTTGCAATCGGCCACACGCCGAATACAAAACTCTTCGAAGGACAACTCGATCTTGACGCCAACGGCTACATCCTGGCAAAAGACGGCACCAGAACGAGCGTGCCGGGCGTGTTCGCGTGTGGCGACGTGCAAGACCATGTCTACCGTCAGGCGATCACAGCGGCCGGGACCGGGTGTATGGCAGCAATCGATGCCGAGCGGCATCTGGAATCCCTTGAGTAAACGGTCGGCGACCAACGACCGGCCGTGACCTTTACAGGCCGAGCCGTGTCACATTCCGCGCTCTGTATGGACGTGACTATCGTCCAAGGGGTGCAAACTCGCTATTCGGATGGCGTTGCGTCAATCCAGCCACCGCCAAGGACGACGTCGTTGTCGTAAAACACCACAGCTTGCCCTGGCGCAATCGCCTCCTGTGGAGTCGTGAAGACAACGTCCACCTCGTTGTTCGGGAGCGGCCGTACGGTCGCTGGTGCATCGGTATGGCGATGACGAATCTTCGCCGTTACGTCGCACGCCTCGGCCGGGGGGTAGCCTGAAATCCAGTTAACGCCCGTTGCTCTGAGATGCGTCTGCTCGAGCGCCGCGCGGGGCCCCACAGTGACTGCATTCTCGGCGGCGTCAATCGCGAGAATGTACAGTGGGACGTGGGTCGAGAGGCCCAGGCCTTTACGCTGTCCGACCGTAAAACGGTGAATGCCGCTGTGCTGTCCCAGCACTCGTCCGTCACGATCCCGGATGGGGCCAGATGTGGCCACGCTCGGTTCGCGCGATTCGACGAAGCCGGCCGTATCACCGTCGGCTACGAAGCAGAGCTCCTGGCTGTCCGGCTTCCCCGCGGTCGGCAGGCCCCCTGCACGCGCCAGTTCACGAACCTCGCTCTTGTCGAGGTCCCCCACGGGGAACACAGCATGACGCAACTGGTCCTGGGTCAGAGAGAACAGGAAATAGGATTGGTCTTTGGCCGTATCCAATCCTCGCCGCAAGTACACGCGGTTCGTGCCAGGGTCTCGGCCCAGTCGCGCATAGTGTCCCGTCGCAACCTGATCGGCGCCCAACGCTGCCGCACGTTCGAGCAAATGCGAGAATTTCAGGTCTCCATTGCATTGTACGCAAGGGATAGGAGTCCGACCGGCGCTGTACTCTCGCACGAATGTCGACACCACCGTTTCTTCGAAGGCCTGCTCGAAGTTCATGACGTAGTGCGGGATCCCGAGGACCGCCGCCGTACGCCGCGCGTCATTCAGGTCAGCAATCGAACAACAACCGCCGAAGGAACGCTCTCCGGCTTGCTGATCGTACAGTTGCATCGAGAGGCCAATAACTTCGTGGCCAGCTTTAACCAGGCGAAGCGCTGCCACCGAGGAGTCAACGCCGCCGGACATAGCCACCACCACGCGCATAACGTTACCTGACCGCCGAATCGACACGTCGCCTGTGGCCTGACACGCCTCGGAGTCGGTTCACGATGCCGGGAAGCACTTCGAGGACACGGTCGATCTCTTCTCGCGTATTCCCAAGTCCAAGGCTAAATCGAATCGAGTTCTGGGTGCGGCCGGGCGGAAAGCCCATTGCCCGGAGAACGTGTGAGGGAGCTAGCGTGCCAGATGAACAAGCGGAACCGGTCGAGACTGACACGCCTTCGAGATCAAGCGCGATAAGTAACGACTCCGCTTCAACACCGTCGAAACTGATGTTTGATGTATTGCCGACGCGGCTGTTCGGGGCGCCGTTGACAAGGGTACCCGGCACGGCATCCAAAATGTTCGATTCGAGTCGGTCACGGAGGGCTTCCACCACCGCGGTGGTGGCCGGGTCTTTGGCCAGGGCCGTCTGCGCGGCAATACCAAGCCCGACGAGGGCCGGGACATTCTCTGTTCCCGCCCGTCTGTTCCGTTCTTGCTTCCCCCCGGTCAGCTGCGATGCGAGCTGCGTGCCCCGACGAATCCACAGCGCCCCAACCCCCTTCGGTCCATTGAACTTGTGACCGGAGAGAGACAGGAGATCGACGTTAAGCGTCTCCACATCGATTGGGAGTTTTCCAACAGCCTGCACTGCGTCGGTGTGGAAGACCGCCCCGCGTGCGTGCGCCAGGGCCGCCAATTCAGCGATTGGCTGGATCGTCCCAATCTCATTGTTTGCGAGCATGACCGTGACGAGTGCGGTATCGTCCCGTAACGCTTCGGCGAGCCGCGCTGGGGCCACGACGCCGCTGGTTTCAACCCCCACTAGTGTTGTTGTCCACCCCCGCTTTTCGAGCGCCTTCAAGGTCTGCAATACGGCTTCGTGTTCGATCGCGCTGGCCACGAGATGCCGGCGCCCGGAGCCAGACATGACGTCGGCCGCACCGCGCACCGCGAGGTTGTCCGATTCAGACCCCCCGGAGGTGAAGACGACGCCGGAAGGGTCGGCGCCGATGAGTCGCGCGACAGAGTCCCGAGCATCGTCGAGCGCTGTTTTAGCCCGTTGGCCATCGCGATGCACGCTCGAAGGATTCCCGAAAGTTGTCTGGAGCGCGGCGACCATCGCCTCGGTAACCGGAGGAGCGACCGGCGTGGTCGCGTTGTGATCGAGATAAATTCCTGACACGTCAGAATTCTATCAAGCTTTGAAGCCGTACCCGTACGATGGGAGAAGGCTGACGCGGTGGACAGTGGTGAATAGCTCTCGTATACTTGCGCGGGCTTCGAGTTGCTGCGATTGTCGGAGCCTTCTAGAATCAGCGAGATCCGGAGAGCCAGTCATGTGGAAGCGGGAAGAAACGGCGCCAAGTGTGTCGCCGTCTCCGCCGGTGGAAGAGCCGGTACCGAAGGCCGTCGCTCGTCAGCCGACACGACGAGAGGAACGTGATGTTGTGACCATCGGTAAATCGATCGTCATCAAGGGGGAATTGAGCGGCAGCGAAGATCTGACGATCGAGGGCAACATTGAGGGTAAGATCGAGCTCAAACAGCATGTCCTGACGATTGGTTCGCATGGACGCATCCGAGCGCAGATATTCGCCAAGGAGGTTGTCGTTCTGGGTGAAGTCGTCGGAAACGTGCAGGCGAGCGAGAAGGTCGTGATTCGCGACAATGGCATGGTGGAGGGCGATCTCGTCGCTCCACGGGTAGCCATTGCCGAAGGGGCCCGCTTCAGGGGCGGGATTGACATGCAACCGGAAAGCGGAACCGGTGCGCCGTCGGGTGAGACACGTCCCGCTGGTGGCGGACGTCCAGCACAGGCGAAGGTCAGAGCCAAGGGTGGTGCGGCGACGGGTGGGGGGCAAGGCGCGCCCAATCGCCGTTAGCGCATCGGCGCAATCAGTGCTGTCAGGCCAGGCCGCCCCTCCCCCGGTCTTTTCATGAATGGATCTGAAGACCTGAAGCGGCACCTTGGTCACGATACGCCAAAGTCTGTGGGCATGCCTCGTCCTGTCGTCGCCCTGCTGAGTGATTTTGGTAGTCGTGATCATTACGCCGGGACGATGAAAGGGGTAATACTAAGTATTTGTCCGGACGTCGCCTTGGTGGACATTTCGCACGACATCCCCCCCCACGACATACAGCGTGCTGCCCTGGAATTGGGGGGCGCGTATCGGTATTTTCCAGACGGCACAGTGTTTCTTGCTGTGGTTGATCCCGGTGTCGGCTCGAGGCGTCGGGCCCTTGCCGCACGTACAGGACGTTACCGTTTCGTCGGGCCGGATAATGGTGTCCTGAGTCTGGTTCTCGAAGAATGTCCGCCCACGCAAGTGGTCGAGATCTCCGAGCGGCAATACACGAGGGAAACGGTCAGCCGAACGTTCGAAGGGCGCGATCGGTTTGCGCCAGCGGCGGGCTGGTTGGCCGCGGGGCTTGAACTCGGCGCTCTGGGTAGTATTGTGACCGACTATGTGCGCTGTGAGTTCCCCGTGCCTCTGATGCACACGAACGGCGTCGAGGGCGCGGTCGTACGAATAGATCGATTCGGTAATCTGATCACAAACATCACACGAGCACAACTGCGACGAACGGATGCTCATCAAGGCGTGGAGATCCACGTTGGGGGCTACCGTGTGAGCCGGTTGGTCGAAACCTATGCCGATATTGCGCAGGACGAAGTGTGCGCGCTTTTTGATAGCAACGAATACCTTGAGATTGCCGCGTTCTCGACCAGCGCGTCTGACAGGCTTGCCGTTACGGTGGGGGCGGCCGTACGGGTCGACCGGCAATAAGTGCACGGGCGTCGAGGCGCGTGAGCGCACGAGTAACTGGGACTAGAGCGAGGAGTGTGGCGGCTGCATGAAAGATAGCCCAGACCTGGACCGGGAAGTGGAACTCTCATCAGCGTTTCTGGAAGTTGTGGAACGTGCTGCGATTGCTTGTGCCAAGACGGTGGGTCAAGGGGATCGAAAACACTCCGACCACGTCGCGGTAGAGTCAATGCGGGCGACGCTCGACCGCGTCGCCATCGACGGCCGAGTGGATATTGGCGAAGGGGAACAGGACGAAGCTCCCATGCTGTACATCGGCGAGCAAGTTGGCATCGCACATGCGCCCGGGGGAGAGGCCGACGGTCGTGAGTTTCCTGCTATCGACATTGCTGTAGACCCGCTTGAGGGCACGAACCTCTGTGCGACCGATGCGCCGAACGCCATAGCCGTACTCGCAGCGTCTGAACGTGGAGGACTCCTGCATGCGCCGGATCTCTATATGGAGAAGCTGGTCGTCGGACCGAGTTCGAAGGACGCCGTCGACCTGGATGCCTCCGTGGCAGAGAATCTTCGCGCCGTGGCCAACTGCCTTCAACTTCGGGTTGAAGAACTCGTCGTGATCGTGCTCGAGCGGTCTCGGCATAGCCAACTGATCGCCGAGATACGGGAGGCGGGGGCCCGAGTCCGGCTCATCGGTGACGGTGATCTTTCTGCGGGGATTTCGGCTGCGCTGCGTGGGAGTGGCGTCCATGCGGTCATGGGCACTGGGGGGGCGCCAGAAGGGGTGCTTACGGCGGCTGCGATGCGGTGCCTCAACGGGGAGATTCTGGCGCGCTTGGTCGTGGACACACCCGAGAAAGAGGCCCGGTGTCGCACCATGGGAATCACCGACATGACTCGGAGCTATCGCTCGGCCGATCTCGCCTGTGGAGACCGCATTTTGTTCGCTGCAACGGGCGTGACAGATGGCACGTTGATGCAGGGTGTTCGCTCCTTCGGTGACGGCGTACGCACGAGTTCGCTAATCATGCAGACGCACCCGCATCGGATCCAGTTCATCGATACTATTCATGTCACCGACGGCGCCAACCTACGGGCGCAGTTCTAGAGGAACACAGGGCTGCAGGGTGTCGAGCTTGATGGTGTCACGTTGCCCGGCATGATGACGAGAACGCGAATGAAGGCAACGGGTTTACGGGTCCGGCCAACCAGGCCGACCGTGTGGAACCCTGCCCGGTTCACCAGCCTGTTGCTGCTTGTCTCGTGCGTGGGGCTCTCCTGGGGAGGGGCGTGGCTGCTGAGCAAGAACGCCCCGTTGGGCTTTCAATCGCCCCTCTCTGTGCGACACGCTGCGTATGGCCATCCGACATCCTACGTCGAGCGGATGTCAGGCCATGGTGGTGCGCTCGGGGGCGGCGAACCGCTGGCGGACGGGACTCCCTTGCATTACGAGCAATACCCGGCGATCTTGGACCCTGCCGAAGACAGCGTGATTCAGGTTACGGTCGAGGTGCTCGGTGACCGAGCCAGCCTGCCCTTTCGCCGGAACCTTCCAACCGTCGCCGCAGGCTATGTGTTGGAGACCTGGTCGCGAACGAGTTCACGGACAATCAACGGGCGCGTGGTCAGCATTTTTACGCTCCGGTACCCGGCCACAATCCTGGGGGATTTGTTGTTGTATCCACATGGGCACGACTTTCCCCAGGTCCCCCTTGGAAGGCTCGACGGACTCGGGTCAGAGGGACCTGCGACTTCCCCGCTGGTTGTATGGCTTCGGATCGCTTCGTCCGACCTTGTTCCCAGCCAGGTCGACATCGTCACCGACGAATCCGGTGAGGCCGTAGCACAGTACGCCAGTCACGTCGTCAACCTCGTTATTCCTGGCTTCGGCGACTCACGCATTTCACACGGCGTTGGTGCCTTTGATGTCGAAGGCGCCGCCAAACACTTCTACCGAAACTTCTTGGACACGTATCACACGCTGGCCTTTATTCCCCAGCGGTCCCCGCTGTCGATTGATGACGCTTTCAATCGCAACGTCAAGAACGATATCGAGGGCATCGGCGCACCCCTGGTGGACCGGCAGGCGGATTATGGCAGCACGGTGCTGCGCTCGATTCAGCTCTACACGGCGGGATTTCTCGGACATCACGCAACAACCCTGCATCAGATCGGTCATCACTGGGGAGACGAGACCGGCCTGGCCCGCATGTCCGGGATTACGCCGGGAGGCGTCGAGCCACAGCGACATACCCCGCTTGTCGACGGTGGTGCGACGCTACTGGGTGCCGTGCTGCACGGTACCCGCAGCGTGGAGCCAGTGTCCGCGGGGCCGTCCGATAGCCGCCTCGGCTACCGTATTGCTGGCGCGACGGCCCCCATCGCCTTCCATCCACTGCAGCAATATCGGATGGGATTGCTTTCGGCGAGTGACGTCGCTCCGGTCACGGTGTTTGTTGATCAATTACAGTTTCAGGATACAAATCTCCCAGCCATCGGGACGCTGGTGTCCGGCGATACGCGGAAGGTGACCATCAACGAGATCATGGCCGCGCTGGGCGTACGGCGTGGCCCCGTATTCCCGGATTGGCGCCTGGCCTTCGTAGTGGTGTCAGATGAGCTGATAACGGCACGAGAGATGAATTTCTACAACTACTACGCACGACGTGCCGCCGCCCTCCGGGGAACCCGGTCGTATGACGGCTTCGGGACGCTCGCCGACGCGACCGATGGGGGCATGACGTTGCGCACGGCAATTATTCCGCGTGGTCACGTGTCAGTTTCGGAGCAGGACGAAAAAGACGAGGTCGGATATACGGCACTGGGGAGACGGGATCTGCGTGGCTTGTTCTTCGACGTAGCGGTGCCCGCACGGATTGAGGCCGGTGTCCCCATCACGTTGGCCGGAATGGTGGATCCCGAGATCTTGACTGGCGACTACGAGTTGCTTGTCTTTCGTTTTGCGCGGTATGGAGAGCCACTGGCGAACGCAAAGACCGTTCAGGTGTCATTGCAAGGCGGACGTTTTTCGGTCCCTCTACACTTTGCGGTGGACGAGGTGGGAGCCTACGCTCTGGATGCCTTTTTGTTCGCGGACACGGAAGGACCGGCGATTTCCACCAGCGTCGTGACGCCTTTATTTGTCGAACCCTCCGCCCCGTGATGAGTGAGAGCCCTGGTAGCGGCCAGCCGTCGGCTGACGAACTGCGCGACGCCGCGGCCGTGATTGCCGAGGGCGAGATTGTGGCGTATCCGACGGATACCTTGTACGGATTGGCTGTCGATCCCCGCCAGGAACACGCAGTGGAACGTCTGTGCCATCTCAAACAACGGATGAGTGGTTCGGGATTGCCATTGATTGCCGGGAGTCTGAATCAGCTCGAATCGACTTTGGGGTCGATGCCGGCGCTTGGACGTCGGCTCGCGGTGCGATTCTGGCCGGGGCCTCTGACGTTGGTGTTCATGCCAACAGTAAAGCTGGCGGCGGCCGTGCACGCAGGGGATGGCTCACTGGCAGTACGGGTGCCCTCTTCGAAAATTGCTCGAACGCTGGCCGAGGTCGTTGGGCATCCCGTCACCGCAACCAGCGCGAACAGAGCCGGTGAGGCGACGCCGGCGACCGGGGCCCGGCTCGCGGAGACGCTGGGACCGGAACTTGGTGCGATCCTCGGCCAGCGGTCTTCGCTGGAAGGTGATGCCTCAACGATCGTTGACGTGCGAGGCCCAACGCCGACACTCATTCGCGCTGGCGCGATCGCCTGGGACCGCGTGCTACAATCCTTTCGTTAAAAATGCCTTTGGCATATGTATCCTTCCAGGCTACCTGCGTGGCCTGGAAACGGCGGCCCCAGGAAGCCAGCGCGGCCTTGTCGAGACCTCGCTCATTCAAGCAACTCTGTCCCTTTGCCGCCGTCTTCCGCCGTCTTCCTACGGAGGAAGCGACAACGCCGTGCCCGTGTTCGGCGTGACGCACTCGGGAGGAAGGTAAAGAGCGACGGTTGTGTCAGCGAACCGCGATAACTTTCGAGAACGAACCATGTCTTACCCGGTGAGACGGAGGGCGCATGCCACATCGCTGGCCCGACGTGCGTGTGTTCTTACCATCGTTGCCTGGACAGCGCTTCTTGCGGCTTGCGCGACGCGTGCACCGGTGGCGACGTCGCCGGTGTTTCCGAGCTACCCCTTCCCTCTGGTTCCTGCCGAATTAGCCAGCGCGGATGTCATCGAAGACCACGCTGAGGCATGGCAACATCTGCAAGCAGGCGATCTTGTGGCCGCGGAGCGTGGTTTTGACACGATCCTGATGAATTGGCCTGATTTTTACCCGGCCGCGGCCGGTCTCGGTTTCGTCGGGCTCGCGAATGGTCAAGTGACCGTCGCAATTGGCCATTTCAATCTTGCACTCGAGGGCGCGGCCGCCTACGTACCCGCGTTGCTGGGCCGTGGAGAGGCCTTGCTGATCGAGAACCGCGTGAGTGAAGCCCTGGACAGCTTTCAGGCCGCCCTCGCGGCTGATCCCACGCTGACGGCGCTGCGCCAGCGCGTTGAGGAACTCCGCTTTATAAACTTGACCGATCTTGTCGCCGAAGCGCGCGCGGCCAGAACTGCCGGTCAGGACAGCGAAGCACGCGAAGCGTACGAGCGCGTGATCGCAGCTTCTCCCGAGAGCGGGTTTCTCTATGTTGAGCTGGCCGAAATCGAGTCTCGGCTCGGGCTCAACGACGTAGCGCTAGAGCGCCTTGCGCAGGCCATTACGCTCGACCCGGATGCGGTGGCTGCATGGATATTGATGGCGGACATCTACGAAGCCTCGGCTGATCTTGACCGAGCCGAACAGGCGTTGCTCAGGGCCGATGCGATCGAGTTGAATGCAGAGGTTTCTGCGCGGTTACGCGAGTACGAGGCGCGGCGTCTCCAGAATGACCTGCCCCCGCAGTATCGAGAAATCGAAACGGCTGACGCGATTACTCGAGGGCAGCTGGCTGCGCTTCTCGGGATTCGCTTCGAAGCGCAGCTCGTGGCCCAGCAAGCGAGTGCGGCGGCGATTGTTACCGACGCGCGGGATCACTGGGCCTACCAGTGGGTCATTGCCGTCTCGCAATCTGGACTGATGGTGGCCGATGCGAATTACCGATTTCAACCAGATCGGGCGCTCACACGGGAGGAGCTTGCACTAATTGGGGCACGTTTGCTACGTTTGTCCGGAGTGCCGCAAGCATCGAGCACGTCCGCCTCGCAGCCAATTGTCGACCTGGCGTCAGCTCACAGGAGCTACCCGGCAGTTGCCGAGGCTGTGGAACGGGAACTCTTGATGCTCGACCAGGGGCGCTTTCGGCCGAACGGTCCCGTGAGCGGTCGAGAGGCGATCGAGGCACTCGACCGTGTCGCCGGTTTGACGGGGATGTAGCGTACCTTCGGCAGTCTGCACGTTGGATCAGTATTGAGGAGAGGATCCATGGCGGCGCTGACACTTGCCAACCAGCTGACCTTGCTTCGCATGCTGCTGATTCCAGCGCTTGTGATCCTGGTGGTCTATGGCATGAATGGATGGGCACTGCTGGTATTCGTGACAGCGGGTGTCACCGATGCGCTTGATGGAGTGCTGGCTCGCTGGTGGAGTCAGCGGACGACGTTGGGGGCGTTTCTTGACCCCATGGCGGATAAGCTGCTACTAACGTCGACGTTCATCGTGCTCACCATTCCAGCCCTCGAGTTGCCGAATCACCTTCCAGTATGGCTCACCGTCCTGGTCATCAGTCGTGACGTGATCATTGTCGTCACCGTGGCGATCATCAATGTGTCGATCGGTCGGCGAACCTTTACTCCGACCCTTCGTGGGAAGCTCGCCCCGCTGGTCTGTATTCTGACCGCGGCCGTTACACTGTACTTCAACTGGCTCGGTCGAACGTCAGTGCTGGTCGACCTCGCCGTCTACGCAACGCTGGCCGTTACACTGCTCTCAGGCTTGCACTACATCACACACGTCACGCGCGTGCTCAGCGACGCCTGAGGTGTCTCGGTCGCTCGATAGGTTCCCTCCGAGTCACTCGAGGTCTGCCACGACGGGTGCATGATCTGACGCCGTGAGACCAGCCTGTTTCTTTCGATATTCCCTGTCGATTTCGATGTGTCTGAGACGCGCTGCGACGGGCGGCGTGCCGAGTAGAAGGTCGATACGCAGGCCGTGGTTCCGGTGAAAGGCACCAGCACGGTAATCCCACCATGAGAACGCTTGAACAGTCTGGTGCTGTTGACGGAAGAGATCGACCAGTCCCCAGTCGAGGATCCGTTGCAGGCGGTGTCGTTCGGCCTCGGTATGAAAGATGTCATCCTTGAAGCGCGTTTCGTTCCAGCTATCGATTGCCGCAGGAACGACGTTGAAGTCCCCGCACAGAATCAGCGGTTGCTCGCGGTCACACTCGTCTTCTAGCAGGCCGATCAGGCTGTCGAACCAGGCAAGCTTCCGCTCGTAGTCGGCGTGGTCGAGCGCCTTCCCGTTGGGACAGTAGACGGTTGTAAAGGAGAGGTCCCCGATCGTAGCGGTGATGAGGCGGGCCCCGAATGTTGTTTGGCCGGGTAATTCTCGCCGGGTCATCACCAGTGGGGTTTTCGAGAGAATGGCGACACCGTTCCAGCTCTTCTGGCCATGGAATACCGCATGATATCCGGATTCTACAAACACCTCGACGGGAAAGGCGTTGTCTGCGAGCTTGAGTTCTTGCAAGCCGACGATGTCGGGTTGACGAGCGTCCAGCCACCGTTGGACCACACTTAACCGAGCCCGCAGCCCATTGATATTCCAGGTGGCTATCTTCATGCCGGTGTCGCACGCCTGGGGTCAGCGTGTTGTCCTGGGACCGCGTTCGAGCGCGTCGGGGATCAGCGCCGCGGGGACTGTTGCGTGACGGATACGCTGACGCTTCCAGGTATAGGTAAGCTGGAGATCTCCCCTGCGGTCTACGATCATCGCGGGGTAGGACAATTCTCCAGCTTCATCCTCGCCAAGCGCCTCCACCACGAGGAAGTCGTCCCACGTCTCGCCATCGTCGAACGACACGGCCAACGAGAGCGGTGACCGTCGGTTCGTGGAAGGATTGTAGAGCAGGATACAGCGCCCATCGTCGAGACGAACACTATCGATGCCCGCTCCGGGATGATCGAGCGCGGTGAGTGTCAGCGCTGACCAACTGCGGCCGCCGTCGCGCGAGAGCGATGTGGCGATCTTGCCCATGCGATTAGTCCTGAACAACGCGCGCACCACACCAGGAGCGATTTCCAACAAGGTGGGTTGAATGGTTCCAGGCCGGTCTCGGGCGGGGTCCCCGAACAGGATCGGTCCATACTTGCTCCATGTCCTGCCCTCATCCGAACTGATCTCCATCCAGGACGACCACGTCTTGTAGCTTTCAAGTGAGGTGCCTGCCAAGATGTCGCCGTTGGCCAGACGAATCGGTTTCGCGCGCACCGGTCCCAGCATGCCGGCCGGCAACCACACCGGCTCTGACCAGTCCTGACCCGCATTCGTCGACCGGATATACGCACCACTCCAGGCGCGTGGACTGGGGCCGACCTTGAAGAACAGCCAGAGGCTGTCTGAGAGATCACGGAACAGCACCGGGTTCCACGCTGGCTGACCGGGTTCCTTATAGACCTGCGTCGGCGGTGTCCATGTCTCACCAGCGGTTTTTCGAGACAGCCAGATCCCGACGTCCTGGTGCCCTTCTCTCGATCCGCCGAACCAGGCCACAACAAACGAACCGTCTGCCGCTTCAACGATCGTCGAGGCATGGGCCTCTGGAAAGGGAGCCTGTGTCCAGATGAAGTCGAGCGTGGGTTCGACTTCTTGGGCCAGTCCGGTAGTGCCCAGGGTGATCCCGAGGATTGCCAGGCCAAGATATCTCCACAGAGCCCGCAAGGTGCCCGTCCCCGTGCGAGAGGGTCTCGGGCCTTCCAGCGCCTTCACTGACCCGATGGCTCCACGGTGAGTTCACCGATCGCCCAGGGATGGTCAACACAATGGAAGAGGAATGTGCCCGGCGTGTCGACGGTCACGTGCTCGAACATGCCCGGCGCGAGGGTGCCGGTCGACCAACTTCCGTCGCGTGCCGCAATGGTATGCGAGGTTTCGCCATTGTTCATGATGAGCACCCGTGTCCCGGTTTGCACTCGGGCGCGAGGGGGATTGAATGCATGCTCGTCAATGGCGCTGCGTTGCCCGCCAAGCGACCAGGATGGATTCTCCCGCACGGTCGCGGTCTCGATCTGAGCGGTCTCTCGAGGGGGTGGTCCCGTCCACCGCACCAGATCAGACAGGGGTTCGGCCGCGGGTTCATCCCGTGGAGGAAGGGGACCATCCAGGGTGAAGGCCCAGAGTTCGTTCCCCATCGGGATGGTGACATATTGCGTGCCCGCGATCGCATAACTCGACGCGGGGCCCGGTCGTAGGCGGGCTCCGGCGGGAGTCATCTGAAATGCCCAGATTCGGTCGCCACGCTGGGCATCGTAGGCGTCCAGCTGGCCGTCAGCAGAACCCCAGAAGACGACGCCCCCCGCTGTTGCCAGCGGGCCACTCGTGGCCAATCGACCTCCTGGCAGGTCACGTTTCCAGGCGACGCGGTTCGTTCTTGGATCAACTGCCGCGAGCACGCCGGTAGATTCCGGCAGGCCCACACGCAAATAGCCGCCCGGACGATTATCTGAGATCCACGGGTCCTCGAAGCGTTTGGCATGCCCGACATGTCCCCGCCCTTGCGCGTAGATGTACCCAGTTTGGGGGCTAAATGCCATCGGTGTGACGCGCACCATCGGTATCGGCGAACCCAGCCCGATGACGGTCTGCTGGTCAATCGAGGGCGGGGTAAAAAAACTACAACTGAGCTCGTACGGCGGAGCCACTCGGTCACGCCAGTAGGAACAATCTGGAATGATCCGTTCGGCGCCTACCGGAAACGGCTGGGTTGCGGCCGTTTTCAAGAATGCGTCTTGTGGCACCGCGCGGTCCTCAAGTGGAATAAGGGGGTCACCCGTTTCCCGATCGAACAGAAAGAGGTATCCGTCGGCGCGAATGGCCGCGAGCGCTTTCCGGGTCTGTCCGTTGACCTCGACCTCGTAGAGCAATACGGGGGTGGCGATGTCCGCATCCCAGATATCGTGCCGGACAACCTGGTAGTGCCACCGCCGCTCGCCCGTCTCTACGTCGAGCGCCAGCACGGAGGCCGTGAAGAGGTTGTCGCCCTCACGAATCTCACCGCCATACATCGGGACCGGGTTTCCGGTCGAAAAATAGACGAGACCCAGTTCGGGGTCACCGGTGCCCACGAGCCAGACCCCTCCCCCGCCGACCTCCCAGACATCGGAGTCTGGAGGCCAGCTGTCATGACCAAATGTCCCCGGTCGCGGTACCACATGGAAGGTCCAGGCGACCGCACCCGTCCCGGCGTCGAGTGCTACAACGCGGCCCTGTCCGCCACTATCCCCGTTCGCCACACCGACAAAGACTTTGCCGGCCGCATGGATGGGCGCCGTCGTGACCGTCTCGCCCACCTCGGCCGGGATGCTGCCCACACGCGCCGCCCAGACGAGTTCACCGGTGTCCTGCCGCAATGCGGCGACCTCCGTGCTTCGCAGGCCCACGAAGACCAGTTCGTCACCGAGGCCCACTCCCTGCCACGAGGGCACGCGTTGGGTCGCTGCATCGTCTTCCTGCCAGGTCCACACGTGTTCTCCGGTGGCGCCGTCGACCGCCTGCACCGTGGCCCCTGCCGTGAGGTAAAGGATGCCGTCCTTGACCGCGGGGGTCGATCGCGATGACGCCCCTCCTTCGAGTCGACTGACCCAGCGGGCGCCCAGACGGTCGATGGTCTCGGTAGAGATCTCGGTCAGGGTCGAGTAGCGCGAACTTGTCGTGTCGCCCCCGGCAAAAAGCCAGTCCGCGCCGGAGCCTTGCGCCCATCCGCCACGCGCGAGCGCGAGTATGCCGACAACGGCCACCACAATCCCTATCTGCTGACGTCTTCCCATGACCGCTCTATCCTTTCTCGCCGGGGGGGCTACGCGCGTCGTCGAGAGGCTGTTGACCACCGTGTCAGCGCGTCAACAGCCTCAAGACCCAGTTTGCAATCCTTACTGCATCGCGGAGTAGTCCGAGGCGCTCAACATGAAGACCTCGGCCGTGATGGGGACGTTGTACTTGGCGAGCAGCGCCGTCCAGGCCGGGTCGCCGAGGAAGCCTTGCCAGACTTCTTGCCGATGGGCACGATTCCGGTAGGCCAGCATCCAGACCAGGGTGTCTGAATTATCGAGACTCTGAAAGGCCCCCACAATCTCGGCACCATGTTTCTCGAAGATCGCGATTTCTTCTTCCCGAAACCGCTGATGCAGCATGTCGATGTCACCTACGAAATCGCCGGTGCCAATGCGGGTCTTGTCGACCGTGTACATGCGGATTTCGAAGCAGCGAGAGGCCGCGGCCACATTGCTGGAGAACTCATCCGACAGGTCAGCCTTGGGTCCACACGGTGCGGGAGGCGCATTCTGTGCCATGGCGTTGCTGCTGGAGATCACACCCACGAGTACTGCGAGGATCAGTGCGTTTTTCTTCATGTCGTATTCAATCCTTTCGTTGATCTAGATGAGACGTTGTCTCGCTCACGCTGTTACCTACTACATGCTCCTGCTCTGTTAGGGGCGCAGTTCCTTGCCCTCGTTCTCGAACATCCTGGCGCCCGCGAGAATGCCCTCCAGTCCGTAGTTGCCCTCATGACATGCGTACTCGAAGAGCGGGCCGTCGGTCCGACGAAACGGCATCATGACAGTGTACGGGGCCGTGTAGACCGTCGGGTCGGTCACCGTGTACTCGTAGGCCACGGTATCCGGATCGACGCGGGTCAGGCGTTCGACGAGATGCATATTCGTTGAGGACAGTCCGCTGCTCCCGCCGCGAAATCCTGAGGTTTCGACGACTAGCGTTTCTCCCTCCCAATATCCACGGGAGACCCCACTGTACTGTGGAAACGTTACAGTGAGGCCGGTTCCTGGCTCACCGATCGGAATGATCCGCGCGTTGTGCACCATCTCGTTGAGAATCGCGACGTAGCCGGGAGCCTGGAAAATCATGACGTTATTGTTGTACGTGCCGGAGACCATTGGGGGGCCAGCGTTGAACCCCATCAGGCATCGGTCGGCGGCACTTCGATTCTCGTAGGAGTCGTACCGATGCTCGGCTCGATATGCCGCCTGGGCGCGACTCCGGGTGACCGCCGCTTCTAGTCGGGGTGGACGTCGCCCGTTGGGTGGATCGATGATCAGTGACGTTCGCTTGTCAGCTGTCATCTCGACACCGCGTTCGTACCAGAATTCGTTATAGGAGAGCACGCCACCTTCCGCACGCGGGCGATAAAAGAGTGCGCCCTGCTCTGGATCGAAAAGATCTCGATTGCGCCTGGTTCGCTCGGCCGCTTCCCAGGCTGCGGCATCCTCCGCGTCCAGGGTCTCTACGTCTGCCAAACTTTCGGGTCGTTCAAGTGGCGTCAACGTGCGAAACGTGAAAATGCCGGAGATGTCCGGTTGTCCATCCGGCGTACGTCGTGCTGCGGTCTGGCCGCCCGCCTGGGCGAAGGTTGCGGTGCTGGAGAGAATCCACGCCACCGGCAGAATCCACAGTCGCACCCTGTTCCGTCTCAACATCGCACCTCTCCTTGTTGCCCGTTTGTGGCGCGTGCTCCCGCTTCAGCACGCAACGACACGCTCTCCGGATCTCACCATCTGGGCTCCGGTGCCACTATGGCGAGTTCCTCCTGATTGCGTTGCGGGGCTAATGATACGTTACGGTAACCCATAGATGCCGCCCATTCTCTGGGTTGGTTGCCGCGGACGACCGCGGAACTTGGGAGAAATCACGATGCCGACTGCGAAACTGACCCGACGACAACTCCTGGGCGGGGTCGCGGCTACCCTGGCCACTCCCGGCTGGGCCGCACGTCCCGGCACACCGGTTCCGCCTGTGGCACAACCCGGCGGACCGATCGGTCCCTACCCGGCCGAAATGCTGCCGGATGGCATGCGGTCAAGATTTGTGAACGGCGTGAATGGGCTGCGCATGCATGTTCTCGAGGCCGGATTCGGCGAAGAGAGCCGGCCCGCTGTCCTGCTACTGCATGGTTTTCCGGAGCTTGCCTATAGCTGGAGACGGGTGATGCCCCGGTTAGCGGATGCGGGGTATCGCGTCTTGGCTCCGGATCTCCGGGGGTATGGTCGAACAGACGGAAGCGATGTGGCCTATGACGCGGATCTGAGGCCATTTCGGCTCTTGAACGAGATTCGCGACATGGTCAGCCTCGTGTCAGCGTTCGGCCTTCGTCGCACCCACCTCGTCGGTCATGACTTTGGTGCGATCGTCGCCGCGTGGTGCGCGGTGGCCCGACCCGACGTGTTTCGATCTGTCGCTCTCATGAGCGCGCCCTTCAGCGGAACAGCCATCCTTCCTTTCGATACTGCCAATAGCGCGGCGGGGGGCCAGGCGCCCGTGACGGAAGATATTGATCTTGAGCTTGCTCGGCAGAGTCCCAGACGGAAACACTATCGGCGCTACTACGCGACACGGGAGGCGAATACGGATATGTGGCATGCTCCCCAGGGAGTGCATGCTTTTCTGCGAGGCTATTACCACATGAAGAGTGGGGACTGGGCCGGAAACATGCCCTTTCCCCTGGAGGCGTGGTCGGCTGCCGAATTGGCAAAATTGCCCCATTATTACGTTATGGAACTCGACAAGACGATGGCAGAGACCGTGGCACCACATATGCCGTCTGCCGCCGATATTGCCAGGTCCGCGTGGTTGCCTGACCAAGACTTGCGGATCTACAGCCAGGAATACGCCCGAACGGGGTTCCAGGGCGGACTCCAGTGGTACCGCAGCAATACATCCGTGTCGTCGCTGTTCGGGGCCGGCGGGATCAACGGGGATCTTCGTGTCTTTGCCGGACGCACCATCGACCAACCCTCACTCTTTGTTGCGGGACTGCGCGATTGGGGCATTTACCAGCGACCGGGCGCGCTCGAATACATGCAGACGCGTGCCTGTACGGACATGCGCGATGTGCACCTGCTCGAGGGCGCCGGTCACTGGGTGCAGCAGGAGCGCGCAGAGGCCGTGAGTGCATTACTGGTCGAGTTTCTGGAGCGGGCGGTCTAGGCCGAAGGGGCACCGTTCAGCGGCATGACAGGTGCCCTCTCGGCCAAGAACTACAACCGGCAGGAATCGCGTCGCTTTACGGAAAGGGGGCGGCGACGCGCGGCGGGATCCGCGGTTACCCGCGCCATTCGACCCGGAACGTCCACCAGCGATCCGGACGTGGCGCGTCTGGTGGTGGCGGTGCACTGCCGGGCGTCTCCAGGGAGTTCAGTTTCTTGACGCGGGCCGCCCAGGCCCGGTCCAATTCGCCAGATTCCAAAATTCGCGTTAACTGCACAGGATAGACCGTGTCGTGCATACGTAAGCGAGCCCAGCCATTCTCGACTGCATGTCCTGCCCAGTACTTCGTGTCGCAGACCGAGCAGCTTAGGTATAGCTCGCCGCTTGGCGTGGCCATGCAATTCAGGTTGATGGCGTGCGGTCGGATGCCGGCCCGAATCTGAAGCTGACACAATGTCACCTCGTTGGCGAATCCCCAGTCGGAGACAGGTTCCTCGGCCGTCGTTCCGAACAGGTAGGCTCCCGGCGTATATCCGCATGGGCAGATCGCCGACCAACCGAGAAATCCCACCACGAGCAACCCCACGATGGCCGTGGGTACGATGATCTTCATTTGATCCTTCGTCGGTGCTGCCATCTTCTGTCCTCACTTGCTTTCGGCCTGATCAACGTCTCGCTCGCGTCGGCCGGTACTCCGCGCCGAGGCGCTGTTTCGTCGACCGCCATCGCGGTCGTGAGAGGCAGCGCGCACGCATGTGCATTGTCGTCTCGTGCTCCATCCAGGCACATCGGGTGCGTCGGGCGTACCGCGCGCCGAGCCGTGCTCGCCCCTGCACCGGGGCGCTGGCAGAACGGGGTGGCCCGAGCCTGTCCCCGTATGGCCTCG
>CAZPZZ010000029.1:0-16776 GCA_964591245.1 uncultured Vicinamibacteraceae bacterium | reverse complement strand
ACGAATGGTCATTGTCGCCTCGTGCTCCATCCAGGCAGATCGGGTTCTACGGGTGTACCGCGTGCCGAGGGGTGCTCGCCCCTGGACGGGGCTCGTGAGAACGGGGCCGCCCGGGCCTGTCCCCGTATGGCCTCGCACATGATGTCCCGTCGTGCCGACGTGGATCGAGCCGGTATTACTGTGTGTGCAGTGTGCCCCTTTCTCCTGCACTTGGCAATACCTTCTCTCTCCAGTCGAAGTTCATGGCTCCGGGCCCGAATTCGCCCCTCTTCCCGACCGGCGGCGGTGCGTTGTCGAGCTCCATCCATCGAGATGACGACGGCGGGTTCAATATGCGAGACAATCAGGCTCGATGTCCAAACACTCGGAAGCAACCAGCATCACACTCACGTCGATGCACCTCTACCCGATCAAGAGTTGTGCGGGTATCGACGTGCAGGAGGCCATGCTGACCCCGTGCGGGTTGCGGCAGGACCGCCGTTTCATGCTTGTCGATCAGGCTGGAGCGTTCGTCACCCAACGGGAGTTGCCGATGCTCGCGCGTCTGCGGACCCGGTTAGACGAGACAGGGCTCTCTCTGACCATGCACGGTCGCGAGGAGTGTGGGGTGCTGCGTCTACCGCTCACCCCGCCCGAGGAAGCGAACATCTCGGTACGCATCTGGGAAGATACGGTTCAAGCCGTGCCCCTCGGGAGGGAGACCCAGCAGTGGCTGCGCGACGCCTTGAAGAGCGACCTGCGCCTCGTTTTTTTGCCCGACCGCGTCGCACGACCTGTGGACACGTGCTACGGCAGAGCGGGCGATGTGGTGAGCTTTGCCGATGGGTTCCCCTTCCTCCTGACATCGGAAGCGTCCCTGCACGCGCTTCAGGCACGTATCCACGAAACCGGTAACGAGACCAAAATTTCGATGGCACGGTTTCGGAGCAATTTGGTGATTGGCGGGGCGCCAGCGGACGCCGAGGAGCAGTGGCGCTCGATCCGGATCGGGGGGATTCCGTTCGATGTGCTCAAACCCTGTACCCGTTGCATGGTCACAACGCTCGACCAGACAAGTGGCGCTTCAACAGGCCCGGAGCCGCTCAAGACGTTAGGCGTCTATCGTCTGTGGCGTGGGAAGCCCGTCTTTGGTCAAAATCTCGTGGCTCGTGGCACCGGTCAACTGCGAGTAGGCCAGCGCGTCGACGTCCTTGAATGAAGAACGGCGGCCCTGGTCATAATTCCTTCTATAATTCAGGGTCTGTCAACCTCGTTGGGACATGCGGCGCAGCACGTGCCGCCAGGAGAGACTACATGGTGCCGCGCAGCGTATTGCGTCGTTTGACTCCCGTCGTCATGGCTCTCGTTGTGGCCATTGCCGCACCTCCGGGATGGGCCCAGCCACCGGGCCCGCTCTCCGAGACGCCGTCTGTGGTGTCGACGTCGGCCGGGCCGGTGCGGGTCGTGCCGATTAAGGGACTGGTTCACCCGTGGGCACTGACCTTCCTCCCTGGTGGAGACATCCTCGTCACGGAACAGAACCAGGCAACGCTTCGGTTGATCCACGATGATGTCCTCGACCCGACGCCCATTACGGGCTTGCTGCCGGGCATCACGAGTCAGCGCAGGGATACGGCGGGCGTTGATGTCACGGTGCATCCTCGCTTCTCCGAGAATCGTCTGGTCTATGTCTCCTACTGGAAGCGAAACCCAGACGCGGACCATCTGCGAACCGCGGTCGTTATTCGTGGACGCCTCGAGGGGTACGAACTGCTAGACGTTGAGGAAATCTTCGAGTCGGCATCCTGGACGGACGGGCCCTCGTCCGCGCGGATGATCTTTGGACCAGACGGCAAGCTCTACCTGACCATCGGGGCGCCTGGTTTCGCCGAACGACAGGGCGACACAAGCTGGGCGCAAGATCCGGACCACCATGGCGGAAAGATTCTCCGCCTCAATGAGGATGGCACCGTGCCGACGGACAACCCCTTTGTCGATCAGATTGGCTATCGCCCGGAGATCTACGCGCTCGGTATCCGGAATTCCAACGGTCTCACCTTTCATCCGCGTTCGGGGGAATTGTGGGAAACCGAAAATGGGCCCCAGGGCGGCGACGAGATCAATATCATTCGCCCCGGAGCCAATTACGGCTGGCCCGTGATTACCTATGGGCGGGCCTATTCGAACGATCCTGACGGCATCCGGTCTGGCTTGCCACCGCCGACGATTCAGCCACCCACGGCGGCCCCGGGTATGGAACAACCGTTGGTCTACTACACGCCCTCGATCTCCATCTCGGGGATGGTGTTCTACACGGGCGACAAGTTTCCCGAGTGGACCGGTCATCTCTTTGCGGGCGGACTGCGGGGGGAGCAACTCTCTCGCGTCGCCTTCAATGCACAGGGGCTCGAATCCCGTCGCGAAACACTGCTGACGGAACTCGGTCAGCGCATCCGGGATGTGAAACAGAGCCCGGACGGATTCCTGTACCTGACAACGGACATGGAAGACGGGGCCGTCCTCAAACTCGAACCGGCTCGCTAGCGACCGGAGTCATCCGTCGCGGAGCCGGAGGGGGGCGCGTCCGTCAGTCGCGCGCCTCGGTACGTGTCTGTATGCTCTCCACGATCTCAGGCACGAGGGCATTGGGGATAGGGATGGTCAGGTGGTATTGGCTGATTTTCCAGTCCCCATCCTCCTTGACGAGTGTGCCGGTTCCCCGCGTGTCACCGAGCCGCGCGTTGTGTAGGCGCTCATCAAACCAGGCCACCTGCGCCCCGGGGCCGATATAGATGTGTCGTTCACGTGTCGCGTAGGTCCAGCCTTGCCCCTGCGAAAAGCGACTGGTCGCGTACGCCGTGAATGCTGCACGGTCCCACCGTTCGGTTGCGTCGGTGCCGAGGAAGATGAATTCCGTGGCATAGAGGCCGAAATAGGCTTGGGCGTCCGCCCCGGCGGCTGCCTGGTGCAGGGCGTCGAGCACCGCGCTCACGGCGGCCTCTTCCTCTGTCTGGGCTTGCGCCGATCCGCCGAGTGCCCCGCAGACGCCGACGAGAAGCCAGATTCCGATGCAGCGCGCGGCACGGCTGGATGCGACGCAGGATCGAGAGCAAGCGAGCATAGATCGTGGCTCCTAGAAAATCGCGATGGGATTGACGGGAGACCCCGTACCATTCGGAATCGGGAGCAGGCCGATGGTGAGCATGAATTCCCAGCGATTCCGTTCGGCGGCCAGTGCGGCCAGTGCGTCGAAATCAGCCCGATCCAGATGGTGCACGCCCAGCATCGTGAGGGCAAAGTCATGGAGCGCCAACCGGGGAAGATCGCCAGGCGGCTGGGGCATGTAGCCGGGCGTTTCCCAGCCAATGAGCGCGACATCCCGGGCCTTGAGCCAGGGAATCACCGAGTTGTCGAAGCCAGCCGCCTCGGCACCGGTATCGAAGGGGCCCAGCGCCTCCTGCCGCGCCCATCGGCCCCAGCGCAATAACAGCGCGTCGCCGGCCCCGACGCGTACGCCCGACAGGGCTTCCCAGGCCTCGAGATCTTCGACAAAGATGCGCTCGCCCGGTTCAAGATAGGCCACGCCTTTGAGCCGCGGAATGTCGTAGAGCACCCCACGCGTCACGATGCCGTCCTTCATCGTGAGAATCGAATTTTTCTGCGCCCCTCCCTCCATCGTCACGGTGCCAGCTATCGGGTAGCCATTCCACATCTTCCCGTCGAAGAAGCGGTGACCGAACCCGTCAATATGCGTCGTCCCAGGTCCGTGAATGCATGGATAGGCGACGCTGTCCGTAGCTCCCTGCGGCGACGCGGTCACCATTTCCCACGCTACCGGACAGGGGTTGTCCAGGGACGCTTCGACCTGAGCGGTCGAGGCCAGGGAGACGGTCAGGCCGTCCTGTACCAGGGCCGCGGCAGCACGACGTTTTTCCGGCGTGATGAGATTCAGGGCCCCAAGTTCATCATCCGGCCCCCACCGCCCCCAGTTCGAGAGTTCACTGCGCCAGCGATCGTAGTCCTGGAGGCTGACGAGTGGCCGGTCTGTGCCATGACGGGCCGCCGGGGCCGCACCCGTCATGAATATGGCCGACAGACTGGCGGCCAGTGCGACTACCCCATACATTCTGGGCATGGTCTCCCCTGTGTGCACGGCGCCCGACCATTGCCGTACGGCGTCGTAATCAATGGTTAGCGATCTCCGGGGCGAAAGCTGGACAACTCGGCAATGGCGGGGCCGTCGAGTCGTTGGAGCACGGCGATGAGTAACTCCACGGCCCCCTCGAAATCGTTCCGATCGATGATGCCCGTATGCCCGTGCAAATAGCGGGTCGGGACGGTCATGTTGACGGAAGGCCTCCCGGTGTCAAAGCGCTGGATCTCGGCGCCGTCCTCGCCGTAGCCGCTCAAGACGTCCGGTTGGAGCGTGATGCCTTCACTGTATGCCACGTCGAAGAGGAGATTGCGGAGCTTGGTATTGGGGAGCATGGAGCTGTCCAGCAGAAAGAGGCCCGGCCCGCCGCCAAGCCGCTCCTGGGCTTGCTCCGGTCGCGCCCCCGGGTAATCCGCCGAGACGCCCGCTTCGATGGAAATACCGAGATCCGGGTTCACGAGGGGCACCGACGTCTGCGCTCCACGGAGTCCGATCTCCTCCTGGACGGTGGCCACCAGATAAATCGTGCTGGGTAGCGAGATCCCCCGCTGCTGCATCCGCTGCATGGCCTCGAGCATCACGCCCAGCCCGACCCGATCGTCCCACGCTTTCGCCGCGTAGCGGTCATTGGCAAGCACGGTGAAGGGGCTCCACGGCGCGATGGGATCACCCGGCCGGATGCCCATGGCGAGGGCGTCCGATCGCGATGTGGCCCCAACGTCGATAAACAGCTCGTTACTATCCCAGACCCGGGTACGCTCGCTCCCGCGCGTCACGTGTATGGTGCGGATGCCACTGACGCCGTGGATCAACCCCTCTCGTGTGTTGAGAATCCATCGTTGGTCGACCAGCGCCTGGTTGAGCCATCCGCCCAGCGTCTTGAATTTGATAAACCCATCCGGACGAATGTATTGCACCAGCAGGCCCACTTCGTCCATGTGGGCCGTGACCATCACCCGTGGGCTGTCCGGGGGACCGGCGAAGCGACCGATGACCGAGCCGAGTCCATCGTGAGAGATCTCCCCGCCGAGTTCCATCAATCGCGATCTGACGATATCTCGCACCGGGCCTTCAAATCCGCTGGCTCCAGGCGCATTCGTGAGGGCGGCGAGCAAGTCGACCACCGGATCCGGTGACTGGCCCTGGACAGAACGTGTATCTCCGAGGAGTGCGATCGTGATGGCGACAAGTAAGACGATTCGAGACATAGGCCCCCCGAGTAAAACGCGTGTGCCCGTTAGTCGAGCGCCAGGGCGACGAGTCCGGCGGCATCACCCGTGCCGTAGGCCACGACGAGAAACTGCCGTCCCTCGAGTTCATAGGTCATTGGCGTTCCGGTCGGTGGCACATCGAGCGCCACCGAACCGAGCAGACGACCGGTCGTCTTGTCGTAGGCGTTGAACGTGGGAGGTGCGTCCGTGGGGAACCGGCCGCCACCGGCGCCGAGATTTGGCGCGTCATCGCCGCGGAGCCCGAGAAAGAGGGCCGTCTTCGTGACCAGTGGTCCCGTGTACAGACTCCCTCCCAGGGGGCCCGGGTCGGAAATGCCCAGGTCCATGACCGTCTGCCGTGGTCCGTCTCCCAGGGGCTGCATCCAGGCGAGCGTCCCGGTATTCAGATCGAAGGCCGACACACGGGTATACGGCGGTTTGAAGAGCGGAAGCCCCTGCGGGCCCTCCAGGCGAGCTCCCCCACCGCGTCGGTATGCGAAGTCAGAAGTGGTCGGGTCTGCAGGCTCGATCTGGATCACGTGCGGACGTGTCTGGGAGGGCACATACAACCAGCCGGTCTCCGGATCGATGGCAGCGCCTGGCCAGTTGGCCCCGCCGGTGGCCCCGGGCATCAAGATGGTGCCGCGGGTGCCGTTGCCGACCAGTGCCGGTGGCTCGAAGAGGGGCCCGTAGGTAAACGCCCCCAGCAGTTCCTCCGCTTCGGCACGCAATTCAGGGGTGAAATCGATCAGGTCATCTCGTGCGAACCCCTGGCGATCAAAGGGAGGCGGTTTCGTGGGATGCGGTTGGGTTGGCGAACTTCGCTCCCCGGGCACTAGCGACGGTGGAACCGGCCGTTCCTCGATGGGCCAGACGGGTTCGCCCGTGATCCGATCGAAGACATAGGTATAGGCCTGCTTCGTGACCACCGCGACCGCCTTGATTGGACGGCCATCCACGACCAGATCGACGAGCAACGGTGCCGCCGTGGCATCGTAGTCCCATAATCCGTGGTGGACGAATTGAAAGTGCCACACGCGCTCGCCGGTCTCCGCGTCCAGGCAGACGATACTTTCCGCAAAGAGGTTATCCCCCGGACGATGACCGCCGTACCAATCATTCGTCGGAGTGCTCGTCGGGATGTAGACGTAGCCTAGCTCCGAGTCCGCGCTGAGCGAACCCCAGGCATTGGTCGCGCCCGTGTCTCGCCATGACCCGTCTTCCCAGGTGTCGTTACCGAATTCTCCGGGCTGCGGAATTGTATGGAACTCCCAGAGTTCTTCACCGGTCCGGACGTCGAATCCCCGCACATCCCCGGGGGGAGCCAACTGGTAGCGCGGCCCGTCGAAGACGACGGACCCGATCACGACGACGTCCCCGACGACCAGCGGCGCTGACATCAGCTGGTACTCTTCACGCGGAATAGGCCGGCGTAGCCCCTGGGTGGCGTCAACCGCCCCATCGGCTCCGAATTGCGCAATGGGTCGGCCTGTCGCGGCGTCCAGGGCGTAGAGATAGGCGTCTCCTGTGGGCAGGAAGATCCGCGCTTCGACCCCATCGGACCAATAGGCAACGCCACGGGAGTTGAATCCCGTATTCGCCGGGGCGAAGCCGTCCCAGATACCCGGATCGAAGACCCATTTCGTTTCACCGGTGGCGGCGTCGATTGCCGCCGCCTGACTCATCGACGTCTTGATGTACAGGATGCCATCGATCAGGACAGGGGTGGCCTTGAAGGCCGACGGCACGCGTGACAATGCGGCACGATTGTTGACGACGACGGCATTGTCGGGCGAGTCCCACCGCCAGGCAACCTTGAGCCGCTCGAGCGAGTTTTCATCGATCTGGTCGAGGGGCGAGTACCTGGTACTACCGGCATCACCCCCGTAGGTCAGCCAACGCCCGGGGAGCGCGCCGGTCTGGGCGAGCGATACGGTCGGGCCCAACAGCAGGAGAGCCACCGCGGCCAGGATGCAATCTCGCATGGGAGTCCTCTCACGTAATACGCCATCCCCACGCGATGGTCCGCGCAAGGCGGCGTGTCCCTTGATGCGATGGTCCCCACCAGCCAGAGCGCGGCGCCGCACGTTCTGGTGCCAGCCTGCTCCCGGTCAAGGGACCGCGGTTCCAGACGCCAACAGGCGATGTGTCAGGCCAAAGGGGCGCTCTCTATTCGGTGCGCCGCGTCGGGCGGAGGGTCAGGCGATGAGCCGTGTGCTCCTCGACCCCCTCTCGTGTATACAACAGCGGAAAATACTCTCCGTTCCCCAGGCGATCCACGAGATTGCCGTAATAGGGACTTCCGGGTTGGGCCGACTGACCCGGTGCGTTGGTCGCCACCGAACGATCCAGGTCGGCCAGGTCGATGATGCGACGGAAATTGGCTCCGGTGGCGTTCACCGAACCGAACCCACCCGGACGCTCGACCGTCGGCAAGTCGAAGGCTGCCGTCATCATATGCGGCAATTCGCTGGCGTGTACCCGTCCGTGGCGCCACGCCGTGCGGTCTGGACCTAACTCCGCGCTCAGCCGTGCCATGGCCGCGCGCACGCCGTCCTCGATCAAGGATTGGCGCTCTGCGACCGGAGTATCAGACGCTCGGGCGTCCGCTGCGACCTCGCTATTCCAGCGCACATAGAGCGCCCCGGCCGCGCTCTCACGGGAGAGACTCCCGTTCCATCCCGCTATCTGCTGTCGGGCCCACTCCACGTCCGGGTCGTCGGATGTCCATCCCTGGAACGAGGGGATGTCGCGTTCAGCCGCCAGGAGATAGGCGTCGTGCTGGATCCGCTCGTGGTCCTCCACCGAAAGAATCTCGCCGGCGCCGAGAATTTGATGCAGCCGCGCAATCCGAGAGGTCTCTACGCCTCTCGAGGAGTGGTAGAAGACCGGGCGTCCCTGGTAATCCGGCGGATGCACGTTATTGTTTGCGGTCGCGATGTATCCCCGGTCGGGGTTGTACTCCCGTGGAAGGTCTGACCGGAATCCACGCCATTCAAACTCACCGGTTCCCGGCACCGGGAGGCGGCCGTTCCACCCGTCACGATCGGGGGTCAGTCCCGTGACCTGCAGGGCGATATTCCCCTGTACGTCGCCGCAGATGAGACTGTGCGTCGGCACCAGCCAGTGCATGGCGCGGTCGAAGAAATCCTCGCACCCGGTGGCCTGTGCGAGCTGAAAACTCCCTTTGTAGGCCGCGGTGCCTGGCTCCTGTACGACCGAGCGCACCGCGTAGACACGGCGGTGCTCCAGGTCCTCGTAAAACACCGGTCCATGGCGGCTGAACTTGAGCGTGATGTGCTCGGGGTCCTGGCCTTTGACAAGAATGTCTTCCTCGATGATTTGGAGGGCTTCCCAGCCGTCTTGCCACTTCACGAGATCGGGCGTCTCCGGATGCAACTCCTCGACGTAGACATCGACCATGTCGGTGCCGGCAAAGGTGAAGCCCCAGGCCATGTGTTCGTTGCTGCCGGCATCCACTCCTGCGAAGGGCGGCTCGCCGCCGCCGATGACATTCCAGCCCGGCGCCACCAGATGTATGAAGTACCGCAGGGCCGGCATCTCGATGCGTCGGTGCGGGTCATTGGCAAGGATCGGGATGCCACTCGGCGAGCGGGCGCCGGTCATGACCCAGTTATTGCTCCCTTCGGTCGGAATCTCTCTCGCGGATACTCGCGTTGCCTGCAGGCCCGGGGTGTCGACGAGTGCCCGGTAGGGATCGACAATCTCCAACGCCGGCAGCCGGCCCGCCACGAACGGGTCGCCGTCTCCGGCCCGCGCGGCCTCGAGTAGATCTTCCGTGATAATGCTGAGGTCCAGGCCCTCCGGAACGACGAGATCATCCCAGGGGTCCGGTGCGGCACGGCGATTCGCTTCTTCAGCGCCGTAGCGCGCGACGTTGAGCGCCAGTTGAATCTCGTTGATCGCATGCCCACGTACGCTGGGAACGGCCAGTGCCGCCCAACGCAGCACGCTGGTTTCCGGCGTCCAGGGGGCGGGCTCGATGCCGGTCAGCTGAAACTCGACCGGGAGATTGTCCCGCTGCTGCGCGATATACGCGTTGACCCCGTTCGCGTGGGCCGTGAAGAGCCGCTTGGCGTCGGGGTGGTAACTCGTCCATTCGGTCTCATCCCAGGGACCGCGGAACATCATGAGCCGCGTACGCCGGTCGTAGGGCAGCGCCTCCGGGCCAAAGATTTCGGCGAGGCGCCCTTCATGCCAGCGGCGCCACATCTCCATCTGCCACAGCCGGTCCTGGGCCATGACGTAGCCTTGCGCAAAGAAGAGATCGTCATCATTCTGCGCGTAGATATGCGGCACGCCCCATTCGTCCCGGAGGATCTCGACGGAGGCCTGAAGCCCCGGAACGTCGAGTTCACCCGAGATCTGTGCCAGCGAGGCCGTGGCGAGGCCGTCGAGTGACTGGGCCGAGACTGAGGCCCCGCTCACCCAGACCGTCGCCGCGAGTGCGAGGACGAGCGTTCGTCGCGCCGTTCTATAAAATCGCATCATGACACCTCCCCGCCGAGCGGGTCTCCCCCCACTTCCCTCACGAGATCGTCAGGGTTCGTGGGAATTGTGAATTGTCCTCGAGGCCGGTCTGTTTAATGGAGAGTTCCTCGCTCGTGGGCTGCACGACCCCGTTCACATCGGTTGCGCGAGATACGAGCGTGTGTTCTCCTGGTGTCGCCCCGTTCCAGGTATAGCGAAAGAGTTTCCATCCGTAGGGGTTCGTCGTCGAGGCATCCAGGGTTGCCTGCTCCCAGGGTCCATCGTCTACGCGCACCTCGACCGACTCCAGCGGCGTGCCATCGTTGAGCACGAATCCCATTACCGTGTGTGCACTCGCGCTCCGCGTGACGCGCGCAATGACCGACTTCACGCGTAGTCGGGTAATCTCGGTCTCGTGCCAGACGGTCTCACCCGCGATCTCTTCCGCCCAGAGGGTGCGGTACCACCGCGCCTGCCACTTGCCGAGAAACCGCTCGGCCTGCGCCCGGATGTGTGTCAGCCATTTGACGTTGGAGACTCCATACCACCCTGGCACGACGAGGCGGACGGGAGCCCCCTGTTCTTTCGTCAACGGCGCGTCATTCAAGGCATAGGCGAGTAACGGCTCCGTGCTCAGCCCACTCGGGAGCGAGAGGCTCCGCGCGAACGGTTGTTCCACCTCGTAGGCCCGCCCGCGAAAATCAACAGACTCTGGCCCCTTGTCGGCGCCGACGAAGACCAGTTCTCGTGCGGAGTCTTGGATCCCGACGTGTTCAAGCACTGTCCGGAGCGGCACCCCACTCCACCGGCCGTTACTGGCGAGCCCCTGGATGACCCGTCCTGAATTTCCGGAGCACTCGTAACCTGCATCCACGTCCTGACGACCCAGTGCTTGCAGGTCGTCGACCGTCAGTTCGACGGGACGTTCGATGAGGCCCGAGATCGTCAACCGGTACGAGGCCGGATCGATCACCGGCTGGTCGAAATGCTGAATTGCATAGAACTCGTCTGCTGGCGTGTAGGGGCCGTCGATATTCCGAATGTCGTAGATGCGCGTCAGGGAACCCGCTCGCTGTCCCCCGAATCCTTCGGGAATATCCGTAAAGGCCACGACTTCCTCCTGCTGGGCCAGTGCGGGGAATGCCCACTCCGGCACGCCGAGGACCCCCATGCCGAGCGCGGCGGCGCCTCCCTTGACGACGGTTCGACGTGAGGTCTTGGTGGTCATAGCGTGCTCCCGTGATTGTGGCCACGCACCCCGGCGCGTGGACAAGATGTCAATGGTGCTGCGGTCTATCCTATACCGTTCCCGGTTCTTATTCCCCAGGTTCGGACATCACGACCGGCAGGTGGTCAGCGATCACATCGACCGCAATCTCCTGTCCGACGGCGAACGTCTCACAACGCTCTCGTGGCACAAAGCGCATTGCGGCCTCCGTTCTCTCGCGTCTACCGCAGATGTGCAGGTCGATCGCGTCGTGTGCGCCCAGATTGCGCACAAGGTGAATCGTGTCTCCCGCCGCGAATTCGAGCAAGCCGGGCGGTCCGAGCTCCGTTCGTCTGGCCACACGGAGCGCATCGGTCCCACCTCGTACGAAATCCACCACTTCCACGCTGCCCTCGATTCGCCGACCCACGGCCGAATAGTCGTGTGAGTGAATATGTGCGGTGGTGCCGGGAGTCCAGAGAATCCCGACGAGTGAGATGCCATGGGTCTCGCTACGCCAGAACGTCAGTCGCCGGTAGTTGATCCCGCCCTGGACGGGACTCTCACGCAACGGGACCAATTCACCGATGGCGGGTTGCACCCGTTGCAAGACGCGCCGAGCTCTCGACGGAGGGATCGGGCCCTCTGCATCGAGCAATTCGAGCACCTCAACCGTTTCCCGTAACGTGAAGGGCTCGCCCACCTCGAGTCGATCCTCGAGAGACCGCGGGATGATGCGCCATCGCCGGAAGGCGAGAAATGCAAGCACCACGGTCAGCAGTCCTCCGCCGAGGGCAAGCGAGGTCGGGCCATTCGCCCCGGCGAGCAGGAGCCCGAGAGAGAGTGTGGCAATTGTCACCCATGCCACGCCGGCGGTCGCCGCGACGCGCCACCCCACATCAAAGAGACCGCGTACGTGGATCTGCAGGCCAATCGACGCGCAGACCGTCGCGATGGCCACGTCAACCACCACGTCATTGGCCGCAAGCAGTGCGCCCCAGCGCGTATCGTTTCCAGGAAAGAGCTGGTCTCCGACCAGGCGCAACGCGAACATGGCCAGATACCCGAGGACAAAGAGCGGCAGGTGCGCCGTCCATCCGAGCGGTACACCCTTTTCGGCGGGGGCCTGACGCCGCAACTGACCAAAGAGGACCAGCAGGGGGCCCAAGAGCACGATGCGCACGGTTTTTCCCATCGTGGCCACAATGCTCTCGTCTTCCCCGAACTGGCCACCCACGGCCACGCTCGAGGACAGATCGTTCACGGCCAGGCCGGCCCAGAGTCCGGCAAGTTCCGGATCGAGACCCAGGAGCGTGCCGACGGGCAAGAAGGTCATCAAGGCCACGACGCTGAACAGGAAGATGGCGGTCACCGCCAGGCCCTGGTCGCGTCGTCGTGCAAACACCGTGGGGGCCAGCGCGTTGATTGCCGACGCACCGCAGATCATGGTCCCGATGGCCACCAGATCCGCCATCTCGCGACGGAGCTTCAGAAGACCGGCGACGGCGTGGGTGACAAAGAATGTTGTGGGGAGGCTCACCAGTAGCACGAGCACGATACGCGCCAGTTGGTCCGGATCGATAAGATCGATGCGTGCCGTGAGCCCCATCAAGACGATCGCGCCACGCAGCACCCATTTTCCGGTAAAGCGAAGGCCCGGTTCGAAGGTGTCGGCGTCACGACCGCGGTCGACCGCCAGCCCCAGCCACTGCGCCAGTGGGGTATTCAGCACCAGCGCGCCAAGCCCGATGGCCACCACGATGGGTGACACCCACGGGGAGACGGGAAACACGACCGCTGTTAGCGTGAGTGCGACGAGCGCGAGCCCGACGGCAAGCGCAAGCCCCGGGAGATCACGGCGAGAGGGGAACCAGGAAGACACGGCGGATCACGTGTGGCAGCGGGCCGGCACTACGGATCGGAAGGGCGATCGAGATCGGGGCGTGGATCCGACACAAATCCATCACGATTGGGCATGGCAATACCAGGGAGTGTCTCGGCGTCGATCCGGTCCTGCGCGCCTACCAGGTCGTTGAGATAGAGCACGTAGGCGACGACGGCATAGACCTCGTCGCTGGTCAGCGACCCGGGCCGATTAAAGGGCATCGCCCGATTGATGTAGTCCCAGAGCGTCGTTGCCACTGGCCAGTAACTTCCCACGGTCTTCTGGGGGCTGGCGGTAGCCAGCGAGTTATGCCCTCCCGCCAGGGCGGTATCCGGACCTTCTTGTCCCGTGGCCCCGTGACACGCAAGGCAGCGACGCTCGTAGATCGTCCGCCCGGCCGCCGCCGTGGCACCACCGTCCGGCAAACCGTCCCCATCGGGTCCGACGATCGGCCCCCAACTCGCCATTTCGAGCGATGAGGCGGCTCGGCCCAGGCCCAGAGCGCCCGCCTGAGCCAGTGCCAATCCGGCCGAGAGGTGCACACTGACAGCCATGGCGACACCCATCTGCAACCACGACCTACGGGACAGACGGGTCTTCTTTACCCGTTGCTGATCAACGCGAGCATCCCCACGACTCCGGACGGGGCTAGACATCGACGTTCTCCACGGCCCCATTGGCCCTGATGCGCCACCCCTGAATCGCGTTGTTGTGATAGCTCGACGCCGACCCGCGAACCGCCATCAGCGCCGCGCGCGTCGGTTGCACATCCCCCGTCTCGTCGATACACCGCGAGGCCAACGTCACGTCGGTTCCGTCCCAGCGCCAGTTGAAACGAAATCGGGTATGCGAGAGCGGGAGCACCGGCTCCTGCAATTCCGCCGTCGCCCAGGACTGTCCCCCGTCGGT
Organism: uncultured Vicinamibacteraceae bacterium; assembly: GCA_964591245.1. GTDB lineage: Bacteria > Acidobacteriota > Vicinamibacteria > Vicinamibacterales > UBA8438 > CAZPZZ01. The sequence goes on along the minus strand of CAZPZZ010000029.1, from coordinate 2,941 downwards.
GGAGACCTCCACGCGAACCACGCGCCCACGGCCCGACCACGCCAATCCGCTGATCTGATAGAACCCTGGGCCTTCCAGTTCCTGACCTCCCGAGGGGCGCGTGATCACCGACTTGGCGTCCATCGTGAAGGTATATTGACGGGCTTCCCCATTGGGCATGAGATCGGTATATTTCGAGGTCTCTTCCCGGGTCAGATACGATTCGTCCACGAGGTGCACCCGGCGCAGCCACTTGATCGAAATATTCCCCTCCCAGCCCGGCAGCAGCAATCGGAGCGGATAGCCCTGCGCTGGCCGTAGCGCTTCGCCGTTCTGACCGTAGGCGACGAGGGCATCATCCAGCGCTTTCTCCAGGGGCACGCTCCGGGTCATGCGGGCGGCGTCAGCGCCTTCTGCGACCAGCCAGCTCGCGTCGGTCTGTACGCCGGCTTCTCGGAGAAGCACGGAGAGGGGGACGCCGGTCCACTCGCTGCAACTCGTCATCCCGAACGCCGCCTGCGCATCCGTCTCGGGGACCGCCGGGGACCACTTCACCCGGCCGTTGCCAGAGCATTCGATGAAATAGCTGCGCGTGACGGCTGGCATCCGCCGCAATTCTGCCATCGAATAGACCAAGGGGCGATCGACCAGCCCTCCAAGGAATAACCGATGCTCGGTGGGATCGATGTCTGGAATGCCCGCGTGATGGCGCTCGAAATGGAGTGCCGACGGGGTGATGGTGCCGTCCAGATCTTGCAGCGGGGTCAAACTGCCGGCGGCTTGTTCGTAGCGAGCCCCACGGACACGTCGGAACGGCGTTTCAAAGCGAGACCGGCTGCCGTAGGCACCGACGCCCTGGCCGAGGGCGCGACCGGATTCACCCTGGGCCTGTGCCGTTGATGGTCGGAGGAGCGCTCCCGTGGTACCAAGCGCTGCTGTTTGCAAAAATCCCCGACGACTCGGGAAGGGGTGGACGCGAGCATCTGAGTTGGGCACTTTGCAGTCTCCCTGTTCGTGTGAACTCGCATCGAGATTGACGTCTCGCGACGCTACCGCGATGATGCACGCCACATGGCCTCGAGCATCTTCGACCACTGACGCGTCTGCGTGGCCGACCCGCCCTCTTCCTCGGCCGTGGAGCAAGAAGCGTCGCCACGTGTCAGGCCTTTTCTGGTGCGGCACTGTGCCACGCCAGACGGCGGATCCTGTCGCCGTCCGGATTATCCCACCTCTACGTCTGGGTCGCGACCTTTCATTTATCTCACGCCTCATTCCCGGGCACCCCGCCCCTCGACGGCCATACGCTATCAGCTCCTCGCAGCCCGGTTTATACTCTGCCCATGACCCAAAGAGTTCGACGTTTGCCCCGAACCTTGTCCGGTATGCGATCCGTTGCAACGGTGATTCGCCACGGATCCCCCGTACTGCTCGTTGCCCTCGCGCTGGCCGGCTGGTCGACCGACGCGTCTGGGCAGATCAGGGCCACGGCCCGCTCTGGGGCCGTGCCCGCATGGAACCAGGGCGCACAGCAGGTGACGACCGAGAGTTACTACCACGCGATCGAGTGTGGGAAGCAAGGGGGCGACGATCCCGCGTGTCTGTTCTGGGACACGGGCCTCTGCGAGAACGACGATTTCACGCTCGCTGCGTTCTCGGGCTACAAGCAGGTGGCCTATCAGGTCTGGGGTGCGGTTCGGGCGGGGCAACCCGCTCCGCAGCCGAATTTCCAGGCGGCCCGGCGCACCCGGTTCACCATCAGCTTTACGCCGAAACCAGGATCGGACACGGAGCTTGACTCGTTCACGCTCAAACGCGGGGGGCAGGACGTCAGACCGGTCGACCGCTCCTACGCGGGGCCCGGCGGCCAATTTACCTATGATTACGCGGCGTGGTCACCGAACGCGTCCGTGACCCTCGACATTGTCGGCACGGCCCGGACACTCTCGTGTGTCATCGAGCCATCCGTGCTGCAAACCTTCCGATAAGCGGGGACGACGCATCGTTCGGGAATGCCACGCACGACGCGTCGTCACCTTCGCCTGTCGACTCAGCGGCCGGGGCCGTCACCGTGCAGGGTTCGATGTTTGATCCGCCAGCCTCCCGGCGTCCGGGTGAACACATCTTCGTAGTACCCGGATGACGTCAGCGTGGGCGGACGGGTCGTGACGTCAAGTAAGAGGTAGTAGGTTCGTGCCGTGGCGCCACCATCGGCCGTCGGCGTGATCAGGAAGCTCCCGTTGACATGCCGCCGGCCGGCATCACCCGTTTGCCCCTGATAACGCTCGGCACGCTCCGCCCGGAGGGCATCCATACCCACGATGTCTCGTCCGCCGCGTGTCATCACCGCGTCTTCCGCGAAGGCCGACAGGAAGAGTTCGGCATCACGAAAATCACTCCCCTGGTTGTATCGGGCATAGAGTTCCTTGATTTCTTCGTAATCGCGTCCCGTCAACGGGGATGGCGTCGCATCTCCGCTCTGGGCCAGCACCAGCGTGTTTCCCATCAACGCGCCGACTACGGCTATCCCGATGAACATGTCTCGTCGCTTCATCCCTCACCCTCCGTGTCTTTGAGGTGTACACCTTTTCGCCTATACTGAGAAGTTGAACGTCGACGGATGCACCCTGACCGCCGCGGCACACCATCGCGTCCCCATCGTCCAGAGGCCTAGGATATAGCCCTTTCAAGGCTAAGACACGGGTTCGAATCCCGTTGGGGACGCCACATTAACTCGTTCCATTCCAACCACCTACGAACAACGGGTCCGTCACGAGCTTTGCCCAGCCGCCAGCCTGCGACAGGTTCCACCTCATAGCGGAAGCTGGTAGGTGCCGGGGTGGCCATGCCCTGTGGCAGACCCACCATGCCGCCGAACGACGATGCCGGCACGCTGATCTATACTTCCCCGTACATGAGAATACAGCGCTACACATTGAGCTTAATAACTGTGCTGACACTGCTA
>CAZPZZ010000028.1:0-37682 GCA_964591245.1 uncultured Vicinamibacteraceae bacterium | reverse complement strand
TCCCATTACAGTGGTTTGATCGCACGTGTAGCGGAAAGGCCCAAGACCACGTGTATCACGAAGACAGTAATTAACAGGAACAGGGGCCGGCATCGGTTAAGAAAGTGAGGGTGTGACCATTAACGTTTTTCCAAGATTGAGCCTCACCAACCGAATCGTGGCGAGCAGCCTGGTAATCGTATGTGTCCCAAATCTCGTCTTTGTAGCATTGGCCAGATATATTGCACTGCAGCGCGCTTGCATCAATATCGACTACGTAATACCAGGCATTGTATTCATAGTCTGTCGGCAGCGATGGCCGTTCGCACTATCATTTGCTGCATTGTTGCTCCTCGACCTGACACTAAGCGTGGCACCAGGTTTCTATCTAACACCCGCAAGTGTGGTGCGAAGTGTGCCTTTGCTCGCGGGACTTGTTTCCCCTTATACATTGAGCCTGCTCGCTCTCGCAGTGACTGGCGTGGGTGTCCTGACGATGCTTGCGTTAAGACTGAAAGCGACTGCGCCCGTATCAGGACGTGCGCTTGTCTGGGTTCTTCTGTGTTTTTTTGGTTTCAGTGCTGGAACACTTGCGATTGATAGGGGAAAGATATTTTTAGCACTTTCCTACAAGGTGAATGTTGGCACATCGACAACGAAGACATTCTTGACAAGCTTGAAGAGTAGTTATTGGGACGAAACCCGCATCATCACCGTGGAATCGGCAACAACATCCTGGTTTGAGAAATTAGACCGGAGAGAAGCCCTTGCCGAGAACCTTGTTCTCGTTATCATGGAGTCTTGGGGCTCTATTCGTGATGCGTCTGTCTCCGAACGGTACAGATCAAGGCTACGCCAGAAGCTCGGCGACAATTACCTCGTGTCATTCGGTGAAACCTCGTTTAGAGGCAGTACGGTTCCAGGAGAACTGCGGGAACTGTGTGGTATCGAGGCCATCACGACCGCTCCGCAGGTATCTTTATTCCCACCGGAACGATGCTTGCCAGAATCATTAAGAGCTGAAGGCTACGAAACATACGCGTGGCACAACTACAGCGGCACATTTTTCAATCGGCTTCACTGGTATGAAGACATCGGGTTTCAGCATCGTACATTTCAGCGACACATGCTAGAGGCAACGCCGACATTGCGCCGCTGTGGAGGAACCTTCACGGGCGTATGTGATGAAGAGATTCCGGAAATGTTGTTGCGCGCTATTCGCGCGGAGCCTGGAAGAAAGTTCCTCTATTGGCTGACGGTGAGCTCACATTTTCCGGTAGATCCAATACCTGTCGGTGAAACAGCGCGGTTGTGCGGGTTTTCTCCACTGCTGAAAGCGGATAAGTATATCTGTGCCCTGGAAAATCGCGTCTGGGTGACCTTGGACAGTCTTGCCGATGCCCTGAACAGAATATCAGACCATGACGTCGAGGTAATCATCGTGGGCGACCATGCACCAGGGTTCCTACGTCCGGGCGCGAACGATCGCTACAGTAGACGTCAGGTACCGACCATACACCTGCGTAGGCAATCCGGTACTCGCGGATTGCGAGAGGGGCGATAGTGCCTGGGCCCCGGGAAGAATAAACGCCTCTGGAAGACAACCAGCACCGCAACGCCTTCCGGGTATCTGAATCATTTGTTCAGGCTCTCACTTCACTGCGCACCAGGCCCCGAGCCGGCGCGAAAAAAACGAAGCATTCAGCACCTCGCGAGCACTGGCTGCTGGCCGGTGACTGTGAGAAATGGAGGCGCCGCCCGGATTTGAACCGGGGATGGAGGTTTTGCAGACCTCTGCCTTACCACTTGGCGACGGCGCCGTCGGTGCAGGATAGCGACTTCAGGAAAGAAGTTTGGAGCGGGAAACGGGATTCGAACCCGCGACTTCGACCTTGGCAAGGTCGCACTCTACCACTGAGTTATTCCCGCCCGTACGACACAGACGTCCTGCCTGAATGTCTAACGTACCACACGCGTTCGGCAGCATCAAGATAGGGAGTTCCAACCGGCACTCGCCCAAGCGGAGGGTCCATGACTTTCAACTACGGTCCTGGAAAGCAGCCCTCACACCACCCTGAACGCATCGGCCACTATTTCCATTGATGGCGGCTCCGCGTCCCGCAAGATCACCCCTACGACGTCGAATCGGCATGGAGGCAAGGGGCCAGGCCACCTAGAGAGGTAGCTGCGAGCCATCTTTACCAAACGTTGCTGCTTGCGAAACCCAACTGCCGCCAGAGGTCCACCGAAACGACGGGTGCGACGGGTCTTCACCTCCACAAACACCAACGCATCACGGTCTCGAGCAATGAGGTCGATCTCGCCGAACCTGGTCCGATAACGCCTGGCAAGAATGACGTACCCGCGGCGCCGGAGCAGCTGTTCAGCGAACCGTTCACCCTGTCGCCCGAGGGTTTGTCGAACAACCGTCATGAGTCTTGCGCAATCAAGACGCAAGACTCGGGCCGTCTACTTCCGCTTCCAGCGTGTGCCGTCCGGTGTGTCCTCAAGGATGATGCCGCGAACGTCAAGGTCATCACGGATACCATCCGCCGCCGCGAAGTCGCGACGACCGCGCGCTGCGCGACGTTCAGCGATCAGTTGCTCGATTTCCTCAACCGCCACCGCTGGACGCTCGTCTTCCGTCCGTCGAAGTGCAATCACCCCCAACACACGGTCGAAACGGTCGAACGCATTTCGAATAATCGCCACATCCGGTGCACCTAGATCGCCATCGTCGATGGCCGTGTTGATAGCCCGTACAAGTTCGAACATGATCCCAAGCGCACCAGGGATGTTGAGATCTTGCGCAAGCTTTCCGTCAAAGGCCAGACACGCCTCGTCGATCCGCTCCGTGAGCGCAGGATGCTCCTCACCTCCGATCACCGCATCAAGTCGGCTCAGACACCCCATGAGCCGTTTCAGTGCCTCTTCCGCCTGGTCCAAACTGCCCCAGGTGAATCGCAGCTGTTTGCGGTAATGCACCGACAGCAAGCCATAACGTAGCGTAGACGCACGATAGCCACGCTCAAGCACGTCTTGCACGGTGAAGGCATTGCCGAGTGACTTGGACATTTTCACGCCCTCATCTAGCAGCAGGTGTTCCACATGAACCCAGAAGCGAGAGAACACCTCCTTGGTCGAACCTTCGGCTTGTGCGATTTCGTTTTCATGGTGCGGAAAGACCAGGTCCACGCCTCCCGCGTGAATGTCGATGGGCGCACCGTTGAGCAACCGCAGCGCCATCGCCGAACACTCATTATGCCATCCAGGCCGTCCAGGGCCAACCCCGAAATCCCAGGTTGGTTCATCCGGTCCCGTCGCCTTCCACAACACGAAGTCTCGTGCGTCATCCTTCTCGTATTGATCGGAGTCAATCCGTGCGCCGGACTTAATACCTTCGTGGTCCAGTCTGGCCAGCTTGCCATATTCCGGCAATGTGGAAATCTTGAAGTAGATCGATCCGTCGCTTCGATACGTATGTCCGTTCGCTTCGAGCGCCTGAATCATCTCTACCATCGAACGTAGATTCTCATCGTCGGTCGCCCGCGGATACTCCTCGACAGGTTCAAGCCCAAGCGCGGTTGCATCCTCCTGGTACGCTGCGATGTAGCGGTCAGTGTAATCGCGAAGAGACACGCCTGCTGCTTTCGATTCCGCGATCGTCCGGTCGTCCACATCGGTGAAGTTCATGACCTGCCTGACGTCAAACCCTCCGACATGCTTGAGGGTTCGCCGCAGCGCATCGAGCGCGACGAAGGTGCGGAAATTTCCGATATGTCCGCGCGCATACACGGTCAACCCACAGGTGTACATCCGTACGGTCCCGTCATGGAGCGGCGTGAATTCCTCTTCCTGACGAGTGAGAGTGTTATAGAGACGCATCGACCAAGAACCAGGGAAGCAAAAAATAGGGACCGACCTCAGCTATTACGGATCCGGTGGCGGTGCTTGAAACGACACGAAGAAGTCGGCACCGTCTTCCCGCCCCTCCCACCACCAAACTCATGAAAACGCGTGACCACGATGACGTTATCGAGAACGAATTCCCACTGCATAACTTCGCCGTTTCCCCGAGCCGTCTGGGGGATTCTACAGTGAAATCTGACGGAACAAGGCGCGCGCCTCATCGCAATCCTCCGCAATCTGGGCCCGCAGCGCATCAACGTCTGGGAATGCCAATTCGTCACGTACGTGCTGAATGAACGCCACCCCAATCTCAACCCCATACAGATCACGGTCAACATCGAGGCAATGGGATTCCACAACCCGGTCCACGGTTCCACCAAACGTCGGTCGCACACCCACGTTTGTCACGGCAGGGTAAATATCGCCATCAACCAACACCGCGGTGACGTACACCCCGTTGGGAGGCAACAGGCTGTTACCAGTCGCAAGATTCGCAGTCGGAAACCCGAGACTACGCCCACGGCCGTCACCCCGCGTGACCGTACCTTCTATCGTGAAGTGATGCCCCAGAAGCGCGCCAGCTTCGTCGACCCGGCCTTCCGTGATCAAGCGACGTACCCGAGTACTACTGACCACGAAATCCCGATAGCGCACGGGATCAATCTTCTCCGCACGAAACCCGTAGCGCCCACCGAGCGTCCGCAGCAACGAGAAGTTTCCCGTCCGGTTGTGTCCGAACAAGAAATTTGCTCCGACCCACACCTCCGCAACGCGCAACCAGTCCACGAGCACAGTGCGAACGAACACCTCCGGCTCCCACTGCGACAACTCGTGCGTGAAGCGGATCACGGCAATCCCGTCCATGCCTGCGGCCGCCAGCGCCGCGAGCTTCTGTCGACCGGTCATCAGCAACGGAGGTGCCTTGTCCGGTCGCACGACCCGCGACGGATGCGGGTCGAACGTAAGCGCCGCCGCCGTGGCTCCACATTCATCTGCACGACGGCGCACCTGTTCGACGATCTTGGTATGACCGCGATGCACGCCGTCAAAATTGCCAAGCGCTAGCACCGGCTGATGCCAGGGAGGAGACGCAGAATCGTCCGGAAAATGAATAACCTGAGCCTGACCCAACTCCGAAATGTCACGTGGCATCAACAAGCACTCGATCTTACGACAGAAGAGATTCCGCGGCACCCTGCCGGGGACGACCGCTCCGCGGCCGTTCCGGGGTCTCGATGACCAAGCCGTCATGCGCGAGCGTGACCCCCTCGGGAAGCAACGCGCAGGTTTGAGCATGGCCCAGGTCGTGGCACATATGTGTGAAGTACGTCCGGCGCGCACCAATCTTCGACGCGACCTCAATAGCCTCGTCAAGCGAGAAATGTGTCGGGTGTGGACGATGCCGTAACGCGTCGAGGACAAGCACGTCTAATTGCTCCAGCAATGCCCACGACTCGTCGGGAATAGCGCTGCAATCCGTCAGGTAGGCAAAATCCCCGAAACGATAGCCCAATATGGGATAGCTTCCATGCAGCAGCGGCACCGGCACCACATCGACATTACCAATCGAGAAATGCCCCGTCACCTCCCCGAGCCGTAATTGCGGCAAACCGCCCCCCTTTGGACTCGCAGGATCCCAGACGTACGCATACACCCGACGCAACGCTGCCAACGTCGCCGCGTCAGCCAAACAGGGAATCGCGGCTGGCTGCCGGATACTGAACGGCCGAACATCATCAAGACCCATGACGTGATCTGCATGTTGGTGAGTAAAAAGAATGACATCCACCCCAGCAACTCCAAAAGAAAGCGCCTGCGAGCGAAAATCAGGAGTCGTATCAACAAGCACTCGGGTGGCGTCCGGTAACTCGAGAAAGATCGAGGGACGCCAACGCTTGTCTCTCGGATCGTCAGAACAACAGGTTTCACAATCACAGCCGACGACAGGAACACCTGCCGACGTGCCGGTACCGAGAAAGGTGATTCGCAACGGCGCTCGGATGTCTTTGCTCATCGCGGTCAAGGCGCCGTGGGAGACGATGGTTCTTTGTGGGCCTCGACAAGTCGCATCCGAAGCTCCTGGACTACCTTCGTAATGAACATCTCCTCGTCCGGCGTGAGATTCCCCTTCGTCTTGTCCGCGAGAACCACGAGTAGATCCACCATATGCCCAGCCGCATCAAGGTTAGGTGCCTGGGTCTGCCCCGTAGACGGGTCCCTCACGTCCCCAAAATGCACTGCAGCAGAGGTCGCAAGGGAAACTACCAGCGCGTTAAACGACATTTCCGGCATTGAAATCTCCTGTTCCTCCCGTAAAGATCGTAGAGTAGGCGCGCGATATGACCAAGGTCACCCAAGACAACCGCCCAGCTTCTCCCGAGAATGTCGGTCCCCGCTTCGAACGACTGGTCGAGATCATGCGCATACTCCGGTCTCCCGAAGGGTGCTCCTGGGATCGCGAACAGACCTTTGCGTCGCTCCGTTCCTTCGTCCTCGAAGAAGCCTACGAAGTGGTCGCCGCAATCGACGGAAACAATCGTGCGGAACTGTGTGAGGAACTCGGCGACCTCCTGATGGAGATTGTCTTCGTGGCCCAGATTGCGAGCGAAGCCGGTGACTTCACGATCGCCGACGCAACAGAAGCGATTATCGCCAAATTGATCCGACGACACCCCCATATCTTCGGCGACAAGACGGACCGTACGCTTACGGCGACCGACGTCAAGGAGCAATGGGAGCGCATCAAAAGCGAGGAGCGTACCGAAGCCGCCAAGGCCTCAACCCCCACATCGCTATTGGACGGGCTCCCCGAAGCTCTTCCATCACTGCTTCGTGCATCCCGCCTCGGTGCTCGCACGGCAAATGCTGGATTCGATTGGAACACGGCAGAAGACGTGGTGGAAAAGATGCACGAGGAACTCACCGAGCTACAGGAGGCAATCGAGGCGGGCGACCTCACTCACAGCGAAGAAGAACTCGGCGACGTACTGTTCACGATCGCTAACCTTGCCCGAAAGCTGCGTATCGAACCCGAGTCGGCACTCCGCGCCGCCAACGACAAGTTTACTCGGCGCTTTCAAACCGTGGAACAGCAACTCGCCGACCGAGCCCAATCGATCTTTGAAGCGTCACCCGAAGAACTCGAACGGGAGTGGCAAGCCGTCAAGCAGAATGAACGCCGCCGGACTCAGGATCCGCACTCCAAGTCGCCAGACTGATACCGGAACCGCTGACCGCCCTCCGTCCAGACATATACCTGCTGACCATCGGTCTCTACGGTCACGGCACCGTCACGCCCGGTCACCAGGACCAACGCGCCCGCATCCTCATAGCGCTTGACGACGTCATCCGCAGGATGACCGAACACATTGCTCCGGCCCGCGCTGACTACAGCCAGGCACGGCTCCGTCCCGGTGACCCACGCGGGGGAACTACTGCTCGCGCTTCCGTGGTGTGGGACTTTGACCACCCGAAACGATACGGGCTCCAGCGACGGAATCACATGTGACTCAACCTCGGCACTGATATCTCCGGGTAGCAAGATTCCCACCCCGCCAAATCGCACGTCTAGCGTCACAGAGTCGTCATTTCGTACGCTCACCCGCAGCCACTCGGGGAGAGGCGGATACTCGATCCCTTCCATTTCGAAACGTTCGCCCGCCACCACTTGACGCCAACGCCCCCCGGCCGCCTGAACCATGGAACGCGCTGCACGCAGGTACTCAAGGCCAGGCACCGGAATGCCTTCCCACACTTCTCGTGGCGCAAGGTCTTGCCACACAGCAGGGAAACCACCGATGTGATCAGGATGGCCATGTGTCAATACCGCGACATCCAGCCGCCGAACGCCGAGAGCCCAGAGTGCCGGCACAACCACCCGCTCGCCAATCGTCGATCGCCCAGTCACCGAGCCCGCGGCGTCTACAAGCACCGACCGTCCTCCTGGCCCCTGGATGAGCGTCGCATCAGCCTGCCCAACGTCAAGAAACGTCACCCGCAGCCAATCAACCGGCGGACGCCCCCCGACAGCCGGCCGCACCCCCGCCGCAACACTCAGTACCGCCGCCCCGACCAGGACAAAGTGCGCCGCCATTCGGTTTCGCTCTGAGCCCCCGCGACACATGACCATCGTCAAACCACCGTAGTAGGCCAGCAACACCAACCGTCCCGGTGGCGGAACCCGAAACGCCAGCCAGGGACACAGATCGAGCAATCGCGTAGACTCCACCAACCCGGTCGCGGCGAGGTGAGCGAGGTAACCAGGAACAAGAGCTGCCGCCGGGAGCCACAGCGCGAGAACGGCGGCAACCATCCCGGCGAGTTGCGACACCGTCATCAACGGTATCGCCAGAAAATTCAACAACAGACCCGCAAAACTGACGCGACCGAACAACACCACTCCGAGAGGTAAGAGCACCGCTTCCGCACACATGGTCGCAGCCAGGAGCATCAGCCCAAGAGACGCGCACCTCGGCAAGGTACCAGTCCACCGCCCGAGCCACGACTCCCATGTAGCGGCCAGCCTCGATGCCCCGAGAACAATGCCCAGCGTGGCGCCGTAAGTCAGAAGAAATCCGGGATCGAGCACCGCCAGCGGTGAGAACAAGCCAACCCCGATCGCTGTCACCCCCAGCACGTTCAACGGGGAACTCCGTTGGCCCAGCAGGCTGGCACCCAGCACGACGATTGCAGCCCCGGTCGCTCGGATAACCGAGGGTTCAGGCCCAACCACGGAAACATAGGCGACGAGGGCCACCATGACCGACAGAGCCAACGGTCGCGGGCGCAGACCTCCGATTCGACCAAGCCACACCAAACAGCCAGCCAGGATCGCGATATTGCCGCCGGAGATGGCGATGACGTGGTACGTCCCGCCCTCCTGAAGCCGACGAATAGTCCGGTGATCCAGACCCGCTCGGTCACCGACAAGCACCGCAGTGACAACTGCCGCCGACCGCTGTCCGAACCGACCGACAGATGGGTCAACTGCGGCACGTACCGCGCCACGTGCCGCCGCGGCCAGTTCGGAAGGGAAACGTCCGTCACACAGAACGTCGACAAGCAATCCGCTCTTCACTGACCCCACCAGCGGGGTTCCCCGAAGCGCCCAACGTTTCTCCCGGTCGCCGGTGCCGGGATTCCGATAGGCATCCGGGCGCCTCAACGTAGCCGACACACGGACGATCCGCCCAGCCCGCCATTCAGTCCGCTGGCTCGCCCATTCGGCCCCTCCCACCGACAACCGCACACGTCCGGCAACTGGCCTCTGTGCCTCTCCCTGGCCCACCCGGACCACCGCCAACTCCAGCACAACGCCAAACTCTCGTGGCGTCGCATCACGGCGCAACCGGCCCTCAAGGCGTATGGGTCCAACACTACCTGCGTCAGAGCCAGGCTGGGTTGTGAACCAGACGACCAGCGGCATCTCGAGCGCAGCCATACGACGCCCTGACGCCAACGCAGCCCCTCCGACAACGAATCCTAGGGCCACCAAGACCACCACAGGACCGTTCCCAGCCGGCGAAAGCACAGCGCCACCATGGCGCCCCCCCACACCAAGCACAGCCCTATCTGTATTCCGAGAGGAGGCAGCGCCAGCCAGACCCCAAGGGCGGCTCCGAGATGCAAAGCGAGGGCAGCAAGCGAGACGGGACTCGTCACGCCGCCCGTACCATGCAAGCGACGTCACAATGTTGAAAGGTACGAGGTTCCGTGATCTCAGGTGACCTACATGCAGTTTCTGCGAGAGGCTCCCGATATCGGCGGTGGAATTCCTGCGGGACTCACGAACGCCGCTACGTCCTAGCCTACAGACACCACAGACTCAGACGCCGCAAAAGCCGCCTGCCGCAGGTCGGAATGGAGGGAGACTACGTAATTCCCAGATCCGTAATTCAATTCCTGGCGAGCCTGGCGTGATACTCCTGGAGTGGATGGACTTCGAGCGCCTCATCTCGCAGCGCACGAATCGCGCTGACGGTCGCTGATGCTCCCGTCAACGTGGTCACGCAGGGAATCCCGAGCACGGTCGCGATCCGCCGGAGCGTGCGATCATCGAAAAACGACTCACGCCCGAGCGGCGTGTTGATGACGAGATCGATGTCCCTACTCAACAAACGATCTCCAATATGCGGACGCCCCTCGTTCACCTTGAAAACCAGCTCAGCCTCGACCCCATGCACCCTCAGATACGCGGCTGTCCCCTGAGTTGCCAGCAGCGAGAAACCAAGCGCCGCCAGATCCCGAGCTATAGGAACGACGCTCTCCTTGTCGGCATTGTTGACGCTAATGAACGCAACCCCCTGATTTGGTAGCCGCTGTCCAGAAGCCAGCTGCGCCTTCGCATACGCCGACCCAAACGTCGCCGCCCCGCCCATAACCTCGCCGGTGGATTTCATCTCCGGCCCCAGGATCGTGTCGACCCCCGGAAAGCGCACGAACGGAAATACCGGTGCCTTGACAAACACGCCAGACACATCAAGATCATCGACCAATCCCAGATCGGCCAGTGTCTTCCCAGACATCACGCGCGCCGCCATCTTCGCCAGAGGCACACCGGTCGCTTTGGATAGGTAGGGAACCGTACGGGATGCTCGCGGATTCACCTCCAGGATATAGACGGTTTCCTCCTTGATCGCGAACTGGGCGTTGACCAACCCGACCACGTCCAAGGCCACCGCCACGCGCCGGATGTAATCTCGAATCGTCGCCAAATGGCGTTCCGGGACAAGATAGGGAGGCACTACACACGAGCTATCCCCGGAGTGAATACCTGCTTCTTCGATGTGCTCCATCACGCCGCCGATAACGACAGCGCCAGTCGAGTCAGCAACTGCGTCCACATCGAGTTCAAACGCATCTTCGAGAAACTTGTCGATCAATACCGGATGCTCTGGCGACGCATCCACCGCGTCGGTCATGTACCGATCCAACGCACCTGCGTCATACACGATGGCCATGGCGCGACCGCCGAGCACATACGAAGGTCGCACGACCAGCGGATACCCGATCTTGGACGCCACATCTCGCGCCTCCTCATGCGAGGTCGCAACGCCGCTCGGCGCCTGGGGAATTCCAAGTTCCCAGAGCAAGGCGGCAAAACGCTTCCGATCCTCCGCAAGATCAATGGAGTCGGGAGACGTGCCCAGCATGGCGACCCCGGCCTCCTGCAACCCAAGGGAGAGCTTGAGCGGCGTCTGCCCACCAAACTGCACGATGCAGGCGACCTCACCCCCACCAGCACGCTCTTTCTCGATGACCGCCAACACGTCTTCCAACGTGAGCGGTTCGAAATACAGGCGGTCCACCGAGTCATAGTCGGTCGACACCGTTTCTGGATTGCAATTGATCATGACGGTCTCGAACCCTTCCTCCTTGAGGGCAAAGGCCGCATGACAGCAACAATAGTCAAACTCGATACCTTGACCGATTCGGTTGGGTCCAGAGCCCAAAATCACGACCTTGCGACGGTCAGTGGGGGCCGCTTCACACTCCTGCTCGTAGGTCCCATAGAGATACGGCGTAAACGACTCGAACTCTGCCGCGCATGTGTCAATGCGCTTGTAGACCGGTACGAGTCCCGTCTCCCGGCACTTCTCCGCCACAACTCCAGGCGGCGCCGCGAGCGCTCCACTCAACTCATCGCGGCCGAAACCTGCCCGCTTCAGTACCGTGAGCATTTCTGTCGAGATCTCGCGTACCCCGGCGAGCGCAGCCGCACGCTGGAGCTCCACGACCTCTTCAAACTGAGTGAGAAACCACGGGTCAATCTTGGTCGCTTCATGTATCCGATCGACACTCCAGCCCCGCTCGAGCGCCCGAAACACCGCAAACATCCGCCGATCCGTGGGAACGACAAGCTCCCGCTGCAGGGCCGCGTCATCTTCCTCTCGGTTCAGCTCTTGTCCAAAGAGGCGGCCACTCCCACCGATCTCCAAGGAACGGATTCCCTTGAGAAACGCTTCTTTGAACGTTCGGCCAATGGCCATCGCCTCCCCGACCGACTTCATCTGTGTCATCAGTGTACGGTCGGCCTGCGGGAATTTTTCAAAGGTCCACCGCGGCACCTTGACCACGACGTAGTCAATTGTCGGCTCGAAGGAGGCAGGAGTCAGTCGCGTGATGTCGTTCGGAATCTCTTCAAGCCGGTAGCCCAACGCGAGCTTGGCCGCAATCTTCGCAATCGGAAATCCCGTCGCTTTCGAGGCAAGCGCCGATGACCGTGAGCCCCTCGGGTTCATCTCAATGGCCACCATCCGTCCGTCGGAAGGATTCACCGCGAACTGAATGTTCGACCCCCCGGTCTCGACCCCCACGCGACGAATAATCCGCCGCGCGGCATCACGCATGCGCTGATATTCCTTGTCAGTAAGAGTCAGCGCGGGCGCCACCGTGATGCTATCGCCGGTATGCACGCCCATCGGATCGATGTTCTCGATGGAACAGACGACCACGAAGTTGTCGGCGACATCACGCATCACCTCCAACTCGAATTCCTTCCAACCGATCACGGATTCCTCAATGAGAATTTCGTGCACCGGGCTCAGTTCAATGCCGCGAGCGACGACCTCACTGAATTCCTCCATGTTGTAGGCGATACCACCACCAACTCCACCCAACGTGAACGATGGCCGGATAATGGCGGGAAAGCCGAGCCGTTCGACAACACTCAATGCCTCGTCGAGCGTTTTCGCGTACTCGCTGGCTGGCACCTCTACACCGATCGATTCCATGGCGTCCCGGAACTTCAGTCGATCCTCAGCCACCATGATGGCCTCGATCGACGCCCCGATGAGGGAGACTCCAAATTCTTCGAGCACTCCGTTCGAATCAAGCTCAACAGCGAGATTCAACGCCGTCTGCCCACCAACCGTCGGAAGGAGTGCATCGGGACGTTCCCGCTCAATCACCGACCGGACAACCTCCCAGGTCAGTGGCTCGACATAAGTACGGTCCGAGATTTCCGGATCCGTCATAATCGTCGCGGGATTGGAATTAACCAGCACAACCTCCAGGCCTTCGGCGCGCAATGCCTTGCACGCCTGTGTACCCGAATAGTCGAACTCGCAAGCCTGTCCGATCACTATCGGTCCAGACCCTACAACTAAGATGCGTTTGATGTCTGTGCGACGTGGCATCGTCAGGGTTACTCCGCTCGACGCACCATCTCTTCAAGAAAACTGGTAAAGAGATAGTCCGCGTCGTGCGGGCCGGGGGATGCCTCGGGGTGGTACTGCACGCTAAACGCAGCATGCTCCGTATGCCTGACCCCCTCGACGGTCCCGTCATAAAGGTTGACGTGCGTGACCTCAACGTCATCCGGAAGCGACTCTTGCTCCACCGCAAAGCCGTGGTTTTGACTGGTGATTTCAACTTGCCCAGTGGAAAGCTGCTTTACCGGATGGTTCCCACCCCGGTGTCCGAACTTCAACTTGTAGGTGGTTCCACCCATGGCGCGTGCAAGCACCTGATGGCCAAGACAGATGCCGAACACTGGTACGTCTGCCTGGAGTACAGCCCTCACATTCGAGACGGCATACGTCAGTGGAGCCGGGTCACCCGGACCATTGCTAAGAAACACGCCATCGGGATTGATTGCCAGCAGGTCGCTAGCCGGAGCCGTCGCCGGAAACACGCGGACACGACAGCCGTGAAGCGCTAGGCGCCTGAGAATATTGCGCTTGAGCCCAAAGTCGTAAGCCGCAATGCGAAGCTTCCGATCCGCGCGTCGCCCAGGCGGCACCCGGAATTCAGCAGGTCCCAAAGAACGGTCCGTGCCCTCACCCTCTTCCTCGAACCACTCGAAGGGCTCGGCGCAACTGACGGTTCGCGCCAGATCAGCGCCCTCCATAGGCGTGACATCTCTAGCCTCCGCCACGAGCGCTTCTGGATCTGCCGGACCAGTCGCGATCACGCCTCGCATCACGCCCGCAGTTCGAAGTATGCGAGTCAGCGCACGCGTATCAATGCCTGAAATCGCGACGATCCCATGCTCCCGCAGGTAACTCTGTAAGGTCCCAGTAGACCGCCAATTACTCGCCATCGGCGAGGCTTCCCGAACCACGAATCCAGCCACTTGGGGTCCGCTGGATTCGGTATCTTCTGGGGTAACACCATAGTTACCGATCTGCGGACAGGTCATCGAAACGATCTGCCTGGCGTAGGAGGGGTCGGTCAGTACTTCCTGGTAACCGGTCATACTCGTGTTAAACACAACCTCGCCGCGCGCGACACCAGTCGCGCCGGCAGAGGTGCCGCGATACCAGGTTCCATTTTCCAGAGCGAGGACGGCGTTCATGGGCGAGAGTAGTCGAGCGACGCGGTTACGCGAGCTTGCTGCGCCGGATCCACTTGAACCGTGGTCGTCCAATCACGATACCCATCGGATCTGAACTCCAGTTCATGAGAACCAGGCATGACTTCGGAAATTAACATAGGTGTTTCGCCAACCAGGCGATCGTCTAGCCAGACTTCAACGCCACTCGGGCGCGTGTCGACATAGATCGATCCTACTGTACTACTGGCTATCGATGTCGGCTCACTTGTCAGCAGTCGAACATCGACCGACGCGATACGGTCAAGCGGGGTTATTTCCATACTACGCTCATCGGGCTCATACCCATCTAGAACAACACGCACCGTGTAGCTCCCATAGGGAAGCTCTTCCAGTGCGAGCGGAGTCTGCCCACGCGGCTCGCTATCGACCAGCACCTCTGCCCCAGCAGGAGTCGAACGGACCAGCAAACGTCCATCCGCCGGCTGTACAATCGCGGCAGGTTCGGCGACGGTTGGCGCATCCGACGTCGTCATCACAGGGGCTACCGCCGGCTCGGACTGCGGCGGGACAGCCTCCGTAACTGGGGCAGATGCAAACGTGTCTGCATCTCCCGGCATCCCGTCGAGCACGGAAGCCTCGCTGAATTCTCGGCCTGGCGGCGTAGCCAGCGACTCCTCGGTTGAAGTTCCTTCCAACACCACCCCTGCCGCGACGGCCGTCCCTTCACTGGTCCCTGACGAGCCCCTCACGACCTCTTCTTCCCCGGTCATCAAACCAAAACCGATCACGAATGCCGCAACCGCCGTCACGACGGCAATGAGCACTAGCGGTACGACGGCAAGCGTACGACTGGACGTGTTCAGATCTCGTTCGAGTTCGTCCGGGCTGACGCGATCAGGCTCGTAATCATACTCGTCTTCAACCAAGCCCCCCCGGTCACTGGCTTCCACGCTTCCGAGATGTGAAGAACCGTCGCGAGCCACCAATTCATCGAGATCATCTTCCCCGTGGTCTAAGAAGCCACCGTTATGATCCTCACGCTCGTCCGCACCATCGAGATCATCGAACGCGTCGCTCCGGTCCTCCTCCTCCTCGAGTTCGTCTTCCTCAAGCTCGTCTTCCTCGAGTGCGTCTTCCTCGAGTGCGTCCTCTTCACCGACCCTCAGTCGATCGCGCAAACCGCTCACGGGAATAGCCTGGTACCCATCGGGACTTTCGGGACTTTCTTGTGGCGTCTTCAGTGTTCGATACCGTGCCTGCACAGCCTCGAGGTCCTCCTCCACCGCCTCATTCCCATCATCCCCGTCCACATCACGCTCCGACTCGCGGGCCTCGAACTCGTCGGCACCAGACTCATCGAGTTGATCAAAAAGCGATTTCGGCGGCGCAAGAGGTTCCCAGCCGTCCCTCTGACTCGGACCAGCCCCCAGTACACGCTCCCCCTCTTCCCGTGAGGGAATGCGCCCGGCTGCATCAGCGTCAGCCGAAAGCAGCCTCTCCCCGGTGTCGAATAGATCGACATCATCCGCAGCAGCGTCAGGCTCAAGGCCATCGGGCCGCACGAAGCCCGGCGGGGCTCCTACTGGCCTCGGCTCATATGGGTCAGGGGGGCGTAACTCCTGTGGCTCCCCACGGTCCAAGGCACGCTCACTCCAATCCAATTCGTCGGCCTTCTTACCACTAACCGCAGGCTGATCAATATTTCGTTTGGTCATATCCCCTGTTCCACTCCCGGACCAGCCGACGGCGTCGGCCAATGCCTCGGCGAAGGCCACGGCAGACGACGGACGTTCGTCCGGATCTTGCGCCATAGCCGTTGCAAATACGCGCATCAAGCCGTCTGCGCGGCGCCCTCCTCCCACTCGCGTTAACTGTTCCCTGGTATCTCGTTCTTCTCCTCCGGCACGCGCTCCGGTCAGCAACTCAAAGGCGATGGCTGCCAACGAGTAGCGATCCGCGGCCGCACCCCAAGGATCTCCGGCAAGTCGCTCCGGCGCGGCATACGGGGGGCGTATCTCACCGCGCCGGCCGACACGTTCAATCGCAGGAACGATGCCAAACCCACAAATCTGAGTCAGATCGGGTGTCACGAAGACATCGCGCAGATGGAGCGCCCCGTGAGGCAGTCCCTTCGCATGCGCCGCATCGACGGCGGAGGCAAGCTGAACCACCATCGGCAATGCCGTCGCGATCGACGCCGGCGCGTAGTGACTCATTGCCACATCCAACGACTCGGCCGACGCATACGAAAACGCCAAATAGGGAATACCGCGTTCGACGCCGGCGCCAAGCGGGCTCACGACCGAGGGGTGAGATAATCCCGTCGCTACGATCTCAGTAAGTGCCTCAGCGAGCCCGATTGCCTGCTCCGGTACAAGGTCCAGGAGAAATGCCTTGAGTGCAACTAAATGCTCGCCATCTTGGGGATAGGCACGGAACACCGGACCGAGAACGCCGACGCCGATTTGATGCATGACCCGGTAGGGACCGAATAAATCGGGGAGGGAATTGGCGCTCAAATCCTTCTGTTCCAGGTGGGTAAAACCTCCAATTCGCTTTACAAATTAACACGAAAATGCGTATTTCTTCAATATGATAGACCGATCTCGACAACCACCAAGCCGACGCGGAAGGATCGTTGACCTCGCCCCGGCCCACCTTGACACTTGAGGACGCCCTCTGCGAAAGTGGAAAATTGTGCCTTCGGACTCAACCAGCGCATCACTGACCAAGCCCGTCGCCGTCGACATCGGCCGACTTCCTGGCAACAAACCCCTGGCCGGGAGCTACGCAAGCGACTTTGGGGCGCTTGAACACTTTTTCGCCGGCAATCCAGCTGATCCAGCAGCCTGGCGCCGGGCGATTGCCGCCCGACAACGCCCCGCGAAGAGCATCAACCCCATTACCGGAATTCTCCAGGATCAGCTGCGCGCCAGGAACGCACCAGCTTCCACCTTGGAGATGGCGGCACGTCTGGATGACCCACGTGCGGTAGCCGTCGTGACCGGACAGCAAGCCGGCCTCTTTGGAGGGCCCCTGTACACGCTCCTCAAGGCAATCTCCGTGGTGCGATTGGCTCGCAACGTCGAACGCACGTACGACGTCCCGGCCATCCCGGTCTTCTGGGTGGACGCAGAGGATCATGATCTCGACGAGATTCGCAGCTGCCGTATCCTCGATGCCGATCTCAAGGTCACGTCCGTCTCGCTACCGATGTCATCACCCACGGGGACCCCGGCTGGCGCAGTGATCCTCGGCCCTGAGATCGAAGCGGTGATCGACACGGTCTCGAGCACCCTCCCCCGGACGGACTTTACCGAAGACCTCATCGCCGAGCTTCGCAGCGCATACGCTCCCGGAGTCAGACTGGTAGATGGATTTGCCTCCTGGCTCGAGCGGCAACTCGGTGAACTCGGCCTCGTGGTATTTGACGCGTCTGATCCACAGGCCAAACCTCTCGTCGCGGACCTGTTCGAGCGAGAACTGCGCAGCCCAGGCACTACTAGCGATCTCGCCCGTTCCTCGGGAAATCAACTCCAAGCGAGCGGATTCCACGCCCAAGTCAGGCCCCCGGATGATGCCACGGCGCTCTTTCTGCTCGATTCGGCACGTCGAAGCATTCGCCGTCACGGCTCCGACTTCCAGATCGAGAATGAACAGTTCAGTGCCGAGACTCTTTTAGAGCGCCATCGGGTCGATCCTACGTGCCTCAGCCCCAACGTCCTGCTACGCCCCGTGGTCCAGGACCAACTTTTCCCAACCGTCTGCTATGTCGCCGGGCCGAACGAACTGGCTTACCTCGGTCAGCTCCGAGAGGTGTACGCACACTTCAAGGTCCCGATGCCACTCATAGCCCAGCGTCTCAGTGCAAGCGTGGTGGACACTGCCGTGCTCAAATTTCTCCATCGCCAGCACATCGCGCTCGAAGAACTACAACCTCGTGATGAGGCAGCGTTGAACCGCCTTCTGGGGGCGCAACTTCCAGAGCTCGTCGAAAGAGCCTTGTCCGCGATTGAACTCGCCGTAAGCGACCACATGACGACCTTGAGCACCGAGGTAGCCACTGTTGATCCGACGCTCTCCGGTGCAGCCGAGTCCACCCGAGGCCGTGTGAACCGCGAGCTGAATAATTTCCGGAACAAGGTTGTGCAAGCCGCCAAACGACGAGACCAGACACTACGCCGGCAATTCTCCCGGGCACAAGATCAGCTCTTTCCTGAAGGAGTTCTACAGGAACGCGCTGTCAGTAATCTGTATTTTCTGAACCGCTATGGACCAACCCTCACCACTCACCTCGCGAACAATCCTACGTTCGATACTACCCACCACTGGGTCATCTCGGTATAGAACGGTCGTGGTCATGACGGCGCATCGTCCGATAAGATTGACGTGGACACGCGCTCACGCTTTTTCAAGAGTCGAAAACGGAACCGCCCACGTCGTCGCCGTGGTGGTTCTCTAGTCACACGCGTCGCCTTGAGCGCTGCGCCGCTCCTGGTCCTGGTGGTTGTCGGGATACTCGGTGCTGGCACCCTCATCTACGGTACGCTGTCCCACCAGCTCGACAACCGGCTTGCGAACGGGTGGACACTCCCCCCAGCCACCGTCGTCGGCGCACCACTCGAATTCAGTGTAGGACTCGCGATCGGCCGAGACGATTTCACCGAATGGCTCGACAACCTAGGCTATGCCGAACGTCACCAGGTACGCCGCATAGGCGACTTCATGACCGCGGACGAGACCGTCACGTTCATGGAGCTTCACGGTGACCATCGCGGGCGAACCGTACACGTGACGTTCACACATGATTCGGAGGGAACACCGCGAATATCGACCATTGCCTTTCCCCCAGGCGCAGATACCGACCGTCTTTCGCTCGGCCCCCCGATACTCTCGACACTGTATGGCGCGGATCGGCTCAAACGTCGCATGACACCGCTTTCCGAGATTCCGAGCAACATCGTCAATGCTGTCCTGGCGGCAGAGGACCACCGATTTTTTCGACACCACGGTGTCGACGCGGTGCGCATCCTTGGTGCGTTAGTCACCAATCTGACCGGGAAGCGTCCGTATCTCGTCGGGGCAAGTACACTCACCCAACAGCTGATCAAGAACACACTGCTGACACCCGAACGGACAATGTCTCGGAAGCTGCACGAACAGGCTCTCGCCCTACTACTCGAGCGTCGACTCCCCAAAGCCCGTATTCTGGAGCTCTATCTCAACGACGTCTATCTCGGCCATCACCAGACATTCGCCGTGCATGGCGTTGCGCAGGGTGCACGAGCCCTATTTGGAAAAGATCTGCGGAACCTTACGCTTGGCGAGGCCGCCACGATGGCGGGCCTCATCCAGGCGCCACAGACGACCACGCCCTCGAGACATCCAGAGCGAGCACAGCAGCGCCGAAACGGGGTATTGCAAGCAATGGTCGAGCTCAAGATGGTTACTCCCGAACAAGCCCTCGCAGCCGCCCGGGAATCCATACGACCGTCCAATGACTTCAACGAGAAAGAAGCCCCGTACTTCGTCGATTTCGTGGTCCAACGGCTCGATCCCTCACTAGCGGAACCCGGCCCCGGCTCCACGAACCTTCGTGTCGAAACCACCCTCGACCTCCACCTACAGCGCATGGCGGAATCAGCGGTGCAGGAGGGACTACGGCGGATCACATCTCAACGCTCCACAACGCCCGAAGTCGCGCTCGTCGCCATGAATCCACAAACTGGTGCCGTTCTGGCCCTGGTCGGCGGTCGGTCCTATACTGATTCGCAGTTCAACCGTGCCGAACGGGCGCGACGCCAACCGGGATCTGTCGTCAAGCCATTCGTCTATCTTGCCGCTCTAGAGAGCGGGCAACGAGACGCTGGTGCAGAATTTACTGCCGCGACGCTGATCGACGACAGTCCTACCACGTTCACGATCGACCAGCGTCCATGGCGGCCTCGAAACTACGGGCATGAGTACGACGGGGCCATCACACCACGAATGGCGCTGGCACACTCGCGGAACGTCGCAGCCGTAAAGGTTGCCCAACAAGCGGGTCTCGAGACTGTCGCCAACCTTTGGGCCGCCGCGTCGGGCAACCCGCCCCCCCCGGCCTACCCGTCCATCGCACTGGGCGCGTTTGAAAGCTCCCCACTCGGTGTCGCCGCCGCCTACGCAACACTTGCGAACGGCGGCGTCCGTCCGCCCCTACATGCGATTCGTCGAATCATCGACGGTGATCGAGTCATCGAACACTCCCAACCGTCTCCCGAACGCGTCACCAGCGCAGAGCACGCATTCCTGGTCTCCTGGATGCTGCAAAGTACGCTCGACCACGGTACTGCCGCGGAAGCGCGGCGAGCCGGATTCATGCACGACGCGGCCGGAAAAACAGGCACGACCGACGACTTCCGTGACGCATGGTTCGCGGGCTTCACGCCGAATCTCCTGGCGGTGGTATGGGTCGGAATGGACGACGCGAGTCCGCTCGGATTGACCGGAGCGCAGGCAGCACTGCCCATCTGGACCGATTTCATGAAGCAGGCGCTCGATGGCCGCCCCCCCGGAGAGTTTCGTCCGCCAGCGGGAATCCAATTCGTCGAGGTAGATCCGGTCACGGGGCTCCGCGCGACGCCCAGCTGCCCAGCGCCTTTACCCGAGGCGTTTCTGCAGGGTACTGCGCCAACGGAATATTGCCACCTCCACTGAGCCGGTCCCACCACGCCCACATCTTCGGTCGCCCTTTACCCTGTGGTTACTGCCCGAACGGAACCTCCCTGAGATTCGCACATGGGTGGAGGCCTCCGAGCGCGTATAATCGACATGTGTTACTGCGACCTCGATTTCGTCTCTTGGGATGGCTCAGCCCTCTCTTCTTGGCGCTGAGCTGCGGCGCGGACCGGTCAGCCCCTGAGCAGACCGCCGCCGACACCCCAGCCCCTCAACTCGCACAGGACGCCCAAGGGCTCCCACCGGTTGCACCGGTGCCAGAAGAACTCCCGGAACTCGTTGCCCGCATTAATGACCGGCACATCACCGGCGAAGAATTAGAACGGGCCGTACGAAGCGCTGAAATTCAAGCGGGCCAAGCATTACCAGCGCAGTTCCGCGATCAGGTCTACCGCTCAGTGCTCGAGCGCCTTGTATCCTTCCACCTCCTGATCGTCGAATCGGAGACGCGCAATCTCTCCGTGGATGACGCGACCGTGAACGCTCGGATTGATCAGATTCGCACAGGGTTCGACAACGAGGAAGCGTTCGAGTCTCAGCTCGAAAACTGGAATACGACGATCACGATGCTACGCGAGGAAACTCATCGCGATCTACTTGTCGAACAAGTACTCGAATCCGCCGTCTTCTCCGAAATCAAGGTCGATGTCGATACAGTCCGCGATTTTTACGAGCAACATAGTGAACAGTTTACGGAGGGAGGAGGCGTTCAAGTTCGGCACATCCTTCTTCGGCTGAGCCCAACCGCAAGCGAGGAGGACAAGGCCGCCGTTCGTGAGCGAGTGGAAGCCCTGCGGGTCGAAGCCGAACGCGGCGCCGATTTCGCGGCACTGGCCCGAGAGCACTCCGAAGATCCGGAGTCAGCCGCCAACGGTGGCGACCTAGGAGTGATCGTCGCGGGTCAGACCATGCCTGCATTCGAACAAGCAGCATTTTCCCTCGATCCGGGCGAACTCAGCGACATCGTGGAAACCCCGTTCGGCTTGCACATCATTGAGCTCATCGAGCGAGAGGCCCCCACCGTCGTCGCGTTCGAGGAGGCTCGTGCACAGATTCAGGAATTTCTTCTACTGCAGGCCCAACAAGCAGGAACCGTGGCATTCATCGAGGAACTGAAGGCCAGTTACGACGTAGAAATCCTGATTTGAGACGATCAGGAGCAGGCCTGAGCCTATAGACAGGCACGCTGTCGGATGACGAGCACGCCAGGTAATTACGGACGCACGAGATCATTATGAGAAACGAGGATGTCTTCGAGGCGGTTGCCGAGGCGTTGAAGCGTGGGGAACCGGCCGCGCTGGTCACAATAATCCGAGCACAGGGCTCCACTCCCCAGCGAGTCGGTGCCAAGATGCTAGTGTTTCCGGATGGCCGCACCGTCGGCACGATCGGTGGCGGATGCTACGAAAACGAAGCATTCTGGAAGGCACGCACCGCCATTGAGACCCGTCAGCCAGTCATCGCCAAGTATGAACTCGCGGACGACATTGCTGAAGAGTCCGGACTGATCTGCGGTGGTCAAATGGAAGTCTATATCGAGCCGCTCGAGCCAGCCCCAGAACTCTATCTCGTCGGAGCCGGTCATGTGTCGTTTCACCTCGCCCGAGCAGCACATGAAGTGGGCTTCAAGCTTCACATCATTGACGATCGCCAGAAATTTGCAAACGCAGAACGGTTTCCAGACGCCGAAGAGGTCGTGGTTGATTCCATCCCGGACTGGCTGGCCAACGCCGAACTCCCTGCACACGCATTCGCCGTCATTCTCACGCGCGGCCATCGTCACGATCTGGACGCGCTACGCGCCTTAGCCCCAAAGCCCATTCGTTACCTGGGCCTGATCGGAAGTCGGGCAAAAGTGGTGCGGCTGACGGAGGCGCTCGCCAGCGAAGGAATTTCCACTGAGCAACTCCAACGAGTCCATTCACCGGTCGGACTCGATCTGGGTGCCATCACGCCACAAGAAATCGCTATAAGCATTCTGGCCGAGATGATCGGAGTGAAATACGGCAAGATCGATCCAAACGCCGATCAGGACACCGAGCGGGTAACACGTTCACTGAGCTGGACGCCGCGAAGCCAGACCGAAGCAACGGTCGGCTCGTAGACCACAGGCTATCGCGCCAAATGACAATAGGACGACACGAGCTTCAACGGAGGACCCAACCGAGCGCTCAGCATGGCCACCTAAATCTACGTGGCTACCACCATGCACATTCTCTGCAGAAATCACCGGTCCTGTCGCGGCCACTCCGCGATTTGCTACGGCCGGCCAGCGGGTGTGTCATACTGAGCGCCTGATGTCCCGGAAGCCCCTCACCCCAGGCTCTCTCGGCGTAGGTCTTCCCGAACGATCCCGCCGCGTCCTGGCTGCACTCATTCAGCAGCATATCGAGCAGGGCGCACCGGTCTCGTCGCGTTGGCTCGCGGAACAGGGAGGATTCGGACTGTCCTCCGCTACGGTACGCAACGTCCTGTCCACCCTGGAAGAGGCCGGTTTCGTCTCTCAACCGCACACGTCCGCCGGGCGCGTGCCCACCGACCTCGGATACCGATGCTACGTCGACTTTCTCCTCGAGCATCGGGGAATTGCACGGCCCACCTCGGTCGTTGAGGCACGATTGCGCCAGGCCGGAACAATGAAGGGCGTGTTGGCCAATGTTTCCCACGAACTGTCGCGGGTGTCTCATCATCTCGGGTTCGTACTGGCACCGACCAGCGAAGTCGCCAGTTTCGAGCACATCGAATTCGTTCCCCTCGAGGGAACCAGGATTCTCGTGCTCATGACGGCACGCGGCCAGCAGGTGTACCATAAAGTTATCGACATCGGCGAACGCGTAGAACGCTCCGAACTCGAACAAGGCGCGAATTACATGAACCGCGAGTTCCAGGGGCTTACGTTGGGCGAAGTGCGAACGCTGGTCGTTGAGCGACTGCGCGAAGAGCAGATCCTCTACGACGAACTACTCTCACGGTCGCTCCGCCTGGCGAGTTCCACACTCGAAGACATGGTGCCAGACGAAAGCGTATTCATCGACGGCGCCATGTTTCTATTCGATGAGGTGACCGACGAAGAGGGGCCCGTTTCGCTGGCCACTATGCGTACGCTCCTGTCAATGATTCAAGAGAAGCATCGACTGGTACGGATGCTCAGCGAATTTCTTGGCGCGGATGGGCTCACCGTCGTTATCGGTACAGAACACACAAACGTTGACTTGCAATCCTTCAGTCTCGTAGCGTCCGCCTATTTCGATGGCGAACAAAGCGGAGCCATTGGGGTCATCGGTCCTCGCCGAATGCGGTATTCACAGGCCATCACCGCCGTCGACAGTCTGTCACAAGCGGTGAACCGGGTCCTCGGCAGTCAGACACCCCTTCCCATTGACGATGCACGACGAACACCAAACGGATCAGTCTGAGACACCATCCCCCGGTCGAGAACTTTCTGGCGACGCGGCGGCTCCTCCGGCAGCAGCACCATCACCAGAGCCAGAGGTCCACGCACGCGACGAAGACAACTCGCCCGCACCGGACACCCTCGATCAGGTGGTGCAGCAGCGGGATGAATACTACGACCAACTCCTGCGTACGAAAGCAGAATTCGATAATTATCGAAAACGCACCGACCGCGAACGGCGGAACCTGATCGAGCACGCTGCCAGCGAACTGTTAGACGATCTTCTGCCCATAGTGGACGATCTGGAGCGCGCGTTGGCAACGCAGGTGGACAACTCGGAAAGTACGGGCACCACCGAAGCCTATCGCCGTGGCGTTGAAATCATCCACAAGCAGCTCATGGAACTGATGACGAAACGCGGGGTTTCTCCAATCGAAGCCCTCGGAACGGATTTCGATCCCACACTACATCAAGCCGTTACGCACGAACCCAGCGACACCCACCGGGATGGTGAGATTATCGAAGAACTCCGGAGAGGCTATACTCTCGGCGATCGACTGCTACGTGCCTCGATGGTGAAGGTGGCCAAAGCGTGACGACCCGCGACTACTACGAAATCTTGGGCGTGCCGCGAACGGCACCCGAATCAGAGATAAAGAGCGCTTACCGCAAACTAGCCCTCAAGTATCATCCTGACCGAAACCCGGATGACAAGAAGGCTGAAGAGCGGTTCAAAGAAGCCGCAGAGGCCTATGCCGTCCTCGCCGACGAGAGCAAACGCAGTCGTTACGACCGCTTCGGCCACGCGGGAGTCAGCAGCGCTGCCGGGGGTGAAGGCTTCGACCCGACGATTTTTTCAGACTTCGGGGACATCCTCGGAGGACTAGGTGATCTATTCGGATTCGGCGGAGCCTCTCGCCGGGGTGGAGCGCGCCGTGGTGCCGACCTGCGTTACGACCTAGAAATCGCTTTCGAAGAGGCAGCCACCGGAACAGAAACCACGCTGCAAATCCCGAGAGAGGAGCCCTGCGAAACCTGCGAAGGTTCTGGCTCGGCCCCAGGGAGTAGCCCGGAACGTTGCAGCCAATGCCAAGGCAGTGGACAGATCCGATTCCAGCAAGGATTTTTCACAATTGCCCGGACCTGTTCGCATTGCGGTGGCATCGGCCGTGTCATTGGGAAGCCCTGTCAGACCTGTCATGGGAAGGGGCGCAAGAGCCGCGAGCGCAAGCTTACGGTAAAAATTCCAGCCGGCATTGCGACAGCCCAGCGGCTACGACTCACCGGTGAGGGAGAGCTTGGCGGCCGGGGCGGCACGCCGGGTGATCTGTACGTGGTCGTGCACGTCAGTGACCATCCCTTTTTCCGTCGCGACGGTGACGACCTCCTCTGTCAGATCCCGGTCACATACCCAACACTGGTCCTCGGGGGAGAGATTCAAGTACCGACTCTCGAAGAAGACACGTCAGCGTCCGTCCATATTCCCAAAGGTACACAGCCGGACACACGTTTCCGATTGCGAGGCCAGGGTATGCCCAACGTGGGCGGACGGGGTCGTGGAGATCTTTACGTGGCGGTACAGGCCTCGATTCCACAAAATCTAAACAAAGAACAGCAAACCCTCATTGAAAACCTCGACCAGACCATGCCAGATCGAGCACAGAGCCCTACTCAGAACCCTGGAGACGAGGACGAAGAACGCCCCTTCTTTGACCGAGTCAAGGACATCTTTGGATAATCGGCGCCGCCGGTATCCGGCGCTCGACATTCGCCCCGGACCTGGTCCCGGCGGTCTTCTTCCCTTTTACGACGCGGTCCTGGTGGCCATCGACGACTGTTCCCCTTTTGCTGTCCAGGAAGAACATGATCACCTGCGGGTGATTTTCACCGACGAAGCCGACCGTGCAACAGCCGAAACGATGCTTGCGGACCTGGGCGATCTGACTCACACCTCCCTCGCCTGGGTAACGGATGACGACTGGGCCACACGGTCCCAGGCTGATCTACGGGCAGTGCGCGCCGGACAAGTGATCGTCGCGCCACCGTGGGACCTCCCAGTATCGCCAAGCCCCTCCGAGATAGTCGTCGAGGTCCTTCCCGCACTCGGATTTGGCAGCGGACATCATCCGACCACGCGGTTGGCCTTACTGGGATTACAGCAACTCGATCTGAACGGACTCGAGGTCCTTGATCTTGGCACCGGTTCCGGCGTGCTGGCTGTCGCGGCCGTAAAGCTCGGAGCGCAGCGAGCCACGGGAATCGATCGCGACTCCGACGCACTCCAATCAGCGCGCAAGACCCTCACCGCCAACGGCGTCGAGGCCAAGATCGAACTCCGTGAAAGCACCGTCACCGAAGCGAACGGCTCCACGGTGCCGGTGGTTGCCGCCAATCTGACGGGCGCCACACTGATCAGGCTTGCCCCCATCATCACGCCCCTCGTCCGTCCCGGCGGACACCTCATCATGAGCGGTATTCTGGCCGAAGAAGAAACCGCGGTCGCCGAAGCGTATCGTGACGACGCACACCGCATCTGGCGAGCAACGGAAGCCGAGTGGGTAGGCTTGATCTACCAGCGAGCCAGGTAGCTCACAGATCTCCCCAGATGTATTGAAGAACCGACACCGCCCTAATCACTACAGCGTCGGCCCGCATGGTGAGCCGACCGAGCGTCAGCAGCCTAAAGCCGGCGGACGAAGCGAGATTTAATTCCTCGGAACTCCACCCCCCCTCAGGCCCCACCGCCAAGAGAGCGGTCGCAGGTAATGGTTGCGCCTCGAGTGCCTGCACATTCCCAGAGTCGCTCTTGGATGCATCAGGCTCTGCCAGCAAGATCCGTGCATCCGACGAGGCCCCCTCGAGCAACGCCGCAAGCGTCTGCACCGGCCTGACCTCGGGAACGACGGCTCTACGACACTGCGTCGCCGAAGAAACCGCAATGCGCTGCCACCGGCGAACATCTCTCACACGCCCTTCGGTGCGAGCCGTTACAAGTGGTTGAACAGCCGCGGCACCGACCATCGTGACGTCACGCACCACATCATCGAACTTTCGCCCTTTCAAGAGCGCCACCGCCACGGTCAAGGCGACAGCCGGCTCAGGCGCCGACTCGATGACCTGATACGGTCGGACCACCAGATCGCGGGGGCTCAGCTTCTCGACACGAGCCAGGCACTCTCGGCCGCAACCGTCAAACACCGAAACCACATCACCAATCGCAAGCCGCAGGACTCGCCGAAGATGGACTGCTTCAGGGTCCGGCACTCGGAGCAACGTGTCGAGATCGTCAAGTTCTGGGACATGGACGCGCGGCGGCATGACGACACCATCTTACGCTCGGAATCTGTCGGCCGACCCACAAGTCACTGTTATACTTCCGGCCTTCATGTTGTTCGCCGACCACCTGCTCGGGAAATACAAGATCGTCTCGGCCCTGGGCAGTGGCGGGTTCGGGACCGTATATCTGGCCGAAGACACGTGGCTCAACAAGAAGGTCGCGCTCAAGGTGCCCCATCGGCAGAACTTGAATTTCGCCGAACTACTCCACGAACCGCGCTTGCTGGCCACCCTTGATCATCCCAATATCGTCTCCATCACAACCGCCGAAAAGCAGGACGGCATCTTCTTCATCGTAATGGAGTACGTCGAGGGAAATACCCTTGAAAGTCACATTTCCAGTGACGGCGCCCTGGACATCGATCGGGCCGTCGCATACGCGCTACAAATCGCCCAGGCCGTCTCTCACGCGCACGGTCAGGGCATCATTCACCGAGACCTCAGACCCGCGAATGTCCTCGTCTCCACCTCCGGCACGCTCAAAGTCGCCGACTTCGGCACATCCCGCTTTCTCGAGATCGCTGCACACGGCAACACCGTCATCGGGAGCCCCCCGTATATGGCACCCGAGCAGTTCCGAGGTGAGGCCGTATTCGCCTCGGACATTTACTCGCTCGGCATCACGATGTATCAGATGCTCACCGGCGCGCTTCCCTACGACACACCCAAACCGAGCGATCTCAATCGCCTGCTTCGCGGCGAATTGGTGCAACCACCACGGCGACTGAACAGTCACATCCCAGAGGCGTTGGAGGCGCTGGTCATGAAGGCACTCTCTCCGGAGGTCGCCGCTCGTTATCAGCGCGCCAATGATCTACTGGCCCATCTCGAGGAACTTCGCACAACCCGACAGACTGGACGACCCGCTGGGAACACCCCTCGACGGAGAAGTGCAGGAACGGGAGCACCCGATTCCGAGATTCGCAGGCGACTCCGCCCACAAAACACCCCAACGGCTGGGTTCTGCTGGCAATGCCGCAAACCACTCCACGCCAGAGCCGCTCGCTGTCCGTTCTGCGGCGAAACGCAGTAAGGACGTACGGCCGCAGGGTCGTGCTCGGATCCGAAGACTCAACCACACCTGCCGTCGCAGTCTGTTACCATACAATTTCTCCACCGTGTTTGTGTGCCCAGATGCGGGTCCAGGCAATCATTTGGCAGGTCGAGCCCAGACTCGCGAGCAACAGGTTGATACGATGAGCTTTGGTAGCGGCAAGATCTGGATGAATGGCAGCCTGGTTGACTGGGCCGACGCAAAGATTCACATTGGATCCCACGTCGTTCACTATGGAAGCGGAGTGTTCGAGGGCGTCCGATGCTACGACACGCCGAGCGGCGCCATGTGCTTCCGACTGGACGCACACCTTCGTCGGCTGTACGACTCCGCAAAAGTGTACCGGATGCCGATCGACCTGGACGTTGCCGCGTACAAGGAAGCCGTCCTAGAGACGATCCGAACAAACGGCTATACCGCCTGCTACATACGTCCGTTGATTTACCGCGGCTACCACGAACTGGGGGTCAGCCCGTTCAAATGCCCGGTGGAAATGGCGATCCTTGTGTGGGAATGGGGAGCCTATCTTGGCGAAGAGGCACTTGAGAAAGGCGTCGACGTGCAGGTGAGTTCGTGGGCCCGCAGCGCCCCCAACACCTTCCCAGCCATGGCAAAATCGACGGCGAATTACGCCAATTCGCAACTCATCAAGATGGAAGCATCGTTGAACGGATACAGCGAAGCCATTGCGCTGGATCCGTCAGGCCTCGTCAGCGAAGGCAGCGGTCAAAACATCTTCCTGATCCGCAATAACGTGATTTTCACCCCGCCCATCGGTTCCTCGGTATTACCGGGCATCACACGCGACGTGATCATGACGATCGCTCGAGATCTCGGTTTTTCAGTGCAGGAGCAGCTCATCCCACGCGAAATGCTCTACGTTGCCGACGAAGTCTTTTTTACCGGAACTGCGGCGGAGATTTCGCCCATTCGCAGTGTAGACAAAATCGCCATCGGGAACGGCACGCGGGGGCCCGTAACAGCAGCACTCCAGCAGCGCTTCTTTGATCTTGTCAATGGACAAGTGCCCGATACCCATGACTGGCTCACCCGCGTCTACCCCACACCTCTCGCGGCCGTCAAGACTAGCTAACACGAGACCTTCCTCGGTTCCATGGACATCACATCGCTTCTCGCAGCGGCAACTCAGATGCGAGCGTCAGACCTGCATCTCAAATGCGGGAACTATCCGATAGTCCGGGTCGACGGCAATTTACAGCGTCTGAATGACGGGCCACGCCTCGATTCCCCAGAGCTTGAGAATCTCGCCACCAGCCTCCTCCCCGACGCGCTACGTCCCAGCTTCGCACGTGACCGCCAGGCAGAGTTCGCAGTCGGCTTCAAAGGTCTTGGTCGGTTCAGGTGTAGCCTCTTCCGACAACGAGGCACGATCGGTATCGTGATCAGGATTATTCCAACACACGTTGCTTCCATCGATGAACTCGGTCTGCCGCCACTATTGAAGCAGCTGGCGCTGAAGAAACGGGGGCTGATTCTTGTCACAGGGACCGTTGGCAGTGGCAAGAGCACGACGCTGGCCGCGCTCGTTGACCATATCAACCATTCGCGAGCCGCCCACATCATTACCATCGAAGATCCTATCGAGTTTCTCCACACAGACGATCGGTCAATCGTCAACCAGCGAGAAGTCACAGTGGACGCACCGTCGTTCGCCTCGGCACTTCGAAGCGGACTCCGGCAGGACCCGGATGTCTTGCTGCTTGGCGAGATGCGCGATCTAGAGACGATCGAAACTGGGCTGACAGCAGCCGACACGGGACACCTTGTGCTCGCGACCGTTCATACAGCCAATGCCCCTGAAACGATCAACCGCCTGATCAGCGTCTTCCCGAGTCACCAACAAGAACAAGTCCGACGACAGCTGGCTAGCGTCTTGCAGGCCGTAATATCTCAACGCCTCATTCCGTGCGTTCAAGGAAACGGACGATGCGTAGCTGTCGAGATCATGGTCAACACACCCTTCATCAAGGACTGTATCGAAGACCCTGCACATACGAATGATCTCGGTGGCGCCATCGCGTCCGGGGGCTCGCAGTACGGGATGCAAACATTTGACCACGCAATCTACCTACTCTTACAGAATGGACAGATCTCACAAGAGACGGCGCTGCGCTGGGCCTCGAACGCCGACGAACTCGAACTGCGCATCCAGGGCGTGACACCGATGACCGACGAGGTGCGCCACGAGATGCCCCAATCACCACTGTCCATCCGCCTCGGCCAATAAGGTGCCCCCCTCAGACACACCCAGCACGTATCAGATCGCCCTGCGGCTGCTGGCTCGCCGGGATCTCTCGGCGGCTCAGCTGCGCGACCGCCTGATCCAGCGCGACCGCCCCCGGCAGGAAATCGAGACAACCATCAGCCGTCTGACGACGGCTCGCGCCCTCGACGACGCGCGTCTCGCGGCTGCGTACGCGCATCGCGCCGTGCACGTCAAGCTCCGTGGCAAAGAACGGACTCGACGCGAACTAGAAGCCTTGGGCATTGCACCAACAACCGCTGACCACGCCGTAGATGCGATCTTCGACGAAGTCAACGAAGTCACCGTACTCGAGCAGGCGCTGACCAAACGACTCCGAGGGCCGATTCGCAACCGTACCGAACTACGCCGGGTTGGCCAGGCTCTCATTCGCCAGGGGTTCCCGACCGAACAGGTGCAGGCGGCCCTGATGCGACACGCGGGAAACACGGCTCTTGGGGAGGAATAACAGCATGACGTCTAGTACAGTCCGGCAAAGCTTTCTCGACTATTTCGCGAGCCATGATCATGAAATCGTTCGTAGTGGATCACTGGTCCCGCTGGACGATCCCACCTTGCTGTTTACCAATGCCGGCATGAACCAGTTCAAAGACCTATTCCTCGGACGCGAGCGTCGCGACTACCAGCGAGCGACAACTTCGCAAAAATGTATGCGCGTCAGTGGGAAACACAACGACCTCGACAACGTGGGTCCGTCGCTCCGCCACCACACGTTCTTCGAAATGCTGGGTAATTTCTCTTTTGGAGATTACTTCAAACACGAGGCGATTCCATTCGCGTGGACGTTATTGACGGAAGTCTGGAATCTTCCGGCCGAACGGCTCTATCCCACCGTATTCAAGGGAATGTCTGGTATTCCTCGAGACGATGACGCGCACGCCATCTGGTCTCGCCTGGTGCCTTCCGAACGCATTATCGAACTCGGCGTTGCCGAAAATTTTTGGGCAATGGGTGATACCGGTCCATGCGGTCGCTGCTCGGAAGTGCACTATTTCCGCGGCGACGATATCGAGTGCCACGAACCCGTATGCCGAGGTGTTGACTGCAGCTGCGAACGCTATCTTGAAATCTGGAACAACGTCTTCATGGAGTTCAACCGGGACAACGATGGCACATTGACGGATCTGCCAGCAGCCTCCATAGATACCGGCATGGGACTCGAACGGATCGTCGCCGTCATCCAAGGCAAGGCGTCCAACTATGACACAGACCTTTTCACGCCGTTACTGCGGGCGATCGAAGCTCAAACGGACCGCACCTATGGCCCACTCCACCCGCAGCAACAGAACACACCGCACGATGTGTCGATGCGAGTAGTGGCGGACCACCTTCGAGCGATGACGTTCCTCATCGCCGACGGCGTAATGCCCTCGAACGAGTGGCGGGGCTACGTCTTACGCAAGATCATGCGTCGCGCGATGCGGCACGGAAAGAAGCTCGGCATGACGGCTCCGTTCCTTCATCAACTGGTCGATGTACTCGTCGATGAAATGAGTGCAGCATATCCGGAACTCTCTTCCGGCCGTGACAGCATCACACGAATTGTGCGCACCGAAGAAGAACGATTTGATGCGGTACTGACCGATGGATTGCCGCGGCTCGAGACAGTGCTCGCCGAGGCAGGCTCGTCGGGTCAGTTATCCGGAGCGGAAATGTTCCGACTCTATGACACCTATGGCCTTCCGCTTGACTTCATGGAGGACCTTGCGACGGAGCACTCGGTCACGATCGACCGGAAAGGTTTTGAGCAAGCCCTGGAATCACAGCGGACGCAGTCACGCGCGCATACGAGGTTTGGCAACGCGTCGGCCAACACCGAGTTTCAGTTTGCATCCGACCAGCAACGCGCAGAATTGACCGTGTTGCCAGACCACTTCGAAGGCTACACGACAACGGACATCGAAGACTCAACGATAATCGCCCTCTTTGACGACCAGCGGATGTCCATTGATTCCTTGACGGCACCCGCCAACGGTTACGTGGTACTCGACAAGACGCCATTCTATTTGGAGGCTGGTGGCCAAGTCTCCGACACCGGGCACCTAGTCGTACCATCCGAAGCCAGTCTGCCCTCTCCCCCCCGAGCCGTGGTCGACGGGATGGAACGACTCGCGCCAGGTGGTCCTCGTGCACACCATATTCAGCTCACTCAGGGAGTACTGCACCCCGGCAACACCGTCCTCGCCCAGGTCGATGCCGTTCGCCGGAGTGCGATCCGTAGGAACCACACAGCCACGCATCTTCTCCACGCGGCACTTCGCCGGCAACTCGGTTCACACGTGAAGCAGGCTGGCTCGCTCGTCGCACCCGATCGACTGCGGTTCGACTTCTCCCACGACGGCGCACTCGTCAAGAGCACTCTGGAGGCGGTCGAGCGGGAAATCAACCACGGGATATCAGCCAATCATCCGGTCGAAACCCAGATCCGTACGACGGAGGAAGCCATCGCCGGGGGTGCCATGGCTCTCTTTGGCGAGAAATACGGCTCCACCGTCAGAGTTGTTTCCCTCGCTGACGTCAGCATGGAACTTTGCGGCGGCACCCATTGCCACGCAACCGGGGATATCGGCCTCTTGACCATTACCCAGGAAACCGGAGTCGCGGCGGGTGTGCGGCGTATCGAAGCAGTCACCAGCAATGCCGCTGTCGCTCACATGCAGGCCGACCGGGCCAATTTCGACGCGCTAGTCCAGGCGCTTGGTGTGCCAGCCGACGGGGCGATCTCAGCCGTCAAGCGACTCCAGGCAGACACCAAACGGTTGACGCGAGAACTCGAACAACTGAAGATGAAATCGGTTCTGGGCAGTGCCACCGAAAGTCACAATGAAGCAACGATATCCGTGGGTGATGCAAAGCTCATTGCCAGGCGGGTATCGGGACTGGAAAAAAGCGCGCTTCGCACTCTGGCCGACTCACTCCGCTCACGTCTCGGGCGTGGCGTCGTCGTGTTGGCATCAGACAATGACGGGAAGGTAGCCTTGGTCGTCTCCGTCAGCAAAGATTTGCTCGACACACTGCATGCCGGCAAGATCGTAAAGGCACTCGCACCCATTGTCGGAGGCGGCGGAGGCGGACGAGCGGATTTCGCCGAGGCCGGCGGACGTCAACCCGAGAAAATCAACAACCTTCTCTCGGCGAGCCAGTCAGTGATCGAGCGTATGCTTGAAGATCAAGAACCGGAGCCGAAGTAACCTGAGTCGCTCGCTCAAGGTGACAACGGGAAGAACTCGAAGAGGTGCCCAGGACGACACTCGACTCCCATGACACGGAGCATCCGCCGATGTGACTCGACGGGATTTCTCCAAAGAATAACGAAATCTAATGAACAGAATACCCGTCGCGCTGGTACTCGGAGCGATTTTGACGAGCGTTTCCCTTGGGCAGGCTCAAGTCTACAGTTGGCGAGACGCCAGCGGCCTCCTTGTGTTTTCTGATACGCCCGCATCCACGAAGGCGCCCTCTCAGTCGGCCCCAAGAGAAACTGCGCAAACTCCGCCTCAGGACACTTCAGTCGTCCGCGGACGACTGAACAATGTCGAAGCAATCATTCAACGTGAGGCAACCCGATATGCCGTCCGGCCTCAACTCGTGCGCTCCATCATCCAGATCGAGTCCGCGTTCGATCCGGACGCCAGATCGCGTAAGGGCGCCATGGGCTTAATGCAACTCATGCCGGCCACGGCCGCAGATCTCGGCATAACCGATCCCTTCAACCCCGCACAAAATATCAGAGGCGGTGTCTCCTACTTGCGCCAGCAGCTAGATCGGTTCGGCGGTAACGAAGAGCTCGCACTCGCCGCGTACAATGCTGGCCCCGAGGCGGTCGCACGACATGGAAACCGGGTGCCCCCTTATCAAGAGACGCTCGATTACATCCATAGGATTCGCCAGTCAACACGTCTCCACCAGCACCCTCGATCGACGCTGATCACACATGGGCAAACGATCTACCGAACTATCCAGGTCATTAAAGGGCAACGAATCCATCGTTACTCCGATGTTCCACCGAACCGGACACGGCTCGGTCATGCCGATAGACCGCCACCAGCAGATGAAACCAAGCCGCTAAGAAATCGATGACGCCCGAGCTTCCGGAAGCCTCCTCCAGGTCCGACACGACTCCCACGGCAAACGATCCAACCATTACACGGATCCGGATCGATGTCTGGCTAGATGTGACGTGTTTATTCAAAACCCGGTCAGAAGCACAGCGGGCCTGCAGAGGTGGCAAGGTGGACGTCGATGGTCAGCGTGCGAAACCACATCGCTCGGTCCAACGCGGTGACCGACTTACGATCAGCCGGGCACAGGCACGCAAGCAGATCGTCATCGTCGAGGGACTCGCGAGCCAACACCTACCCAAGGCCGTCGCCAAGACGTTGTATGACGACGTGACCCCACCCTTGACTGAAGCAGAACGAGAAGCCTACCGTCTCGGTGCAACCTCCGGCGCCTGGCCGCCCGCTCGCGGACCGAAAACCCAATCCCCCGACGCCAGACAACGTCGGGAAATCCGTCGACTCAAGCGAGGCTCATAACCGCACTGGCTAGCTGCCCCTTGGTTGGGACACGAGGCCGGGCTATACTAGGAGTTTGCGCAGCGACTGAAACGAAAGTATCGAGGATAGGTTTGGCGAACCACAAGCACACGTTAAAAGCGCACCGTCAGGATCTTGTAAGACGAGCACGAAACCGCGGACTCCGCACGCGGCTTCGCCGCGCACTGAAATCGATGCGGGAAGCGATCGACGCCGGTAAATCCGAAGAAGCACAGTCCGCCCTCCGCGGCACCGTATCGCTTATCGACCGGATGTCGTCGAAGGGCGTCATTCACAACAATACCGCTGCGCGGTACAAGTCCCGCCTGGCAAAGCGACTCGCCGTAGCGTCCGCCGCCGAGTAGGGTTTTCCTCAGCGACACAGTTCAACTACAAGTCGCTCGAGAAGGACCCTTGGCTCGCCCGCAGAACTCTTGAGCGCGAGGTCTGTCCGGAATACAGTTTCCACCGATGTAGCCACCCGGTCAGTTGGCAACCGGGTTCGCACGACCCACGCCAGCTGTCCCAGCACCATATACGGGGCCGCACCAGCCTCGAGCGTTTGTGCAAGCGCTCGTAGGGCCTGACCAACCTGCTTGCGTTCAATCGCGTTGGCAACCGCCCAATCATCGTGCACCACCGACGGTCCGGCAATGGCGAGAACGTCGTCGACGCCAATAGACGACTGCCCGGATGCAAAAAGCAGCAAACGCTCCAGATCACCACGAAGACGATTGATGTTCGGGCCTGTGGTAGCGGCCATGAGACGCGCGCCAGCCGCCGATATCGACTGGCCCTCGGCAGTCACCCGGCGACGCACCCACTGCTCTGCATCCGCCAACGTCTCAATCACCCCGCAGGTCACAACCGTCGCCACCGCATGTAACCTGCTCGTCAATCGACGCCGCTTATCGAGCGTATTCGCTACGAGCACGAGACAAGCATGAGGCTCTGGATCCTCCAGGTAGGCCTCGAATAATTCCCCGTGGGCAGTGCTTGCACGGGTTTCTCGGTTTGGCGCCAAACACCGCTCGGCCCGTAGCACAATGATGATCCGACGCTGCGCCATCATCGGAAATGTACGCGCCGCCTCGACAATCCGTCCGAGCGAAGTCTCACCACCATCCAGTCGATCGATGTTAAACGCACGCATTCCCTCGTCGACCGACGCTTCAAAGGCGTCGGCCATCTCTGCCTTTTCGACCTCGTCATCACCACTGATGAGGTAGATTCGGTTCAGATCGCCGGCCCTAATCTGCTCCAGCGCCTCAGTTGGTGTGCAGCGTGGCATTCCATCTCCACCAGATACCATCTTCGCAGTCCCACGGCATGGGATACGGGCTTCGCCTGATCACGTCCGACCACTTCACGCTTGACGAGTGCAAACAAGACAGGAAACTAAAACGCTTCAAGGATGGCACTGACCACCGAACGGGCAAAATCACGACTCACACGCTGGACGGCGTTGGACTGCTGACCAAAGAAGAATGCAGCGTCTACCCCGCCCCCTCCCGTCGCCACTTCATACTCGTCGCTGAAGGTCAGTTGAGGGTTCTGCCAAATCATCTCGTTCGTCGTCAGATCCAGGAACTCGATGTCGACGTTCAACGTGAAGATATAGCGTGATGCTTGCTGTTGAGCCGTGAACGCAGCCGGCGTGATGGAAACTCCGGTGATAGTGCCAGACAACAGCGCGTCAACCCCCGTATCGGCCGGGATAACGGTATATTGCCCACGACCAATGAACTCAGATCGCACCTGCTGGGTCAGGATCTGCTCCACGTCGAAGATCGCCGTAGAATTCTCAAACAGGGGCACCCCGATCGTTTGAATATAGTCCGGCAAGAAGGAGCCTTGTCCGGACAGGGAGTACCCACAGGAAGCACTGAGTAACGCCGTGAACAACACCGGGAGCAAAGCGCCCGTCGCCTTACTCAGCCTCGTGCACGATCTCGGCCTCACCACGCCTCCTACTTGACCACAATGTTCACGAGTTTGCGTTGCACAACGACCACCCGGACAATTGCCTTACCTTCAATATGTGTCTGCACAGCGGGATCTGTGAGTGCAGCCTCGCGAAGTTCATCTTCGGGCATGTCAGCAGCCACCACGAGCCGCCCCCGCAACTTGCCATTGACCTGCACCGGCACTACGAGTTCGTCAGCCTTCGCGACCTCAGGATCGAAAGAGGGCCA
>CAZPZZ010000027.1:26882-37795 GCA_964591245.1 uncultured Vicinamibacteraceae bacterium | reverse complement strand
TCGCCGGTGTAGCTCAGCTGGTTAGAGCACGCGGCTCATATCCGCGGCGTCCGGGGTTCAAGTCCCTGCACCGGCACCATTTTCCTCGCTCTGGCGGAAAACCCGCTACGCGTCATGTGCGTTGTGGCGGGTTGCCGCTTGGTCGTCTGCTCGCCCCCGCGAGTCAGTCGTACTGTTCCGACGGGTCATGACTCCATATGCCGAGCGCGTCTGGCGGTTCGTCTGTGAGCAGTCGCTGATTCCTCCGGCTGGTCGGATTGCAGTGGCTGTGTCGGGTGGGGGTGACTCGGTGGCCCTGCTGCATCTGCTCGCAGAGTTGGCGGCAGAGGGGCATGTCGCCTTGGCGGGGGTCGTGCATGTGAACCATCTGTTGCGACCTCCGGCGTGTGATGAAGACGAGCGGTTCTGTCGTCGTCTTGCGGCACAGTTCGATGTGCCTTGTGTGGTTGAGACGTTCGATGTGGCGGAGGTCGCGCGCAGGGACCAGATCTCTATCGAGCATGCAGGGCATCGGGTGCGGCATGCCTGCTTCGGCCGGGCTGCTGATCGAGTCGGAGCTCGCCATGTGGCGCTGGCTCATACGATGGATGACCAGGCGGAAACCGTGCTACTGCGGATGGTGCGCGGGGCGGGGGCTGCGGGGCTCTCCGCGATGCGGCCACATCGCGACCGGATCATCCGGCCGTTGCTCGGTGTGACTCGGCGTGAGTTGCGTGAGTACCTTGGTTTGCGGCAAATTGGTTTTAGAGAGGACCCTTCCAATCTTGACACTCGAATACCCAGGAATCGGGTACGTCATGTGCTGATGCCCATGCTACGAGAGTTTTCGCCGAATATCGCGGCGGTGTTGTCTCGCGAGGCTGAGATTGCTCGGGCGGATAATGAGTGGTTGGCACAGTGCGCAGACCAAGAGGCGTCGCGCGTCGTCAAAAGAATAGAAGGTGGGATTGCGATGAGCGTAGCGTCGTTGTCGGCGCTGCCTCCCGCGCTGAGCCGACGCATCGTGCGGGAGGCCCTGACCAGGGTGTCGGGCCGGGGAGACATTGGCTTTGAGCATGTGGAGCGGTTTCGACGGCTGGTCGACGAGACTTCAGGC
Source organism: uncultured Vicinamibacteraceae bacterium (assembly GCA_964591245.1). Classification (GTDB taxonomy): domain Bacteria; phylum Acidobacteriota; class Vicinamibacteria; order Vicinamibacterales; family UBA8438; genus CAZPZZ01. Next base: position 36,699 of record CAZPZZ010000027.1, on the reverse strand, counting down.
GCCACATGCGTCGATTTTCCAGGGTGCCGGGCGGAGCGTGTGCAGGGTGATGTTCGCGTCGTTGCCCGAAAGGGGCGTGGCGTCGCGGAGCGGGTCGTAACGTTTCACTATCGTTTGGAAGTGCCGGGCCTGGTAGCCGTGCCCGAAGCCGGGGTGGAGATCAGTGCGGAGGTGACGCCAGCAGGAGCGGTTCCCTCGTCGCCGAGGGAGGTAGCCGTGCGAATGCCGGTTGGCGGACATTTGACTGTTCGCAATCGACGGCCGGGTGACCGCCTGCGTCCTTGCGGCCTCGGGGGGCACCGGAAGAAGCTCCAGGACTTTCTAGTGGACCGGAAGATTAGCCGGGGCGCACGAGATCGGATTCCGCTCGTGGTTGACGCAGAAGATCGGATCATTTGGGTTGTGGGCCTGGGCCTGGGGGATGATTTTCGGGTCACTACTGACACAAGAAGCATGCTAACCTTAAAGGTCAAATCTGTAGGAGATTGTCTGTGAACTCGACGACGCGCAGCTTGCTGTTTTGGATGGTTCTGGTGGTCGTGGTGGTTGCGATCTGGAACCTGTCGTCTCAGTTCCGAGCCGGCGAAAGCCCGGTTGCGTTCAGCGAATTCATCCGGTGGGTCGAGACCGGTCAGGTCGATCGGGTCGAGCTTACCGGGAATGAGATTGCCGGGACATCATCGAGCGGCGAGACCTTCCGCACGTATGCGCCACCGCAATATGAGGGGCTGGCGAATAAGCTCATAGAGCGGGACGTGGTCATTCAGGCGAAGGAGGCAGTGGCGAGCCCATGGGCAACACTGCTGTATTCCTGGGCGCCGATTCTGTTGATCATTGGCTTCTGGGTGTTTTTCATGCGGCAGGTCCAAAGCGGGGGCAACAAGGCCCTGTCATTTGGTAAGAGCCGAGCCAAGCTTTCTTCGAACACACAGAAAAAAGTCACTTTCAAAGATGTGGCGGGGGTTGACGAACCGAAGGACGAGTTACAGGAGATCATCGAGTTTCTGCGTGAGCCACAGAAGTTCCAGAAGCTAGGTGGTCGAATCCCGAAGGGCGTGTTGCTCATGGGGCCTCCGGGAACCGGAAAGACCCTGTTGGCTCGAGCCGTGGCCGGGGAAGCCAATGTCCCGTTTTTCTCCATCAGTGGCTCCGACTTCGTCGAGATGTTCGTCGGTGTGGGGGCTTCTCGTGTGCGCGACCTGTTCGAGCAAGGCAAGAAGAACGCGCCCTGTATTGTCTTTATTGACGAGATCGACGCTGTGGGGCGGCATCGCGGTGCTGGACTGGGTGGCGGGCATGATGAGCGCGAGCAGACGCTTAACCAACTTCTCGTCGAGATGGACGGGTTCGAGTCTAACGAGGGCGTCATTCTTGTGTCGGCAACCAACCGCCCAGACGTACTCGATCCGGCGTTGCTTCGCCCGGGGCGCTTTGATCGTCGTATCGTCGTGAACCGGCCCGATGTAAAGGGTCGTGCTGGCATCTTCGATGTCCACACGCGCAAGATTCCCTTGGGGGATGACGTTGATGTGCAAGTACTCGCTCGGGGCACCTCAGGGTTCTGTGGGGCGGATCTGGCTAATCTGGTGAACGAGGCGGCGCTCAATGCCGCGCGATATAACCAGAAGACGGTCGGGATGCAGGATTTTGAGTTCGCCAAGGACAAAGTGATGATGGGCTCGGAACGACGCTCGCTCATCATCAGCGATGAAGAGAAGCAGATCACCGCGATCCACGAGGCGGGACATGCCCTGCTTGGCGTCAAGCTTGAACATGCGGATCCTGTCCACAAGGTCACTATCATTCCGCGTGGCATGGCTTTGGGAGTGACTCAGCAATTACCGCTCGACGACAAACACAACTATTCGACAGAGTATCTGCACGATCAGCTAGCCGTGCTCTTGGGTGGGCGCATTGCGGAGGAAATCACAAACACCACCGTGACGACCGGCGCTGGCAACGATCTTGACCGTGTTACCGACCTCTCCCGTCGTATGGTGTGTGAGTGGGGTATGAGTGAGGCAGTAGGTCCGCTGACCTTCGGCAGAAAAGAAGGTGAGGAAATTTTCCTCGGGCGCGACTTTGCTCAGAGCAAGGAATACAGTGAGGAAACCGCCATCCGGATTGACCAGGAGATCAAGCGGATCGTCACTGAGAACTATGATCGAGCTCGTTCTATTCTTCAGGACAAGAAGCCTGAACTGATGCGGATCGCGGAAGAATTGCTGACCCGTGAGGTGTTGTCCGGCGAGCAGGTGACGCGGATCGTTTCAGGGCTCACGCTTGAGGAACCGCTTGTCGTTGAGCCGGCTACGCCAGATCAGCCGACCAGCTCAGAAACAGAGATACCTCCGGTCGTACCTCCGCTTGGCAAACCCCTGCCGCAGGAGTGATCTGCCGAGCTTGAGCACTGCGCGGCTTCCGTGACCGGAGTCGCGTTTGCCACTCACTGAATGACTTCTTCTCGCGGGCCTCGCTCGGTGAAGAGTGTTTCCCTCCGGTGTTAGGTTCTCGATACCAGCTGCATACGACGATGGGGAGTTCTTCTCCGGTGCGTACGCATGAACGTTTGGCGTGGCGGTTGACGTGGTGACACCCAGGAAGCACTACACCATTTTGCTGCCTGGTGCAGAGCCCCTCGTACTCGGTGCCCGGACATTGGTGATGGGGATCCTGAATGCGACACCAGACTCGTTTTCCGACGGGGGCGCATGGAAAGATCCGGAACGGGCAGCTGCTCACGCGATCGAGATGCAAGAGGCCGGTGCGGCGGTGCTGGATGTGGGGGGGGAGTCGACCCGTCCCGGAGCGGCTCCCGTATCGGAGGCAGAGGAGTTAGCGCGCGTTGTACCGGTGCTTACAAAGTTGGCAGGGCGTGTGTCGGTACCGATCTCCATTGATACGTATAAGGCGGAGGTGGCCCGCGCTGCCATCGATCTTGGAGCAACGATTGTCAATGACGTGTCGGGTTTACTCTACGAGCCCGCACTGGCGGAGGTTGTGGCACGGCAGGGTGCTGCGCTGGTGCTGATGCACAATCGTGGCCGGTCGCGCGATATGTATCAGGAGGCCAGGTACGACGATGTCGGGGAAGAGATCTCCGTGGAACTGGACGCACGAGTCAAATTCGCGGTCGACGCCGGAATACCGCATTCACAGATCCTTGTTGATCCTGGCCTCGGCTTTGCCAAGCGCGCCGGACACTCCTATGCAGCCTTGATGGCAATCAGGCGGCTCGCGGCGCTCGATCGACCGGTGTTGGTGGGACCTTCCCGCAAGTCATTCTTGGCTACCGAGGGGGAGGGGCGCCCGGGCGAGGACGAGTGGGGCACCGCAGCGGCCGTTGTGGCAGCTGTGCTCGAAGGGGCGCACCTTGTGCGGGTTCATAGCGTTCGAGAGATGATGCAAGCGGTTGCGGTGGCTGACCGTTTGCGTGCCGCAGCCGAAGAACTCTAGACAATTTTTTGTGAGGAGGCCACACTTGCCTGGTTGGTTGAGCACGGCAGGGAGAGGTCGGTGATATTAGAAAATCTGACCAGCGCGATACAGATGGACCGTGTCAGTTGGTGGGACCTGATTGACATTGCGATCGTGGCCTTCTTGATCTACGAATTGTTCAAGTTGATGCGGCGGACTCATGCCTTCCAGATTTTTCTGGGCGGTGGCTTACTCGTGCTCTTGTACTACGCCTCGCAGTTCACTCCGCTGCAAACTCTGAATTGGCTCATTCGCGACATGTTCGGGTATGTCGTATTTGCCGCGATTGTGTTGTTTCAAGGTGATATCCGCCGTGCGTTGGCCCACTTCGGTCGTGCTCCGTTTATCCGGTATCTGAGGCGATCTGCCACATCCGACGAAACGCTCGAAGAGATCGTGGTTGCGCTGCGTATGCTTGCCGAACAGAAAGTGGGTGCGATTGTGGCCATCGAGCGTGAGCTTGGACTTCGCAACTATGTCGAGAGTGGTATTCCTCTTGACGCCGAGGTCAGCTATGACCTGCTTGTCAGCATCTTTCGTCCGGAATCCCCGCTGCATGACGGTGCCGTGGTGATTCAGGAGAATCGTCTTGCGGCGGCCGCGTGCTTTCTTCCCTTGACGGTCAATCCACAGGTCGCTCGAAACCTGGGGACTCGACACCGTTCCGCGATCGGGTTGACCGAAGAAACCGATGCGATTGCTTTGGTTGTTTCGGAAGAGACTGGCCAGGTGTCATTGGCCATGGACGGACGGATCGAACAGGACCTGAGTCCAGGGCAGCTTCAGCGTCAGTTGGAGGTGCTGATGTTCCGTCGCGGTAGGCCTCAGGGCAGTGCGACGCAGCGGAGTTTGGACGGATGATCGCAATCACCATGTTTCGAAATTTTTGGCTGAAAATGCTGGCGGTTGGCTTGTCGGTCGTATTGTGGCTGTTTGTTGCCGGCGATCCGATCGCGGAACGGGGACTGCGAGTTCCACTCGTCTTTGAGAATTTTCCAGACGCGGTAGAAATCGTCGGTAATCCGCCAGAAACTGTCGAAGTGCGGCTACGTGGTGCCTCCGGGACCCTTCGGCGGCTCCAGTTTGGCGAAGTGATGGCGATAATTGATCTGCGCGACGAACGTACGGGGAATCGGATGTTCGATATGAACGTGGGCCGCGTACAGGTTCCACGTGGCGTCCAGGTAACACAGGTCACCCCCTCAAGTGTGTCGCTGATTCTTGAGGAGTTGGGGCCGCCGCGCAGTACTCCGGTAATGCCGCGGGTTGAGGGGACGCCGGCTCCCGGGTTTGTCGTCGGTCGGGTTTCTACCGAGCCGACAACGGTCGAGGTGGTCGGTCCGCGGAGTCGTCTGGGGCGACTCACGGGGGCGGTCACCGAACTCATCGACGTTACCGGTGCCACCACAACGATTGAGCGTACTGTCACCATTGGGGTTTCGGATCCGTATCTCCGTTTGAGTACACCGCGCCAGGCTCAGGTGACTGTAGAGATCACTCAGGCACTGGTTGAACGCCGCGGCGCTGATGTGCCTGTGCGGATCAGGAATTCCTCGCTCGACATGGCTCCGGCTATCGTGCCACCTACAGTGAGCGTGCACGGAACCCCTGACCAGATGGCGGCATTCGAGCATGATGTGGTGAAGGCCTGGCTCGACGTTGCCGACCTGTCATCTGGTAGCTACAATCTGGCGGTTGTGGTCGAGCCGAAACGTGTCTTCGACGTCGCGCAGATTGAGTCCCCCATGGTGCAAGTCGTTATTCAATAGTGTGTCGGTTATGCCCAAGAGACTGTTCGGGACCGATGGGGTACGCGGTGTGCCAGGCACGCCGCCCTTAGATGCGGTCACGCTTCGCCGGATCGGTGCGGCCGCGGCGAGAAGCCGTGGCCGTGCGCCATCCGAGGTCAAGGTGTTGATTGGCCGGGATACCCGTGAGTCCGGGAAATGGATTCTGGAGCAACTCGCCCAGGGTATCCATGCACAGGGAGCGGAGATTGTGAACGGGGGGGTGCTTCCCACGCCTGCCGTGGCCTTTCTCGCGCGTGAGACGACCGTCGACGTTGGGCTTATCGTTTCCGCGTCGCACAACCCATTTCAAGACAATGGTGTGAAGGTTGTTACAGCATCAGGAGAAAAAGCGGATGATGCCCTTGAGAGGTCCATCACCGCCCAAGTTGGAGACGAGGCCTGGTTGGTGCCTGGCTCTCCGGTGCCGGATCTCGCGCCGGTGTCACTCGGTGATCGTTACGCCGAGTGCGTGAGCCGTACACTCGCGGGTGTTGTTATCCCTGCAGATTTTCGGATGGCGATTGATTGTGCGAATGGTGCTGCGGGTACGATCGCGCCCGCCGTGTTTCGTGCGCTCGGGTGTGAGCTTGTTGTGACCGGCGATCAGCCCGATGGGCGCAACATTAATCTCGCCTGTGGGTCCACGCACCCTGAGCACTTGGCCCGTGTGGTCGTGGAACACAAGTGCCGTTTCGGAGCTGCCTTCGATGGTGATGCCGATCGCGTGGTGTTCGTCGACCATACCGGGCGTCTGGTTGACGGCGATGCCGTGCTCATGATTGCAGCGCGTCGATTGGCGTCGCTTGGGCGGCTTCCGCATCGTGCCTTGGTGGCTACGGTCATGAGCAACATCGCTCTTGAGCAGGTTCTCCAGCAGGATGGTCTGACGGTTCACCGGTGTCCGGTCGGCGACCGTGCAGTCTGGGTGGAAATGAAGCGGCGTGGTCTCGCGCTTGGTGGGGAACAGTCGGGACACATCATTTTTTCGGACCATTTGCCAACGGGAGACGGGTTGTTCACTGCAGCAATGATCGTCCAGGCTGTTCTGGAAACAGGGACTGAATTGGCGGATCTCGCGTCGGACCTGGTGCCAGTACCCCATTTGATGGTGAATGTTCGAGTCAAGAGCCGGGCGCCGCTTGAGACACTGCCGGGCTTGGCTCGCGCGGTGCGGGATGCAGAAGAGGAGTTGGCTGGGATTGGGCGAGTGGTTGTGCGGTATTCCGGTACGGAGCCGTTGATGCGTATCATGGTCGAGGGGCCTGACGACACGCAGATCGACCGACTTGCGCGGACCATCGAGGACCGTGTGCGGCTCGATATCGGGGTTGAGTAGGTCGGAGGAGCTATGCGACTCGGAGTGAACATCGACCACGTCGCCACGGTGCGTCAAGCCAGGAGAGCCCGTGAACCGGAGCCGGTCACCGCTGCCGGTCTCGCCGAACTTGCAGGCGCCGACGGCATTACGGTCCACCTTCGAGGGGATCGTAGACACATGCAGGACCGGGATCTGCATCTCTTGAAGCAGGTGGTATCGACCCGGCTAAACGTCGAGATGGCAGCGACTGACGAGATGGTCGCGATCGCGTCTGAGGTGAAGCCGCATCAGGTGACCTTGGTGCCTGAGCATCCTGGTGAGGTGACCACGACAGGCGGGTTAGATGTAGCACGGCATGAAGGGCTGATTGCGGATGTGGTGGGGCGATTGCAGGCTTCTGGCATCGTAGTCAGTTTGTTCGTCGATGCGGCACCCGATCAAATTACCCGCGTCGGGGTGACTGGAGCCACGGCCGTCGAGATCAACACGGGACCTTACGCCGATGCAGCGGGTATAGCGCAGCGTGAAGAGTTGCGTCGGATTGAACTGGCGGCGCAGATGGCAGATTCCGCGGGGCTCGAGGTGCTGGGCGGGCATGGACTGACGTACGTCAATGTCACGGGGGTTGTCGCCATCTCAGAGATCGTCGAGTTAAATATTGGCCACAGCATCGTGTCACGAGCGGTTCTCGTTGGTCTTGAGCGCGCCGTGCGCGAAATGGTGGCGCTGCTCCGCACGCAGGATCGCACGTAGCAAGGGGGGGGAGCCCAGAGAGATGTCGCGCCCTGGTTACCATTTTCTATCTTTTGGCGCTGCGTGTAATACCGAGCCATCGTGTCTTTGCCCGGCCATCGTCTAGACGGGTTTCTGCCCCATTGTTATGATCGTGCCCTGCGTCTGAGAGTGTTCACAATACCCCATGAATCGTAACGAAGCGCTTCCCTTGGTCGTGTCAATGTTGGTCGCGAGCGGCGTCATGGCCTGGATCGTCTGGACCCAGCGGCCGGTGCCGGTCGAATCGGCGGATCCCGCGCCTGTCCCTGTGGCTGAATCGGCAGCGCCGTCGGAGGCGCCTGCGCCTGCGCCAATTGACGAGGCACGGGTTGAGGAATTGCAGTCGGCCGCCGAGCAGGCCCCGGATGATGCCCAGGTACGGGTTGATCTTGGCAATCTCTATTTCGATGCGCAACGGTTCGAAGAGGCGATTCCGTGGTTCGATGCGGCGCTGGCGTTGGGGCTGGAAGAGGTTCAAGTGAGCACCAACCTTGGTGTCGCGTATTTCTATACGGATGATGTCGATCAATCGCTGGCCCAGTTCGAACGTTCTCTCGAACTTGATCCCACCCATGGGCAGACGTTGCTGAGCATTGGCATCGTCCGCGCGTTCGGAAAGCAGGATTTCGACGGGGCCATCGAGGTCTGGGAAGAAGTGCAGCGACTTATGCCTGGCAGCCGAGAGGCGATTGCAGCGGCTGATGCCATCGAGCAGATGCGGTCCATGCATCCGTGATGTCTCTGGTTTAACTGATTATGGTTCTTGCCTGGTTCATCCGCTTGCTCGTGGTACTGGTGCTGGTCCGGTTGGCCTGGAGATGTTTGTCGGGGGCGCTTCAGGCGCGACCACAACAGCGGAATGCTTCTTCTCACACTGGGGTGCGTCTGGTGCGTGACCCCGTCTGTGGTACTTTCGTCGACCGATCGCGAGCGTTGAGTGTCGAGGGAGGGCAAGTAATGCATTATTTTTGCTCAGAGGAATGTCGCGCGTTGTTCCAGAAAGAACGGTACGCGGGAACGGGACGCGCCTGAGTGGGCGTGCTTCGCTGATGCAGAAAGAGCCTGGGCGGAAGAACGATGACCGGTGACGAGCGGCTGCGCGCCGACATCGTCGAGATCGGACGGCGTGTGTACGCTCGCGGGTACGTGGCGTCGAACGATGGGAATATTAGCGTTCGGCTCGATGAGAAACGGATACTCACCACACCAACTGGAGTCTCGAAGGGGTTTATGACGCCGGATATGATGGTCGTCACTGACCTTGCCGGCGAAAAGGTGGCTGGTGATCGCAATGCTTCGTCTGAGTTGTTGATGCACATTGCCGTCTATGAGCAGCGGCCCGATGTTCGGGCTGTGGTGCATGCGCATCCGCCCACCGCAACGGGTTTTGCTGTGGCCGGTATCCCCTTGGATCGAGCGGTCCTGGCCGAGGTCGTGACCACGCTGGGGAGTATTCCGATTGCCGACTATGGGACGCCATCGACCGAGGAACTGGCCGATGCCGTCAGGCAGCATATTCGCGCCCATGATGGCATGTTGCTGGCCAACCATGGAGCGGTGACTGTCGCCGATGATCTGTTCGCGGCGTATTACAAGATGGAAACCGTAGAACATTTTGCCCGGATCAGCTTGGTGGCTCGGCAGTTGGGTGGGGAGCGACTGCTCTCGCGTGAAGAGGTGGACCGGCTTCAGGGCTTGAGAGATCGCTACGGTATTGCCGCGCCGGCGCCGCTCTGCCCGCCGGAAGGGCTGGATGATGCCCGTGTGGACTGTCAGATACTTGAAGCACCATCACGGCCTGGCGAGCGGTTAGTGGATCCGAAAGACAACCGCCTGCTAGATGGTGACGAGGAAATTCGGCTAACATACCGTGAGCTCACGGCGCTGATTGCGGACGCCGTGACGCAATTACGGTAGCGGGAGGTGGCATGGGCGAGGCGCTTGGTATGGTGGAAACGAAGGGGCTCGTCGCGATGATTGAAGCGTCAGACGCCATGGTGAAGGCCGCCAATGTCACGCTTGTTGGCTGGGAGAAGATCGGCGCTGGCTTCGTGACGACTATCGTTCGGGGCGACGTTGCGGCTGTGAAAGCTGCGACTGATGCTGGTGCAGCCGCGGCCCGTCGCGTGGGTGAGCTGATCTCCGTACACGTCATACCCAGGCCTCACGCCAATTTGGAGGAGACCCTTCCGATCGGCAAGACTACCGGCAAGTAAGTACCGGCCGGGTCTGTTCCCGGCACGTTCACTCGACGCGGTCTCAATTTATCGTCCATGTTGCTCGCCAAGGTCGTAGGTACGGTGGTTGCCACTCGGAAGGACGACCGCCTCGTGGGACACAAACTTCTGCTCGTGCAGCCGGTTCGCCCCGACGGCGAGGCTCGTGGTGGGCCGCTCGTCGCAATTGATACGGTTGATGCCGGAGCGGCTGAAACGGTGTTGGTGGTTGGTGGTAGTTC
>CAZPZZ010000027.1:0-26782 GCA_964591245.1 uncultured Vicinamibacteraceae bacterium | reverse complement strand
GGGGCCGGTGCCGGCGAAGAGGTGTTCTTCGTTCGAGGCAGAGAAGCGTCGCTGCCGTTCTTGCCCCTGAGGGTGCCCACCGATGCGTGCATTACTGGTATCTGTGACCATTGGAGTACGTAGTGCCTGGTGCGAGTAACCCGTCGCCCCGGCTCCTGTTGGGAGACCTCGTCTTCCGGCATTTCCTTTTGGCCGCACGTCTACACAATTTTTTTGTGTCATGCCCAGAGCATCTGGGTCAAGGCGTTGGAGAATGAGGCTCGCTCGAGTTGTCGGATCGGTGGTTGCGACTCAGAAGCATCATGCCCTGCATGGAGCGAAGTTGTTGATTGCACAGCCGGTTGACGATAACGAACAGCCCGTTGGTAACGCGCACCTGGCTATCGATGCAGTGGGGGCCGGCCCCGGTGAGCTGGTCCTGCTCTTGCTTGAAGGTCGAGGGGCGGCGGCGGCGTTGGGGCACCCTGGAGCCCCGGTTGACGCTGCCATTGTGGGTGTGGTCGACCCAGAACCGCGTAAAGCAGGCGCGGTACCTACGTCACGATGATGCCACCGAGACCTTCGGTACTGGTCACCCGGCGGTTGCCGGCGGCCGTGCTGGATCAGCTCCGCACGACGTGTGACGTCGATCTTCACAATGAATCCGATGCGCTGCCACGGGACGTCCTGTGTGCGAGGTTGGAGGGTAAGCAGGGTCTGGTCTGCATGTTCAACGATCCGATCGACGCTGGAATGATCGCCGCTGGTGACGAGTTGCAGGTCATCGCGACAGTCGCGGTCGGATACGACAACATTGACATTGGTGTCGCTTCCGCCCGCGGCATTGTGGTGACGAATACGCCGGAGACGGTGACCGGAGCGACGGCAGAGTTGACCTGGGCGCTGATTCTCGCGATCACCCGCCGCGTCGGCGAAGGGGATCGGATTGTGCGGGCCGAGGCTTGGAAAGGGTGGTCCTTCGACTTCTTGCTCGGGACGGAGCTACGGGGAAAGCAGCTGGGCATTGTGGGTGGAGGCCGTATCGGGCGAGCCACGGCGGCCGTGGCACCGGCGTTCGGTATGCGGGCGGTGTTTGCAACGCGCGAGGGAGTGAGGGCTGGTGATGCCATCGAGGGCTGGCCGGTGGTGTCGCTCGACGAGTTGTTGCACACCTCGGATGTCGTGTCGCTACACGTGCCGCTGACTGACGCAACCAGACACCTGATCAACCGGCGCACGTTGATGCGGATGAAACGCTCTGCGTACTTGGTCAATGCCTCGCGCGGTGGTGTGGTCGATGACGAGGCGTTGGCCTGGGCTCTCGAGGAGCGGCTGATCGCCGGTGCTGGTCTGGATGTGTATGAGGATGAGCCTGATATTTGTCCGGACCTGCGACATCGGGACAACGCGTGCCTGACGCCGCACCTGGGAAGTGCTACCCGCGAAACGCGCACGGCTATGGCGGAACTCGCGGTGCGCAACGTGATCGCCGTGCTCTCCGGGCAGCCGGCTATAACACCGGTGAATGGTTGATGAGCTCTCCAGTGAGTGCGGTGGCGGCCCAAAGATCTTGTCAGTGGTTTCTGGGCGCATGAGTACGGCGACTCGATCGATCGGTTCTCGGCGGCATGTCGCGCGGGTGATGCAGCGTCTGAAGTCTGCGCTGGGGACGATGACAGAGCCAGCCGTGGAGAAGATCGCCGAGGAGGAGCAGTCGGATCCGTTCAAGGTGTTGATTGCGACCATGCTCTCGGCGCAGACCAGGGATCCGGTAACACTGGCTGCGTCAACTCGATTGTTTGCCCGTGCTGGTACCCCGGAGAAGATGCTCCGGCTCCGCGTGTCGACGATCGAACGGTTGATTCAGCCGGTGAGTTTCTACCGAAACAAGGCCAAGCACGTCCGCGAGACATGCCGTCTCCTGCTCGAATGTTACGGCGGGCATGTGCCCGCTACGATGCCAGAGTTGTTGAAGTTGCCTGGAGTTGGTCGGAAAACAGCGAACCTTGTGTTGATCGTTGCGCTGCGGAGCCAGAGCAACATCTGTGTTGATACCCACGTGCATCGGATCTCCAATCGCTTGGGCTGGGTGAGTACTCGTACGCCGGAAGAGACTGAGCTGGCACTCTACGAGGTGGCCTCGCAGCGTTGGTGGCCGCTCATCAATCAATATCTGGTCACCTGGGGACAGAATGTTTGCAAACCTCGCTATCCCTTGTGTCGGCGCTGTGCTGTTGAGGAGTTGTGCCCTCGTCTGGATGTCGCCCAGGTAGGAAAATGATCGGTTCCCGTTCCTTGCTGAACGTTTTACGGCGATTGCATGCTCCGGGATAAGATGAGACCGTGCTGACTGTCAATGAGATCTTTCATTCCATCCAAGGCGAATCTGATCAGTGCGGCCGTCCCTGCGTGTTCGTGCGGCTTACCGCCTGCGATCTCCGCTGCGTGTGGTGTGACACAGCTTATGCCTTTCACGAAGGGCAGAAGTGGGAGGTCGCCGATGTGGTGGAGGAAGTGGCACGCTATGGCTGTGATTTAGTCGAGATTACCGGTGGAGAACCCCTGCTTCAGGAGGACGTGTATCCCTTGATGGACGGTCTACTTGCTGCCGATGTAACCGTCATGTTGGAAACGGGCGGACACGCGAGTCTGGCACGGGTGCCGAATTCCGTGATCAAGGTGATGGATGTCAAATGTCCGGGCAGTGGTGAAAGCGATCGTATGGACTGGGAGAATGTGTCGCGGCTTCGGGATCACGATCAGGTCAAATTTGTGGTTTCAGACCGGGCTGACTACGACTTCGCTCGTGACGTCGTAGGGGTGCACAAATTAGCTGATCGGTGTGCTGCTGTCCTCTTCTCTCCCGTGCACGGCGTGTTGTCGCCGAAGGTGCTTGCAGAATGGGTGCTGGGTGATCGCCTCCCGGTTCGATTGCAGCTGCAGATGCACAAGTATGTCTGGGATCCTGACACACGTGGAGTGTGATTTACCTTGCGTCGGAATGTGATGGACGACGACCCTGCACCGCGAGCGGTGGCGCTCCTGAGTGGTGGGCTCGATTCCTACACGGCGGCCGCAATCGCGCGCGCAGAGGGCTTTTCGGTCTACGCACTCACGGTTCGATACGGGCAGGTTCATGCATGCGAGCTTGCCGCCGCCCGTCGGGTTGCAGCTGCACTCAGGGTAAAACGGCATCTTGAACTGGATGTGGATCTTGCCGGCTTTGGTGGGTCTGCCTTGGTTGGCGATGGAGCGGTCGAGCTAGACCAGGCACCGGATCGAGTGGGCATTCCTGCGACGTACGTTCCGGCCCGTAATACGGTCCTTTTGTCCTTGGCTCTTGCCTGGGCGGAGGCGCTTGGTGCCCAGGATCTCTATCTTGGCGTCAATGCCGTCGATTACTCGGGGTATCCCGATTGTCGTCCGGAGTATCTCAATGCGTTCGAGCAACTGGCCAAGCTAGCAACGAAGGCCGGGGTGGAGGGTGCGCGTCTTCGTGTCCATGCGCCACTCATTCGGGATTCGAAGGCAGCGATCATTATTCGGGGGATGGACCTGGGTTGTGACTACGGCTTGACACACAGCTGTTATGCTCCGGTGAGGCATGATCAACCGTGCGGACGTTGCGACAGCTGCCAGCTTCGCGCACGGGGGTTTGCAGAGGCTGGGTTCGTTGATCCGTTATTGGCGATGAGCGGGTGATCACGCGCCTAGAGGCTGGATTTGCCAGGATGATGACGATATGACGGCCTGGTTGTTAGGGCGTCCCGTCGTCGTCGGATCTACTCGAGAGGGGGACCAAGGCGTCGATCGCGTCCTCCCAGCTTCTGGTGTTGAGTCGAGCCGCGCCAGGTTCATTGCCGTTGATAGCGAACACGCTTTCCTCTACGCGGCCGATGGTGACCTGCTCCACAGAGTCCGTTTCGTTGTACGTGACGCGGACGGTGGCAATCGGAGTATCGAGTCCAGTGTTGTCTCTGGTTGGTTCAAACGATTCCGCACGCAGATTAGAGAATTTGGCAAGCAGGTCGTCCATCGGGCCTTGGTCAACTGTTCCGGTATCCGGTGACGTTCGACGCCATGAATCCGTCTCCTCTTCGCCTGTGGCTTCGACCTTCTCGAAATTCCACCGCTCGCCTTCAACGTCGAGTTCGAGGGCGGTGGCATTGAAGGGGCGGAAGGCGAACAAATCTCGTCGGCGATACGCCTCAACTCCCTGACGAAGTTCTGTCACCAGCGATTGGTCTACCGTGAAAACAAGGTCTCGGGAAGCATCGCGCGCGTACACCGTTCCCATTGGGGTTGGAGTTCCCAGCAAGAGGGTTGCGGTCGAGCTACCCAATCCGACGCTGACGCTGAGCGTGGGGGTATCGAGCCCGTACGGTTCGAGATCGTCAGCGTCTTCCTCTTCGACCGAGGACATCTGACCGGTACTCAACTGTCCCACAATGCCGTCGGTGGCTCCGAGGTCGGCATGTGCTTCGATCGGTCGAACCAGCGACCACTGGCTTTCGGTCTTTCGAAGTTGGATGTTCAGTTGGTCGCCACTGATCTCCAACCCGTCGACCTGGTCGCGCGTAATGTTGAGGATGGTCTTGTCACGGAGATCGAATGTGGTCTGGTTGAAGGTGCTATCGAGGAACCCGGAGATGAGAAAGATTCGGTCCGAGTCGGCGACGGTGGCGTACAGATCATTGCCGGTGGGGGTCCGGTCTCCGATGAGGAGTTGTTGTTCGTCGGTTTCGGTCGTTACACCAACAATGATCCGGGGTGCTGCCAACCCGAAAATCGAGAGATCTGGCGCGTCTTCCGGTTCGGCCACGACCCGTTGTAGTTCGAGAGTGGCAAGACTCGAGGAGAGTGACACGACCTTGGTGACGTCGACGTTGCCGTCGAACGGTTCGCTCAGGTGCCACCGGTCGTCGGTTTTCTCGATGACGGTACGTTCGCCCGTTTCTGCCGTGACGGCAAGCCTGGTGACGTCGTCAGATGCGAATGGGAAGACCTGCTCCAGTTCTGCCTGTGCCACTGAGGTGGGGCGTTCGGATTCGATGAAGTAGATGTAGAGCCCCAGTCCCAGCGCAATCACGAAGAGGATGAGCGTCGATCGGATTCCGCGCATCACTGTCTCCGCCACCAGGTATATACGCCAGCGCCGAGTACGGCCGCAGGAAGAAGAAAGATCGAAAACCAGAAGATTCGCCGCTCCTGATCCGCAGTTAAGGTTAGCCGGCGATCCTCGGGTTCCCGAGCGCGAATTGAGATGAGGTTCTCCTGTTGGGCGAGCCAATTGATCGCGTTGAGGAACATGTCTCGGTTACCCTGAACCCCGACGACGGCGTTAGTGGCGAAGTCAGAATCCCCGATAACAACCAGCCTTGTCTCAGGCGGGTTGGATGCGCCGTCGGAATTCTCTCCCGCTTCAACATCTGATTCGGGCGAGTCCGCTACCGGGGCGGTCCCTGATGCGGCTACTGACACTGCCATGCCGATCGGGACGGGCCCAGGCTGGTCGCCGTCTTCCTCGTTCAATTCGACCTGTCCGGTGGTCAGGCCGTCGATGTTTGCTTCCACCCAGCTTTGCCCACTGGTTTCGATGAATGTTTGGGGTACGCGGCCGTCTTGTGCCCCGTCCGCAGCGTTGACCGAGCGTGCCAGTGGATATGCTGTCAGCAGGTTGAACCGGTCCGTGATGGGGTGGACCGGATAGTTGGCCGCGACGGGGACTGAGGCGTCGGCTCCGAAGAGCTGTCCGACCCCGCTGGCATCGACCACAATACCGTCGCCGATTTCAATGCCCCATTCGCGAGTCAGTCCCAGTAGTCCCTCCGGGCGGGGGGCATCGTTGGCCGTCGCCGGGTCAACCAAGATCATCAATTTTCCGCCGTCGACGAGGTAGGCCCCGAGGGCCTCGATCTCGCCAGGGAGGAGATCCGTTTCAGGGCCGGCGACGATGACCACGGTGGCATCGCTCGGAACACGACCTTGTTGAGCCAAGAGGAGCGACTCAATAGCGAAATTGTCCAACTCTAGCGCTGACGATGCGGAGCTGAGACCTTCACGTTCCGTGTCTGTTGGAGTTTTTTCACCGTGTCCTTCTAGGAAGTACACCGTTTGCTCTGTGCCTTCCACGACCTTGATCAGGGCGTTCGTCAAATCCTGCTCGGCAGTGGACTCGACGCGTTCGGTGCGACCACCGTATTCAAAGATGATGGTGCCGTAGGTTTGTACCTCGTATTGACGTGCTACGAGCGGCTGTCGGTCGGCGTCAATATAGTCGATTGTGACCTGACTTGATTGATAAGCGTACTGGTCAAGGCGATCTTGAAATTGTGGGAATTGCGGTTCCTGTGCGAACACGAGAATCCGGACTGGTTCGGATAACGAGTCGAGTACGCGTCGGGTTTGATCGGAGAGCGAATACTGCCGAGCGGCGGTAAGATCCCAGCGCTGATTTTGCCGTGCCAATACGTAATTCAGTCCGGCCACGATCGCAAGTACGAGTAGCAGGCTTGTGCCGGCCAGTGTCCCGTAGCGGGTCCGCCGGCCTTCAAATGATCTCGCGACCTGGCGCCAGTGTGCGGCGGCGTAGAGAAGGATGGCGACCAGACCGGCAAAGGCGAGCACGCGTCGAAGTGTGCCGAGCTCTGGGAGCAGGAACCAGACCACCACCGCTGCGAAGACGAACAACGGACCAAGCCAACTGAGCGAATTGAGGATTTTATTCAGCATCACGGATCAGCAATGAAGGCAGCCAGGAGTCACCCATTCCAGCGTTCGGTGTCCATAGACTTTGCGGTCAAGAACAGTCCAAGTCCAATGAAGCTTGCATAGTAGGTGACATGGGTGGTGTCTATGACACCTTTCGAGAAATCGTCGAAATGCTCGAGAATTGACAGATACGCAAGTACGGTCTGGGTGGTGCTACCTGAAGCGTCGCCAATCCAGTTGATGATCCAGAAGAGCAGTAAGACCGCAAATGTCGAGACTCCGGCCACGATCTGGTTCTTGGTCATGCTTGAGATGGCCAGACCGATGGAGATGAACGCACTACCCATCAGAAACAACCCCAGATAGCCGCTGATGATTGGCCCCCACTCCGGTTCTCCGTACCAGAACAGGATACTGATGTGAATGAACGTCAACGCGAGCATCAGAGCGTACAGGGCTAGAGCTCCCACGAACTTACCAATGATGATCTGAAAGTCGCTGAGCGGAGAGGTGAGCAAGAGTTCGATTGTCCCCGATCGCTTCTCTTCCGCGTAGGACCGCATGGTCAGCATGGGAAGCAAGAAGAGAAGCACGACGGCGGTATTTCCGAGCAGCGGCCGGATCATGAATTCGTTGACGTTGATGACTTGAGGGCCTCCCATCCCGAATTGGCCCATGCTGAGTTGAATCATGACCCTGAGGCCGGCGATGTAGAACCAGCCGAAGAGCAGGGCGAAGAAGACCAATAGCACGTAGGCGATGGGCGAGACGAAATAGGCTCGCAGCTCCTTCTGAGCCAGCGCGAGGATGTTAGACATCGGTGGGGTTCTCCGGTTCCTCAGACGTCTCCTGGGTGTTGTCGACGACTTCGTCTGATGGAATGCTCTCAGATTCCTCGGTCGTGAGCTGCAAGAAAATATCCTCGAGACTCATTTGTTGGGGGCGAAGCTCAAGTAGTCCCCATCCGTTGCTCACCACGGTTCGGGCGAGATCGCGCCGGACGTCGTCACCCGCATGACTTTCGACCTCATACCCCGTGACCCCGTCTTGCTGGTCTGCGGTCGTCACGTTGACGACGCCGGGAATGCTTGCGAGCCCTGCCGTTGCATCGACGCCGAGGCTATCGACTTGTAGGTAAAGCGTCTGCGACCCTTGCAACCGTGCCGTCAAGTTGTTTGGAGTGTCTACGGCGACCACGCGACCCGCATTGATGATCACGACTCGTTGGCACGTCTGGGACACTTCCGGCAAGATGTGTGTGCTAAGGATGACGGTGCGCTCACCTGCCAGCTCCGCGATCAGCCGGCGCGTCTCTATGATTTGCCTGGGATCCAGGCCCGCCGTCGGTTCGTCGAGAATGAGAACGTCCGGGTTGTGCAGGATGGCCTGCGCCAAGCCCACGCGCTGGCGGTATCCTTTCGACAAGGTGCCACAGTAGCGGTGTTGCATATCGGCGATATTTGTTCGCTCCATTGCGGCGTGGACTTGTGAGTTGCGTTCTCCTGCCGCAACGCCGTTGATCCGAGCGACGAATGACAGATACTCTGCCACCGTCATCTCGGGGTAGAGCGGCGGAGTTTCTGGGAGATAACCAGTCCGACGTTTAGCCTCAAGCGGTTGCTCGAATACATCAAACCCGGCAATGGTCGCGTGTCCTTCAGTGGCTGGAAGATATCCAGTCAAGATACGCATGGTGGTGGTTTTGCCGGCGCCGTTCGGTCCGAGAAAGCCAAGAATCTCGCCGCGGCCGACCTGAAAGCTCACATCATTCACGGCGGTCAACGATCCGTAGCGCTTGGTCACGTGCTGTACTTCGACCACGATGCGACTCCTCCCGTGTGCTGACGGTCTGCGTAGCTCCGCCGCACGCCAACCCGCTCCCAGACAGTCTGACCGAAATGATCGACGTGAGGTCTGGGAAAAAGACGGTACTGACCAAATTGGTCGTACGTCTGTTAATTTAAGTTTACAGGCTCGGGCCGTCAAGCCTGCGGGGTGTTGCGACACGGGTGAGTGGAGGATGCATGGCGCTTGATTTCCCCTTGGTTGCGGACTTTGCGATTGGCCGGTCAATGTCCTGGTGCACTGGTCGCTCAACGTGAGAGCGGGTTTCGGGAACGTGCGTCGCTGCAGTACGTAAGAATTTGGCGAAGAGCAGCGTGGCAACAGCCCGGGCGGAACATGGCGAGGAGTGTGGTGTTTCCGCGGTCGGCCTTCGGACTCGATACGCTGGCGGGCGCCCAGCGGGTTAACAGGCGTCGATGGTGGACACGGAACAGGAGTCGAGATGGCAGTGTGCAGCGCTTGCGAGGCCGACATTGACGTCGACGAGTTTGACGTGGACCGAGGGGATCAGATCAGCTGTTCTGAATGTGGAGGCGTGAGCATCGTTGCGACACTTTCTCCTGTCACGCTTGAATCTCATCTGGAGGAGGGGGAGGCGGAGAGTGATGAGAATCCCGTCGGTGAAGGAGATTCCGAGTGGGATTGAAAAGGGGCTAGACGATTCCGTTGAAATCTATCAGAATTGACAGTCATTAGGTTCCTTTGTAAGCTTTGCACTTCCGGTAAGTTAGTGCTCCTACTAGGCTCTAGGGCTAGTGTGATTAGTTTCGGACGGAGCTCCTAGGGAGTGCTGAGACAGGAGATACCGTACATGAACTCGCGATTTCGTTACCTTCTCGCCGTCTGTCTGAGTTTAGTCCTTGGGCTAGGCGCTGCGGGATGTGCAGACAATCCGCCGCCTGAACCACCACCACCACCACCGGCACCACCGCCGCCGCCGCCGCCGCCGCCACCGCCGCCACCGCCGCCACCGCCGCCACCGCCGCCGCCTCCGACTGAGGAGGAGCTATTTGCTCGGATGTCACTCGATGAGCTGAATAGCCAGATGCCGCTGTCGCCGGTGTTTTTCGAGCTGGACCAGTCGGAACTACTGCCCGCGGGGCAGGCGACGTTGCAACAGAACGCCGACTGGATGCAGCGGTGGACTTCTACCCGGATCCTCGTAGAGGGACATTGTGACGAGCGGGGCACGAACGAATACAACTTGGCGCTGGGCGAGCGTCGGGCTGCGGCTGTGCGTGACTACCTCGCCAGTCTTGGTGTCGACCCCTCCAGAATCCAGACGAGAAGTCTAGGAGAGGAGTCTCCCTTCTGCCAAGATTCGACAGAAGGGTGCTGGTCACAAAACCGGCGCGGTAATTTCAGCGTTACCGAGAAATAATGCCGCAAACGGTCTAGCAGGGGCTTGGTGTGTACACGGTGAATGCTCCCGTGTACACACCTACCGCTCTGCCCTGTCGCTCACGTTTCTCCAGGTGCGGATTCCTCTTGAGCCTGCCGTCTTGCGGCCAGGAGCCGGGTCAGCGTTGCCTCGTCGATTCGGTGGCGTGCGATTTCCGTTTCCTCCATCACCAATACAGGGATCTCGTGCTGATACTGTTTCAGTAATCTCGGGTCAGACGCGATGTCGACGATCGTGAGCGTGAACGGTTGCTCGCGATGAACCCGGTCTAGAACTTCCTTCATGTCGTCGCACAGATGGCAGCCAGGACGGCTGTACATGGTGAGCTGCATGGGAGTGAATAGGATTGAGTAACTGGATCGGGACGCTAGATCGACCGTGTGTTCTCGAGTTCGCGGACCATCGCAGAAGCTGCGGTCACTGGGTCTGGAGCAGCAATAATTGGTCGGCCGATGACAAGATAGCTGGATCCAGCTGCTACTGCTTCAGCCGGTTCTAGTGTCCGGACCTGGTCGTCGTGGGCGCGGCTACCATCTTTCGCTGGTTTGCGGATGCCAGGGGTCACTATGGTTGCGGCACTTCCGAGACGCGTTCGCAATCGAACAACCTCGAGCGGAGAGGCGACTACACCGTCGAGACCAGCGCCCATAGCCAGGTCTGCCAGGACTTCGACCTGGTCGGGGAGGGGGCGGGTTACCCCGACGCGTGCAAGTTCCGCGTCGTCAAAGCTGGTCAGCACGGTCACACCTACCACCTGCGGTGGTCGGTCTACCTCTTGTGCGGCATTCGCCGCAGCACGGAGCATGGTCATTCCACCGGCGGTATGTACCGTCAGCATCCATGTGCCAAGCCTAGCCGCTGCGAGCACTGCTTCCGCCACCACCGTCGGGATGTCGTGAAACTTGAGGTCCAAGAAGACGCGATCGCCCCGGTCGACGAGCGTAGAAACCAGATCTGGTCCTTCAGCCGTGAAGAGCCGGCTTCCGATCTTGAACCCCCCCACATTTCCTCGGAGTGCGTCGCTCAGTTCGAGTGCGCGTAGCTTGGTATCTACGTCGAGCGCCACAAGGATTTGGTCGCGCGGCTGGTTCATTGTGACCCTTTTGCGTTGAGAGCAAGGGTGCCCACGATTTCTGAGACCTGCTCTATCTGATGACGATGCAGGTAGGTGGTGAGATCTGTCAGCAACGTTGCCCAGATGAATGGGTCGACGAAGTTGGCCGTGCCGACCTGCACGGCGCTGGCTCCCACGATCATGAACTCAAGTGCGTCTTCTGCACTCATGATACCGCCCATACCGATGATGGGAATCTCTACTGCCTGATAGCACTCGTGGACCATACGAACGGCGATCGGACGAATAGCCGGTCCGCTCAGGCCCCCTACCACGTTGGATAGCCGGGGCCGGCGCGTCTCGACGTCGACCGCCATGGCCAAGAAGGTGTTGACTAGTGACACCGCGTCCGCTCCTGCGTCACGAGCCGCGATGGCGAATGAGGCCACATCGGTGACGTTGGGGGTGAGCTTGGGGATGAGTGGGAGTCGGGTTACTTGCCGTACCGCGGCCACGACATCGTGGGTGCCCTGTTGCGAGCAGCCAAAGACCATCCCCCCTTTCTTGATGTTCGGGCAGGAGATGTTCAGCTCGATAGCGCCCACTCCGGCAGCATCGTCTAGCACGCGCGCGATTTCAGCGTATTCCTCGATGCTCGAACCGCAGATGTTGACGATGACGACGGCCCCCGCGGCCTGTAGAGGGGGCAGTTTTTCGGCAACGAAGCGATGCACGCCGATGCCCTGGAGTCCGATTGCGTTCAGCATCCCGCTCGGAGTTTCCACGATCCGCGCCGGTGGGTGACCTTCGCGTTCATCGAGGAACAACCCCTTCACGGCAATAGCGCCTAGTGCCGACAGATCGACCGCTTCCGCGTACTCCAACCCGTAGCCGAAGCAGCCACTAGCTGCGATGATCGGGTTGGCCAGCCGTAGTCCACCAATGTCTACCGATAGATCGACGTTCATGCGATCTGATCCCAGACCACGTGCGTGCCATCGAAGGTGGGGCCGTCCAGGCATGAGCGTACGTAACGCATGCCACCAGGGCTCCGCACTGGTACGACACAACTGTAGCAGCCGCCAAGCCCGCACCCCATGATCTGTTCCAGTGACACTTCGACGGGACGGTCGTGGGTCGAGGCTAGCTTCGTCACGGCATGCATCATGCGGGTAGGACCGCAAGCGTAGATCTGCGCAGACGTGGTGGGAGGGGTCTGCTGCAACGCTCGGGACAGAGGCAGCGTGACCAGGCCATGATCGCCGGCACTACCGTCATCGGTGGCCAGGTGAAGCGTCACTCCGAGCTGACGGAAGGCATCGAGATAGAACAACTCACCTGCGTGTCGGCCCCCATAGAAGAGCGTGGTCGTGACGCCCTGTGCGCGTAGTTGAGCGGCCAGTCCAAGGAATGGGGCCACGCCCACTCCACCGGCGACCATCCATGCCTGCGTCATGGAACCGGGCAGTGAAAACGGTCGCCCGAGCGGTCCGAGGCATTGGATGCTATCGCCCGGTTTTGCATTGAACAGGGCTCGGGTCGTGACGCCAATCTGTTTGTTCAGCAGCGAGAGGCCAGAGAGGTTTCCCGCGTTGTCTCGTAACACTTCGAAGATAGAGAAGGGGCGCCGAAGCAAGGAATCATGGCCGGTCCGGGGTTTGACCATCACGAACTGGCCTGGGAGGGCCTGCGCCGCGATATCTTGCGCGGCGATCGCGACGACGTTGTAGTCGGACGACAGACGGGTATTTTTCTGCACCACCGCCTCAACGTCCACCAGCATCGCGGTCGAGTATATCCGAGGTCGCTGCTTCGTGGTGGGTCTATGGGCATCAACGGTTGAGCTAATTGGTCCCAAGAGCTGGTAAGATACTCACGTTCGTCTCTTTAAGTGCGACACAGAGAGGTCGCGAAGAGGTTGAATCGTGTTTTCCTCCATCGACTGGCTGCGCTACGCATCCGTGTATTCTTGGCTTCTTCGTCTGGAGGGGTCATGGCTGTCGTAATGGCCGCCAATCAGGTGGCTCGGACGATCGCGCGGATGGCCCATGAAATTGTCGAACGCCATCATGCGCTCGAGGAACTTGCGCTGATCGGCGTCCGCACGCGCGGCGTTCCTATTGCCCGCCGTCTCTCAAGCGTCCTTGCGGACATCACCGGAGTCACCGTTCCCGCCGGGGTGCTTGATATCACCTTATATCGGGACGATTTGATGCGCCAGCCGGTCGGCCCCCAGCCGATTCTCCGGCGGACGGAGATTGATTTTTCGATCGACAACCGCCGCATCTTGCTCGTTGATGACGTTCTCTACACTGGTCGGACGGTGCGAGCGGCGCTTGATGCTCTGATTGACTTCGGACGACCTCGAACGATCGAGTTGCTCGTGCTCGTAGACCGGGGACATCGTGAACTCCCTATCAAGGCTGACTATGTTGGCAAGAATCTGCCTACCTCGCTGGAGGAGAGTGTCCAGGTTCGGCTTGCGGAGGTGGAAGGGCTCGATGAGGTGGTGATTGAAGATGCCGGCATCCGCTGATCTTTCCGGGCGAGATTTCGACGCGGCGTTGAGGGGCGATGCCCCTGTGGGTCTTCGTGCAGCCAATCTCTTAAGCATTGAGGATCTGTCCCAAGACGAGATCGTGCTTGTTCTCGATACGGCGGAGGCGATGAAAGAGGTTGGCACTCGGTCGATCAAGAAGGTGCCCGCGTTACGGGGGCAAACGGTGGTCAACCTCTTCTTCGAATCGAGCACCCGAACGCGTACGTCATTTGAGATCGCCGAGAAGCGACTTAGCGCTGACACCGTCAATGTAGCGATTACCGGTTCCAGTGTGGCCAAAGGTGAAACGTTGTCGGACACCGTACGCACGCTCGAGGCGATGGCGCCGGACATCATCGTGGTGCGTCACGCCTCGGCTGGGGCAGGACACCTCGTGGCCAGGTTGTGCCGCGCGCGGGTCATTAATGCCGGTGACGGAATGCATGAGCATCCCACGCAGGCTCTGCTGGACGCTCTTACTATTCGGGAGCACAAACGGAACTTCAAGGGACTCAAGGTCTCTATTATCGGCGACCTGCTTCACAGTCGAGTCTTTCGGTCGAACCTGCTCTTGTTACGGGCGCTTGGCGCCGACGTGTGTGCTTGCGCGCCCGCCACTCTGATGTTGCCGGGCATGTCCCGTCTCGGGGTAAGGGCCACGACTTCGGTCGATGAAGCGGTCGAGGGGGCCGACGTCATCATGTTGCTTCGGATCCAACTGGAGCGGATGCAGCGTCACTTTTTTCCCTCCCGGCGAGAGTATTTTCACCATTTCGGGATGACCGAAGCCCGGCTTCAGCGTGCGAAGTCGGATGTCATCATCATGCATCCCGGACCTATGAATCGAGGGGTGGAGATTGCCCCGGAGGTCGCCGACGGGCCTTATTCGGTCATTCTCGATCAGGTCGCGAATGGGGTTGCCGTGCGGATGGCGGTTCTCTACCTCCTGTCTGGTGGTCAGGCTGACGCATGACTGAGCCGGGGCGCACTGAGTCGGGTGAAGTGGGGACATCGGGACTGTTGCTTCGTGGCGGGCGGGTTGTCGACCCGGCCAGCGGTTTGGACGACCGGGTGGATGTGCTGTTGCACGAGGGGCAGGTCGCGGGGATCGGATCTGGTCTGGAAGTACCACGTGGAACCGGGGTGGTCGACATTCCCAGCGGATGCGTTGTCTGCCCCGGGTTTATCGATATGCACGTCCACTTGCGTGAACCGGGGCACGAGCACAAGGAGACCGTAGCCACGGGGGTTGCGGCCGCCGTGGCCGGAGGGTTCACGGCCGTGGCCTGTATGCCAAACACCGAGCCGGCCAATGATGACGCGGCGGTAACCAGGCTCATACTCGACCGTGCCGCCGAGGCGGGACTGGCTCGGGTATATCCTGTGGGAGCCGTGACGAAAGGTCGGAACGGCCAGGAACTTGCACCGCTGGCAGAGCTTCGAGGGGCCGGCTGCGTAGCCGTGTCGGATGACGGACGGTCGGTGGCGACGCCGATTCTTATGAGGCGTGCGCTCGAGTACGCCGCGATGTGCGACATGGTCGTCATTGACCACTGCCAAGAGATAACCCTCACCGAAGGTGGGGTTGCGCATGAGGGGTACCGCGCCGCCTGTCTGGGTTTACGGGGCATGCCAGCGGCTGCCGAGGAGATCGCCGTCGAACGTGATCTTGCCTTGAGCGTCATGACCGGTGCCCCGCTACACGTCGCCAATGTGAGCACAGCCGGGGCGTTGCGTGCGATCCGGGCCGGTCAGGAGCGGGGTGGACGCGCGAGCTGCGGGGTCACTCCACATCACTTCACTCTTACCGATGAGCAGCTCGCGACGTATGACGCGAACTTCAAGACAAATCCGCCGCTACGGGAGGAACCCGATGTGGAGGCGATGCTCGATGGACTTCGTGACGGTACGATCGATTGCATCAGCACTGCCCACGCGCCGCACCACTACGACGAGAAATTGGTGGAGTTTGACCGAGCGCCCTTCGGGGTGGTGGGGCTGGAGACCGCCGTATCTATTTGTCTCGATCGCCT
Organism: uncultured Vicinamibacteraceae bacterium; assembly: GCA_964591245.1. Classification (GTDB taxonomy): domain Bacteria; phylum Acidobacteriota; class Vicinamibacteria; order Vicinamibacterales; family UBA8438; genus CAZPZZ01. The sequence continues at coordinate 11,219 of CAZPZZ010000027.1, read as the reverse complement.
GGTCCATGCCGGACACGTGACACTGGCACGGCTGGTGGAGCTGCTGGCCGTGAATCCCGCCAGGATATTGGGTGTGACCGGGGGACGCTTGACCTTGGGGGCACCGGCTGACGTTACCGTTCTGGGGTTAGAGCTACCCGTGACGGTGAATGCAAACACCTTCCGCTCTCTGGCTCGGAACACCCCGTTCGACGGGTGGAATTTACGGGGGGGCGTCGCGGCGACGATCGTCGACGGCCGGCTCGTCTACGCGAACGAGGCGGTTGCCGGCATGGCCACATTTGCCGCTGCACTACGCCGGTCCTGAGCGCTCTGATGCCGGCCGTGCGTCGCCCTCCTGCTTTGTCCGTGTTGGGCCGGCTTGAAGCGCCCCTTGAACGTCTCTACACAGCCTACAACCATCCCGAATCGGCTATCGATCCGGTGCATCTGGTGCGCCGGTATACCCGGCGGGCCGATCAAGAGCTTGTGGCTTTCTGTGCCGCAGGCTTGGCGTTTGGCCGTGTCACGAGCGTCATCAGCTCGATCGAGGCACTGCTCTCGGTTCTTGGACCGAGACCGGCTGAATTTGTGCGCCAGTTTGATCCCGCTCGTGATGGTGACATGTTGGGTTCGATCGTGCACCGATGGATCCGGGGTATCGATCTTGTCGCTCTCCTGTGGTTGTTGAGGCAGATGCTCGAAGAGAGTGGATCCATCGAAGCGTTCTTTGTCGCCGGCGATACGGTCGAGGCATCTGACGTCGGACCGGCCTTGAACTCGTTTTCGGCGCGTGCGCTCGCCTACGATCTCGATTGCGTCTATCGTGGCATCAGGGCCAAGCGAGGTGTCAACTACTTCTTCCCGCGGCCGGCTAATGGCAGCGCCTGTAAGCGTCTCAATTTGTTTCTCCGATGGATGGTTCGCCGAGATGCCGTTGATCTTGGCCTCTGGTCGAGGGTGCCCACGTCGAAGCTCGTGATACCACTAGATACTCATATCGTCCGCGTCGGGCGCTGTCTGAGGCTGACGGGGTACCGGACCCCTGGGTGGAAAATGGCGTGCGAGATCACCGAGTCTCTTCGAAGGCTCGATCCGGATGATCCTGTTCGCTACGATTTTTCGATCTGTCACCTCGGGATGATGGATGCGTGTGGGTTCAACCAACCGCAGCGGGATGATCGGTGCCCGCTTCGTGGGGTCTGTCGACCAGGCGGGCGTAAGCGTCGAGCGTCTGTCGGACCATTCGTTCAACGCTGAAGGAGGTCTGTACGGCGTGAAGTGCCGCGGCGCCAAGTCGGGTGCGTTGGGTCGGATCTCTGAGGAGTGTAATGATAGCCGCCGCCAGCGCGCGTGCATCGCGCGGTGGCACCAGCAGGCCCGTGCGCTCGTGGGTTACGACCTCCGGGATTCCGCCGGCGCGTGTCGCCACGATCGGTTGACCTGTAGCCATGGCCTCGAGCAGGACCGACCCCATACCTTCAGTGACGGAGCTCATGGCGAAGACGTCGAACCCCTTGAGGAGGGCTTGGGCGTCGGAGCGAAACCCGGTAAGTAAAACGTGCCGTTCGAGGTGCAGGTCGCTGATCTGTCGTCGGAGGGCATGCTCGAGTTGTCCCTCCCCAATAATCACGAAACGCACGTCGGCGAATTGATGAACTACGTGGGCAGCGGCTTCGATGAGAAATCGGTGCCCCTTGTGTGGCACGAGTGCCGCCACATTCCCCACTAACGGGACGCCGGGAGGCAGACCGAGCGTCGCATGCGTGTCGTGCCGCGTCGTCTCGGCGATGGCCTTGAGTTTCACCCCATCATGCACCGTGGTGGTACGTTCTGCTGCGACCCCGTCGTCGATGAGCATCGAGCGAATTGCATCCGAAGCACATAGAAACAGCTCCACTTGCGAGTACTTCCACCTCGAGAATACGTTTTGCCGGATGTGGAAGTCGACCCGACGGGAGACCACAAATCTCGATGGCGGCGTCAGTCGGCTCAGGGAACGTGCGAGGGCGACAACGGCGACCGCGTGCGCATCCTGAGCATGGACCACCCGTGGTTGCAGTCGGTGTAGTAGCCGGGAGAGTTTCCAGGCTGCACGCACGTCGAGGTCGCCAGAGATGGCGAGTGGATACACATCCGGATCGTCTGCAGCCCGGCGCCGGAGCTCTCCCTTGGGATGAGGGACGAGTGCGGCGCGCTGTCCGAGCGCCCGGAGTCCGCGCACGGTGAGCAGGGTCTGGTTCTGCCCACCACGCCAAGTGCGAGGTGTGTCCACGTGAAGCGAGAATATCCCTGCGCGAGGTGTCTCTGGCATGAGAACGGGTCTTGCTCGAATGGTACACTCCCCCGTGTGTCCCCGCGAACCACAAGGGTATCGGTTGTCGTCATCACGCATGACGAAGCGCCAAATATTGATGCGGCGCTTGCGTCAGTGGCATGGGCTGACGAGATTGTCGTGATCGATTCCGGTAGTGGCGACGATACCGTGGAGCGAGCGAAACGTTACACCGACCGCGTGTTTCACCACGATTGGCTCGGGTATGGACCGCAGAAGGACCACGCGACGAGCGTAGCAACTTACGACTGGGTGTTCTCGCTCGACGCAGACGAGCGTGTGTCCCACGAGTTGGCCAGCGAGATCAAGACCTTGCTTGCGACGGAGCCCCTCTACCGAGGGTATCGCATGCCGAGAGCGACCCGATATCAAGGCCACTGGATTCGAACGACAGATTGGTATCCCGACTATCAGCTCCGTCTCTACGATCGGCGAGTCGCGACATGGGGGCGGCAGTTGGTGCATGAATCGGTCAGGGTCCAGGGAGCTGTGGGCCGGCTTCAACATGAGATTCACCATTACCCGTATCAGGATTTTTCAGCTCACCTGGCGACCATCGATCGTTACACGTCGCTGGCGGCAAGACAGTTGCGCGATAACGGCCGACGCGCGCGACTGCTCGACCTCGCCGTTCACCCCATAAGTGCATTCCTCAGGAACTATGTGCTGCGTCGCGGATGCTTGCAAGGGAGTATCGGCTTCATCGTGTCCGTCATGAACGCCTACTATGTGTTTCTCAAATACGCTAAGTTGCGCGCGGTGAGTAAGTAATCACGCGAGAGCGCGCCGTTGCGTGCCCGTGTGGGCTTGGCTCTGCGGACAGGCGCCGGCCGTGCCATAGTCATTTTTGGGACCAGCTACGGGCAAGACCAGTGTTTCGAGCCGTCATGCCGGGTTGGTGGTCGGCCTGGATGGTATCCCGGAAGCCCCGCCATGGACGTCCCGTGCCGGATTGTATACTGGGTCCGACACTTGATGCGATCACGGGGAGCGCACGGTAAGAGCGACGATGGCGATAGAAGCAGAGGCAGTGCTCGATCTTTTTCGGCGGTGTGCGGGTTTACTGGATGGACACTTCGAACTGTCGTCTGGACGTCACAGCACCGGATATCTCCAGTGCGCGCGCGTCTTGCAATATCCCGACCACGCGACAGTGCTCGCGCAAGCGATGGCTGAGCGCGCGGCTCGTCTGAACGTCGAGGTGGTGTTGTCCCCGGCGTTGGGAGGAGTGGTTGCCGGACATGAGGTCGCGCGTGTGCTGGGAGTGCGCGCGCTCTTTGCGGAGCGACGGGAGGGTCGGTTGACGCTTCGTCGTGGATTCGAGATTGCCCCGGCTGAACGTGTACTGGTGGTGGAAGATGTCGTGACCACCGGTGGGTCAACGCTGGAGACGATTGACGTCGCGGAGCAGGCAGGCGGGCAGGTAGTTGGTGCTGCGTCGATCATTGATCGTAGTGAAACACCGGTTAGCTTTGCTGTGCCCTTCGACGCGCTGGTGAAGTACCGGTTGCCTACGTATGACCCGGCGGAATGTCCTGTGTGCGCTCGTGGTGAGCCGATTACGAAGCCCGGATCGCGTGTTCCCGCGCCGAAGTAGTCCCATTACCTTCGTGCTCACGAAGTTTGTCATAGAGGCTCGCTGCCGTGGAGAAGTTCAGCGAACGTTCAGGCGAGGCCGAGGACTCGCCACGGCTTTGTGGTTCGTATCTATCATGCGGACTTTGAAGCTCACGGTCGCCTATGAGGGGACCGGGTATGTGGGGTGGCAGCGCCAGTTGACCGGCCCTTCTATTCAGGCTTGCCTGGAAACGGCATTCGCGGATATTGAGGAAGGTCCGGTTACGGTTGTGGGCGCCGGTCGCACGGATGCCGGGGTTCATGCTGTTGCGCAGGTAGCCAGCGTGGGCATTCGACACAATATGGCTCCTGATGTGTTGCAGCGTGCGGTGAATGTGCGGTTGCCGGCCGATATTCGCGTGATGCGTGTCGACCTCGCTTCGCCCGATTTTCATGCGAGATTCGACGCGACGGCCAAGGTGTATCGCTACCGTCTGCTCCACGGGCCTGTGGTCAGTCCGTTCGCGCGCCGCTATGGCTGGCACCTGCGGTCACCCGTTGAAATCGAACGGATGTCCGATGCGGCCGATGTGCTGGTCGGTGAGCATGATTTCTCGGCATTTCGAGCGGCGGGTAGTGCGACGAAGACCACGATTCGTCGTCTGTTTACGGTAGCGGTTCGCCCTGCACCAGACGATGACTGGTGGTGTGACGGGAGTAGATCGACTGTCATTGAGGTGCGGGGAAGTGGATTTCTTCGCCATATGGTTCGCGTGATTGTGGGTACGCTTGTTGATGTGGGAAAAGGCGCGCGAGATCGGTGTGATGTGGAACGGGTTCTACGACAAGGGGATCGCGCGCTGGCCGGGCCGACTGCTCCACCGGAGGGCTTGTGTCTGATGAAGGTCGAGTACTGAGCCACTCGTCACGTCGCAGCTCTCTTCTGATCGCCTGAAAGATTGTGTCGGGTCAGATACGAGGAACACCAGGGGCGGTCTTGAACAAGGTGCTACAGTTTGTACGATATTGATTTAGGCCATTCGCACGTGGGGCAGGAGCACTTCCAATCCCACATGTCTGTCTCGTCGTCGTTACCTCAGACACGTCCATGAGTCTTGAAGAACTGTTGACCTGGGCTCCCGGTGGTTCACCGGAGCAGGCGCTGGCACGGCAGGTGGATTTTGACCGTCTGCCTGTCCATGTGGCGGTCATTATGGATGGCAATGGTCGCTGGGCGGCGCAACGACACCTCCCGAGGGTCGAGGGGCACCGCGCCGGTATTGAGTCGGTACGCGATGTAGTGGAGGCCTCGGCGCGTTTGGGTATCCAGGTGCTGACGCTCTATGCGTTTTCGGTTGAGAACTGGAAACGTCCCCCCGCCGAGGTGTCTGTGCTCATGGGATTGCTGAAACGTTATCTGCGTCTCGAGCTTGATACGCTGCTGGCGAACGATATCCGGTTTCAGGTCATTGGGCAGCCCAGCCAGCTCGCTGCGGACGTCCGTCACGAACTTGCGGTGGCGCAGGAACGAACACAGTCGAATCGGGGCATGTTGTTCAACATTGCGCTCAATTACGGTGGTCGGTCTGAAATCGTGGAAGCGGCCCGACGTGCGATTGCCGAGGGAATTCAGTCTCAGGATCTCGATGAGTCGAAATTTGCGGAATTCCTGTATACCGCCGGGCAGCCCGATCCGGATCTACTCATCCGGACGAGTGGCGAGATGCGCGTCTCCAACTTCTTGCTGTGGCAAATTGCCTATGCTGAAATCTGGGTAACCGAGACCTTGTGGCCAGATTTTCGGGCTCGGCACCTGCTGGAGGCTATTCTGAACTACCAGAAACGCGACCGGCGATACGGTGGCATCACCGAGTCGGTTGTCGTCGGCAGTTAAGAGGGTTCCCGCGTTTCACTTCTGCAATTGTTGATGGTACGAGTAATCAGCGCGCTGACGATCTTGCCCGTGGTCATCGGGACAATCTGGTTCTTGCCGGCGTGGGGCACGTTGGTCTTGGCCCAGATGGTCCTGCTGCTGTCGTTCCGGGAGTACATGGTCCTGGCGCGTGGATTCGGCGCCGCGCCGTACCGTCTTGTGACGTTTGTGGTCATGGTTGCGACCGTGATAGCCGCGCCTCAGGATCTGATGGGTCCCAGCCTTATGGGGGGGATGCTCGCGCTCGGGGTGATGAGTCTGATGACAGCTCGAAGCGGGGGGCAGGTACTGCTCGATGTCTCTGCGTCGGTCTTGCCCTTACTGTATATCGGCGTCCCGCTGGGAACCTTTGTTGCGTTGCGAATCTCCGTCGGTCGTGAAGCGGTTCTTCTCTTGTTGGCGACGATCGTCGTCAGCGATACCGCACAGTACTACGGCGGGCGATGGTTGGGACGCACCCCATTGGCGCCTGTTGTCAGCCCCAAGAAGACGAGGGAGGGAGCTCTCTTCGGGGTCGGCGCGGGGATGGCGTTCATGCTCGCGTGCGCTCCGCGCGTCTTCGGAGCCTCGCCCGTGTTTGATCGGGTGGTGTTGGGGGCAGTGATTGTCGTGCTCGGAATTGCGGGCGATCTTTTTGAGTCACAGCTCAAGCGGGGGGCGGGACTCAAGGACTCGTCCTCATTGATTCCGGGGCATGGAGGTATTCTCGATCGCCTGGACAGTTTGTTCTTCGCGGCCCCAGCGTTCTATCTCTATTTGAGATTGGCGGGAGAGTTCGAGTGAGCGGTCGGACGCGGGTGGCTATTCTTGGATCAACAGGATCCATTGGGTGCAGTGCGTTGTCAGTGGCCGAACTGCATCGCGATCGGGTAGAGGTCGTCGGCCTTGCGGCGGGAACGAACATCGACCGGTTCACCGAGCAGGTGGAGCTTCACCATCCATTGATCGTGTCTTTGGCGTCGGCCGAGGCTCTCGCCTCGGTGTCTGCTCGACTGTCGAGTTCGGCGTGTGACGCGATCGAACAGACGGCGAACGGCGGAGAAGGCCTCTGTGCGGTTGCCACACATCCCGCCGTTGATCTGGTCTTATGTGCGACGACTGGAACTGCTGCCCTTGATGCCGTGTTTGCGGCGATTGAGGCTGGCAAGACGATCGCGCTGGCCAACAAGGAAATACTGGTGATGGCGGGCGGACTGGTGATGGAGGCGGCGCGGCGTCGTGGTGTTGCTGTACTCCCTGTCGACAGCGAGCACAACGCGATCCACCAGTGTTTGCACGGGCGACCGGCGGAAGACGTGCGGCGACTGATTTTGACCGCATCGGGGGGACCCTTTCGCGAATGGAGCGCGGGCCAGTTGATGGGGGTCACGATTGCCGACGCACTGATACATCCGACATGGCAGATGGGGCGGAAGATCACGGTGGATTCGGCTACTTTGATGAACAAGGGACTTGAAGTGATCGAGGCGCGGTGGTTGTTTGGGGTTGCGGCCGACCAGATTGACGTCGTCGTCCATCCACAATCTGTGGTGCATTCATTGGTGGAGCTCCGTGATGGGTCACAGATTGCCCAGCTCGGGGTGACGGACATGCGGTTACCGATCCAATACGCGTTTTCCTATCCCAACCGATGGGAGACCAATCTGCCCCCGCTGGATCTCGCCGCTTGCGGGCGTCTGGAATTCGAGGAGCCGGATACCGAACGATTTCCCTGTTTGGCATTGGCCTACCGCGCGTTGCGGGGAGGTACGGCGCTACCCGTCGCGCTCAATGCAGCGAACGAAGTTGCGGTCGGCGCGTTCCTTCATGAGTCGCTGCCGTTCACCGGTATTCCGGTTGTTATTGCCGCGGCGCTCGACGAGGCCGAGTCCTCGGGGCCGCTTGATCCGACCAATCTAGATGAGGTCCGCCGTGTGGATGCGCGAGCACGAGTGTACGCCCAGGACTTCGTCACCGAGTTACAATCGAGATAATGAGCAGTATTTTTGACGTTCTTGCTTCTTCATGGCCATTTCTGGTGTTGCTCGGTGTGCTGGTTTTCGTGCACGAGCTCGGCCACTTTGTCGTGGCGCGTTGGAATGGCGTGCGGTGTCTCACATTTTCGCTGGGCTTCGGGCCGAAGTTGCTGCAAACCAAACGTGGCGACACGGTGTACTGCGTCAGCCTGATCCCACTCGGTGGATACGTCAAGATGGCCGGGGAGGCCCCTGACGATCAAAGTGAAGGCAAGGACGATGAGTTCATGGCCAAGACGAAGTGGCAGCGGTTTCAGATCTTGATCGCGGGACCCGCCATGAATCTCATTCTCGCCGTTGTCGTTATGACGGCGGTCTTGTATCAGGGGGCGCGGGTGCCGGTATACCTGCAGGCGCCACCGGTGGTTGGTAGCGTGGACGAAGATACGCCAGCCGCGGCGGTGGGTATACAGCCAGGGGACCGCATCGTTAGTGTGGCGGGGCGTGACGTCAACACGTGGGACGAACTTACGTTCGCGGTCGGGTCAAGAGCCGATCGGCAGATCGATGTCGTATTTCGCCGAGGTAGTGAGGTGCGGACCGTTCAGGTGACGCCGGCATCCATGACCGACTATAACGTCGGTGACCTTGGGGTTCGTCCCGACACATCGCCTCAGATCATTGCCTATAGCGCATCGTCGGCGGCCCGAGATGCGGGTCTGCTGTTGAATGACATTATCGAGGCCGTCGAGGGCGAGGAGATCACGCAGGAAACGCTGATCACCAAGATACAAGGAAGTGCAAACCTTCCGCTTACCTTCCGGATTCGCCGTGATGGGCGCATTCAAGAAATTGTTGTGACTCCGCGGCTGGTCGGCGACGTCGGATTGATAGGTGTCAGCCTGAGTCCGTTTGAGCAGGAGATCATCGAACCCGGTCCGTTTGAGGCGTTTGTGATGAGCCTTGAACAGAATTACGAGTGGTCGGGAATGATTTTCCAGACCCTCGGGGGCCTGTTCACCCGTGATACGCCGGTGTCTCAGCTTGTTGGACCAGTGGGGATTGCGCAGTTGTCTGACACTGCCGCGGACACGAGCTGGGCGGTATTTTTTGGATTGATGGCAATGATCAGTCTGAATCTTGGCATCCTGAATTTGCTGCCGATCCCGATTCTCGACGGCGGCCATATCTTCATCATGGCGATGGAGGGCGTGGCGAGGCGGGATTTCAGTGTGCAACTGAAAGAGCGCATGTTACTGGTCGGCTTTGCCGTGCTCATGAGCCTCATGGTTACGGTCATCTACAACGACTTCACGCGCGTCGAGTGGATCGAGCGATTGATGTTCTGGCGCTAGACTCAGATGTAGGAGCCTGGTTCGAGTTCTGGTGCCGGGTCGTGTTGCCGACGACGCGTGCGACACGAGCGTAGGTGGGATCTGCCGTAGGGCGGTCCGTTCACCGCTTGCGGAGGGGTTCCTGCCTCGTTGCACGCCTCTCTTGACAGGCGTCGGTTGCTCTCCTGTCGTCACCTGGAAGGCCGCTTCGACGGTCTTATCCCCCGCATGAACGACCCAGTACCGAGATCGACGGAAGTGAAAGACCTCCTGCTGCGGGGATTTGTCGCCTCTGCCCCCTTTCGCGAGGAAATGGGGCACATGGTGCGCCTCGCGATTCCGGTCGTTGTGGCCGAACTCGGTTGGGTCGCGATGGGTATTGTCGACATCGTAATGGTGGGGCGTCTCGGCCCGGAGGCGATCGGCGCGGTTGGCGTCAGTAGCATGCTCTTTCTCAGTATTGTGGTCTTCGGTATTGGGATGTTATTGGGGTTGGACACCTTCGTTTCTCAGGCATTCGGCGCTGGTCGTTTTGAGGACTGTGAGCGGTGGCTCTGTCGCGGGGTGGGCCTGGCCCTCTTGCTGACGTTCCCCCTGGTGGTTGTCAATCTACTGGTGATTGCGATGCTGGACCAGTGGGGTTTTGACCCAGCGGTCGTGCAACTGGCCACGCCCTATTTCACGAAGATCCTGTGGGGTACCCTGCCCCTGCTGGTATACACCGTCTTTCGTCGTTTTCTTCAGGCGATCGGTCTGGCGTTACCCGTCATGGCTGCATTGGTGAGTGCCAATGTAATCAACGTGGTTGCCAATTGGCTGTTGATCTTCGGCCATCTCGGACTACCGGCCCTGGGAGTCGATGGGGCGGCCTGGGCAACCGTCATCTCCCGCGTGTATCTTGCATTGTTTCTCGGCATCACCATCTTCATCCACAGCCGTCGGAGTCGGGATGCACGGGGGAGTGCCTGGTGGCCAATAGAGTGGGGCGAGATGCGTCGGCTGGCCAGTTTCGGATTGCCGTCCGCCATTCAGATGACGCTCGAGGTTGGTATCTTCGCTGTTGTGTCTGCGCTGGCAGGGCGATTCGAGCCGGCGACGCTGGCTGCTCACCACATCGTACTCAACATTGCGAGTGTCACTTTCATGGTGCCGTTTGGAGTCGGATCCGCAGGAGCGGTGCGAGTGGGATACGCGGTAGGTCGGGGTGACCCGCCTGGGGTTCGGCATGCTGGATGGGCCGCGCTGACTCTTGGGACCGCGTTCATGAGTTGTGCGGCTCTCACGTTCGTATTGGTTCCGCAGCCGATACTGCGATGGTTCACGGCTGACGTGGCAGTGGTTGCTATTGGCGTGCCACTTCTCTTCGTTGTCGCGTTATTTCAGTTGTCCGATGGGTTGCAAGCCGTGGCGACTGGTGTGCTCCGTGGCTTTGGTGACACACGGACACCGATGTTCTGGAACTTAGCCGGTCATTGGTTTGTCGGTTTGCCGGTCGGATACGTACTCTGTTTTGTGTGGGAACAGGGGATCATCGGGTTGTGGGCCGGCTTGTCTGTGAGCCTCACGCTGGTCGGGGTGCTTCTTGTTTTGACATGGTGGTCCCGGTCCCGCGCGTGGAACCCCGGCAAGACGGGGGCGAACGAGGGTGAGTGACGTCCCGGGCTATCCAGCGCGGTTCAGGACCAGGCGTTCGATGGCCAGGGCGACACCCTGTTCGTCATGCCCGGTAGTTTCTGGCCAGCCGTGTTGTTTCAGAGCGGGCACCGCATTTCCCATGACCATCGGGTAACCCGCGAAGCTCAGCATGTCGCGGTCATTCAAGTTGTCGCCTATTGCCATCACGTTCACGGGCCGTAGCCCGCGCTGTCGGGTCCACTCGGCCAGTGTGGTTCCTTTCGAGCACCCGCTCGCGGTGACGTCGAAGAGGGAGAAGTTCCGCGCTTCGTATTCGGTCAAAGTCAGGGTTAAATCCTGGGCAAGTGGAAGGGCGCGGACGTGCTCGGCCAAGGTTCGCATTTCCTCGACGCTCCCTGTGAATGCGATCTGCACCGGCTCATCACTGGAGGTTGCCACAGTCTCTACGAGGTTCTGGGCTTCGGTCATGTAAATGCGGTTGCGTTCGTAGT
>CAZPZZ010000026.1:0-39405 GCA_964591245.1 uncultured Vicinamibacteraceae bacterium | reverse complement strand
GGAGGGTGTGTAACCGTCGTGTCCGTTCCACACGGCAACCACCCGGCTCTGCACAGAGACCGCGATCTCGGGTCTCCGCACACGCTGATAACGAAGGGACACTAGCACACGACGCTACGGCCTAGATGACAGACACAGACCAATTCCGACCACTGTCTACAACGACGACAAGAGTCGCGGATGATGCCGTCACGCGTTATTTCGAGACGGTCATTTCGACACTTGCTGACTTGGTCGCGTTTCGCACCGTGGCAAGCCCAGACCGGGCTAACGCGCACAACCCTGAATTCCTCCGTCTCAAGTCGTATCTACGCAGACTCGCGCTCACGCTCGGCTTGGATATGGAAGATCATGGCGCCGCCGTGCTCCTTGGTGTCGGAAACAGTCCGCAACGAATAGGCCTGCTGACCCATGCTGACGTTCGCCCAGCGGACGAGCAACGGTGGGCCACCGATCCCTTCACACTCGATCTGCACTCGGAACCAGGTCGCCTACTCGGCCGAGGGGTGGAAGACGATAAAGGTCCTCTTGCCGCAGCCATCTACACCATGAAGGCCCTCCGCGACCACAGCCTACCAGCCACCCACCGCGTGGAGTTGATCATCTCCTTGACCGAGGAATCTGATTGGACACCATTTCGTGAGTTTCTGGCAGGATGGACACCGCCGCAAACCAACATCGCACTCGATGCGTTCTATCCAGTCGTAACCGCCGAGCGAGGCACCGGTGCCATCTACGTCAGTGTGCCTCCGGAATCACCCCCACGGTGCCAGGGCGCCTACCTTGCCTCATTCCGTGGCGGACGCTTCCTAGCCCAGATCCCAGCCGAGGCAGAAGCCAGCATTGTAGGGCCGACCAGCGATCTAATCGCCGCCCTACACACACACGCCGCCGAGGAACGGGACGTACGCTTCCGCTTCGATGCAAGTCCAGACACGCTCCAGATCCATGCCGAGGGCAGCGCCACGCACTCATCGGAACCGAGTCAAGGCTGCAACGCCATCACCCACCTGGCTGCGTTACTCGGCACACAGACCTGGCCCAAGACACAAGTCTCGAGGATGGTGCAGTTCATCAACGACCTCGTGGGCACAGGACACCACGCAGAGCGTTTCGGTGCGGTCGGGTATCAGGATCCGTTCATGGGACCGCTAACACTGGCCTTGACCACGCTCGGGACGGGAAACGACGGCGAACTCACCGCAGGGATCAACATTCGTCGTCCAATGGGACGTACGCGTGAAGACGTCGAGACCTCCATCCACGACGCGCTTGACGCATGGGCTCGACGACAGACCATCGCCCTCGACCGTACCCTCGACATAGGCGACCCCTATCACCTGAAATCGGCGCCACACATCCCGACCCTGCTCCAAGTTTTTCGCCACTACACTGGACAGAAAACAGCAGAACCGATCACGATCGGTGGCGGCACCCAGGCACGGCTGTTACCCAATGGGGTGAACTTCGGCCCCGCCATGCCTAACGAGCCTTACACGGGCCATAGCGACCACGAGTTCATGACCGTCGAACGTCTCCGATTGAGCCTACGGATGTATGTTGCCGCGCTCGCCGACCTCACCAGCGGTTGACGAAGCTTAGGAACGGTGAGTACCCTGGGCGCCCGGAGAGATGGAACTATGCCCCTGACGCGCGAACAGATGGCGGCACGTGCCGCCCACGAAATCAAAGACGGTTATTACGTCAACCTTGGGATCGGCATTCCCACGTTATGTGCCAACTTCATCCCGAACGACGTCGAGGCAAAGCTCCAGAGCGAAAATGGTCTCCTCGGAATCGGCCCCTATCCCACAGAGGCAGAACTCGATGCCGACCTCATCAATGCTGGGAAAGAGACTGTCACTACCGTCCCGGGCGCCAGCTTCTTCAGTAGCGCGCAGAGTTTCGCGATGATTCGTGGTGGACATATCGATCTCGCAATCCTCGGCGCAATGCAGGTCTCACAGAACGGAGATCTCGCAAATTGGATGATCCCCGGGGCCGTGGTGAAGGGGCCAGGTGGCGCCATGGATCTGGTGAGCGGCGCCAAGCGAGTCCTGATCGTCATGGATCACCTGTCGAAGCGTGGCGACAAGAAGATTCTGAACACATGTGGCTTGCCTTTGACCGGGAAGCAGGTCGTCAACACGCTCGTCACGTCTCTGGCAGTCATTGAGATCTCCCCCGATGGGCTCCACCTGCTCGAACGAGCGCCAGGAACCTCCGTCGCAGAGATCCGCGAAGCCACGGAACCTGAATTGATCACCAACGGCGACGTTCCCGAGATCAATATCTGAATGAGATATCGCTCACACCGCAACTTGGCTACGCGCAACATTTTTTTCGACAGAAACACGATCGCCTTTCGTCACCAGACCGGCGGGATCATTCAAGACCTCCGCCGCATCTGATTCACAGTTCACCGTATAGGATGAAGCTGGAGGAGATTCGACAGCATGCATAAATCTACAATTTTGAGTGTATGGCTGCTCACGGCGACTGCCCTGTTCACCGCGGGGACCACCCTCGCACAGGACTCTGCCGAACTACCTGAGCCCTATCGCGAGCCGATTCCCTTCTACCTCGAAGTACTCGGCCCATACACGTTCGACATTTCCTCAGAAAACGAAGAAACACAGCGGTTCTTCAACCAGGGGATGCAGCTGATGTATTCCTTCGCCAAGGTCGATGCCGTCCGATCCTTCCGTGAGGCCTGGAAGCGGGATCCGAACTGCGCGATCTGCTACTGGGGCGAGGCCTGGGCATGGGGCTCCTATCTCAACGGTCCCATGCGACCCCCAGAAGCCCCACACGCCTACGCCGCGGTACAAGAGGCCCGCCGGCTATCGGAGGTACATGCCTCTGCCAAGGAACGTGCGTATATCGACGCGCTCTCGGTACGTTACGTCGAGAACTTCGAGGTCGACGCACGGCGAGAACAGGACGAAGCCTATGCCGAAGCAATGCAGGTGCTGACCGAACTGTATCCCGATGACCTCGATGCGGCCACACTCTTCGGAGACGCTCTCTTTCTGCTCGAACCACGCCGTGGCACCAGGGATCTCAACGATCCGCGCGTGCAACGGCTTCACGCGGTGCTCGAAGGCGTGCTGGAGCGTGACATCAAACATCCAGGCGCGTGCCACCTCTACATTCACGCGACCGAATCAACGAGCCGTCCGGACAAGGCGGAGGCCTGTGCGGAGCACCTGGGAAGCGCAGTCCCCGGGGCCAGCCACATCAATCACATGCCATCTCATACCTGGAACGAGGTTGGCCGGTGGGCCGACGGCGTCCGGTCGAACACGCGCGCCTGGCACTCAGACCAGAAAGCAGCGTTCGGCAGCGGCATCGCGATCTATCCGCAACACAATCTGCATATGCTGCTTTTCGCGGCATCAATGGATGGACAGGGCGCCGTGGCCATTCAGGCCGGTAAGGACTATCACAAGCTGACTGGCAACAGTGTGTTCCACGCGCTTACCTTGCTGCGCTTCGGACGATTCGACGAGGTGCTCGACGTGACCGACCGCCCGGAGGGCGACGTCGAGGGAGGGCTGTGGGACTTCGCGCACGGGTATGCGTATCTACGCGAAGGCAGCGCCGACTTCGCGAAGGTGTATTTGGACCGGGTCACGGAAACCGCGGCCACATCTGAGGCGCAGATGCGTTTCCACTCCGCCGAGAGCCTGCTCGGCACCGTAGCCGCCATTCTCAAAGGCGAGTTACACCGGGAGGCTGGTGAGTTCGAGGACGCCATCGCCTCCTTCAAGCAGGCGGTCGAGCTCGAAGACTCTCTGATGTATGACGAACCTGAGCCCTTGCCGTTCGCGGCGCGGCACTGGCTGGGCGCGATACTGCTGGAAATGGAACGTTACTCGGAGGCAGAACAGGTCTACCGCGACGAACTTGCCGACCACCAACACAATGGCTGGTCGCTATTCGGACTGAAAACAGCCATCGAGGCGCAGGGCCGCACCGACAGTACCGTGGATGACGATTTGGCCAAGAGTTGGCTGCGTTCCGATACGTGGCTACGTGCGTCGCGATTCTAGGGGGACTATGCTCCCGGTGCACATACCCGAGCGGAGCTCAGTACACGAGCATCGCGACGACGAGTACGATAATCGCAAGCATGACGACCCATTGCCAGACTTCCTGCTGATCTTCGGCGGGAATGAGCTGAAACGAGACGCTTCGGTGGGAATCAACGACATTCCTAAGAAAGGTAGCTGACGTAATTTGCGGGCTGTCGACGATCACGGATCGGCCGTCAGTTCGTTGTACAACCATCGAGATACCGTCGAGCCCGAGCCGTGTACGTTGCCCCTCGAGATCGGCCTCTAGAGTTTCGTCGTAGTCGACGCCCCGCACGTAGTCTTGCAGGACGGAGTCGACTCTGACCCCCGTACGACTGGCAATCGCCACGGGATAGATGGTGAGACCTCGCCGCCTGAACTCGCCTAACGCGACATCCAGGCGGCTCATCTGTTCGCCGTCGATCAGGAAGTCTCCGTCGGTGAACAGCAGTACGAGCCGGTCAGTCCGTTCCTCTGGCGTCCAATCGTCCTCACCCGACTCGAAGCGGTCCTGGTTGTCCAGCGACAGATAGATCGACTCAAACGCCGTCGCAATGTCACTGTCCCACGGGAACGCATCGCCCGTCAGGTTCGGAGGCGGCGCGATCCGACCGACCTCCTCGACAAATCGCTCGGCGTTCGAGGACATGTGGGCACGACGAAGCGTGGTCGTGCCCCACACATACACGGCAGTGCGGTCGCCTGGCGTGAGAATGTCTTGCGTATACAGGCTCAATGCTTCCCGTACCGCCAAGTTAAGCCGAGACGGGCCGAGATCTTTCACCCACATCGATGCCGACGCGTCTATCGCCACAACGACATCCACATCGCCACGCTTAAAGCTGGACCCACCGTACACCCAGAACGGGCGCGCGGCCGCTACGGCCACCAACATCAAGGCCATGATGGCAAAAAACCAGAACTTGATATGGCCGAAGAACGGGTAGTTCGACCCCTCGGTGTGCGCTGGCCTGAGCTGCAGACGTACCGCAAACACCAATAGACCGAACACCAGCAATAAGCCAGCGATGGGGACAATGGCCAAATACTCGGGCGCGCCAAACTCAACGCTCTCCCGGAACAGGCTGCTGATGAGGTTCATGACTCGCGTGTATATCCTACGATCGTACTACGCAGACCCGGCGGGCCATGCCCGCCAAAGCTGTGGAGACACAGATCAACCCCGACGTCGGCGGACTGGTGTTCCCTCGCCTTTCATCTGCTCCAGCTCGGGTGGTTCGATCTCACGCGGCGCTTCCAACGCACGACGCACCGCCTCGGGATTGCTCGTCAAATCGTAATTCCACTTGTAGTCAAACCGCTCCGTCAGGTCACTGCGTAACGCCCGTTCATAGTCGGCATTTACCGTCTCCATAACCTCGAGGATGATGGCTTCCTTCATCCTCTGGGCGTCTGGATTCTCGGGGTCAATGGCCCGATAACGCTGCCTTGCCAGCATGAACTTGGCACTCCCCAGGAGATGGGATGCACGTGGATCATCGACTTCGTCAGACAAATCCTCGACAACGTTCTGAAAGTCGCCAACAAGGTAGCTGTACGAAGCCTGCTGGAGAAACGCGTCTTGGAAGAGATACGAATCAACGAACCGCTGCATGCCCCACAGCCGACTCGCCTCGTAGAAAGCCGTGACCTCATCGAGTTGCATCTCGGCCGTCTCGTAATCCGCACGCTCGACGCTCACGCTCAAGCCCTCCAGGTTGGCATAGAACGCTGACAAGCTTCTGGACGGCATCCACACCGCGAAGAAGAACACGAGAGAAAGGATCAAGCCGACGAGATACCTGAACGAATTGTCTCTATCGAGTAAATCTGTGAGTCGCATAAAATAATGCCCCTACGCAAGCCGTGTGGAGATAACCGCAGCGATGTCACTCCTCACGGGGATGTTCCCCAGAGCAGCTCGGACACGAAACCGACCGGAATCCCGACGACAAGAAGCCCCATTGCCACCAAGAGAAACCGGGAATAGATAGGTACCTTGAGGGCCCGGTGCTTCAGTTCCATCCTGACGGCTTCACGCTCGTCAATCGCCTGGTAGGCCCGGGCCAGGCTATCCTCGTCAGTCACGTCGAAATAGTCTCCCCCATACTCTTGAATCTGTTCGACAAGCTGCGGCACCGTCGGGTGGAGAAAACTCGCCGTGCGAGCGTCACTGGTATTGATATAGATGAGATAAGGAACAATGTTCCGCTTATTCATCTCGGCGAACTCGCTGTCTGGAAATTCATCAACGGCCGCGTCGGTGATGATCAGAACCGCCCTGTTCTGGTTGGCCCCACGGCCGACAGTCGCTTCATCTCGGTCGAAATGCTTCACGATGTCCTGAAGCGGTCGGATGATGTTGGTATCTCCCTCAGCAGGAATAATCCGTACCTTGTCGCGCGGCACAACCATGGCCTTGTCCAGCCGTTGGGTCATGACATAGGGCGCGTCCCAGACCTGGTAGTAATAGAGTTCGTCGTCCATGACGAAGTCGTCCACCATGTATGGATACGTGGAAAACAGCCACAACGACACCCGGTCGTTCTTCTCCCGGCGCATCTCGAGGAATGCAAGATGCGCGTCACGAGCCACCTCGGCCTTCGACTTGTTCGTATCCGGGAACTCCCAAGCCATCGAACCTGACGTATCCACCAGGTCAATTCTCACGCGTGATTCCACGTACCCGCTCACCTCTTCCGTTGCCGTCAGAAACGGATCGGCCACCGAGAAGATAAGCATCGCCAGGGCTCCGGCTAGGAGCGCCTTGGGTGCGGTGTGTAGCAAGCGGACTCGTAGCCGCTTACTATGAGCAACATCGATTTCGTGCCCTGAGTGCTGACGCGCATGCCGCTTTCGAGCCACGCCAAGCCGTAGCAACGTCGCGAACAATGCTACGGCCACAACAATGGCAAGCACGATCGCCATGCCCACATCGCCGTACCGGATCTGGGCAAAATCAGTATCGATAAGTTCTCGAATACCGCCATCGAGAAACGCGACGAGCTCGGGCCAAGGCATCAACATAGCATCACGCCCCTACCAATCGTTTGAGACTGTTAAGCATACGCACATGCGGTCGCAACTGCGAGAGTGCTACCGCAAGCATCTGGGCCTCATCTGCAGGCTGCCCGAGCTGACTCGGCTCCCCAACTTCCAATGCCTGTTGGTACACGACAAGCCGGCCAGCGAGCACACGAAGTGACTCTTTCCGGTCCCCATCTTCAAGACCCTCGACATACTGCTGCATGTCGATCGCGGTGTCTCCGGGGTGTAGGTCTGGCAAGTCAGCTCTCAGATAATCGCGCAGCACCAGGACCAGATCTCGCTCGAGGGCCAACCGGTGTTCGGCGGCGGCGTCAGCCGGCAATCTCCGTAAAAGCGACACCTCGCGATTCACCGCACGCCTGGCCTCCCAGATGGACGGAGGAACAGGAATCTGCGCCTCGATCCGGGCCAGTTCGTCAGCCTCCTGCTGCTTTTCAAGCGAGACTATCTTGGGCTTCCGAGCTGAGCGCACCAGCAACACAAGCCAAGCGAGTAACGGTAGCGGAGCCACTGACCACGCGAGTGTACGGAAAACCGTCGCTCGCCCCGCGAAAGTACCCAACTCGATAGTGTCGCGGATGTCCAACAACGGTTCGTCGGTGATCGACGTGATGTAGCGAACCAACCCTTGACCACCATCGATCTGCTGCACCTCAGCGTCTTCGATATTCTCGCCGAGATCCCGAATCAAGTAGTAAAAGCTAAAATTCGGGAGCGCATAGGTCATCTTATTTGGATCCACAAGCCTGAACCCGTAGATAAAATCCCAGATGTGCTCATCATCGACGCGGCCCTTCTCCACCGTGAGGGAGACGGCCTCGAAAGGGTGTACAGGCAAAGCCTCTGGCGCCACCCGGTCTTCGAGAACGATGATCTCCTGCCCTTCCGATATCAGGTCCGGGTAACGCAGCCGGTAACGCTGCGTTATCAGATCTCCGGTCTTGACG
The DNA here is from genome assembly GCA_964591245.1 of uncultured Vicinamibacteraceae bacterium. Taxonomy (GTDB): domain Bacteria; phylum Acidobacteriota; class Vicinamibacteria; order Vicinamibacterales; family UBA8438; genus CAZPZZ01. The sequence goes on along the minus strand of CAZPZZ010000026.1, from coordinate 31,331 downwards.
ACGGTCGGCTCAAGCTCCAGTGTCTCCACGCTTACCGGGCCCAGCGCCCCCATTTCCGGAGGCATTTCCTGGACTGAGACGACGATCTCAGAGCCGAACAACAAAAGGCTGAGGACGACGATAGTAGATAGTCGGGTCATGTTTACCGGCGAACACCCTCGCCAATCAATCAGCGAGCGGTGCGAGAGATCAGGAACTTCGGCAGCTCCTCGATATGGTTGTCTGGCGTCAGCACTACGGAATCGATACCAGCCTGATACTTTAACTTGTACTGCAGCGACTCTCGTGACTCTTCGATCCCCTGTCTGATCGCGCGCGCCTTACGGGCAGAGATGACAGTCTGCTTGCCCGTTTCCATGTCAGAGATCCGGATATACCCCAGACGGCTCTTGACCTGAAACTCATTCGGGTCGTCCAGGATGATGACGATCATATCGTGCTTCGCGGCCAGTGTGCCGAGCCGTTTGAAATCTATGGACTCGTGATCATTGACCCAGTCAACGAGATCGGTCAGCACGATGATCGAGTGGCGCATCTTCAAGCGCGCCAGCATGAAGTCCATCGCCACTTCGAGTTTCGCCGAACGCCGGTTGGGGAACTCCCGCTCCAACTCCAGCTTCTCGAAGATCTTGTGGGCCATGTGGAAGACCTGCGAGGTCCCGAGCTTCGGCCGCATATACAACTCGATCCGGTCCGAATAGCCGAGTAAACCCACCGGATCACGAACGTTCGCACGCGTCAACCCAATATTCCCCAGAAGATCGAGCATCAGCAGCGCTTTGGTCGATTCCCGTTCCACCTGGAACAACGTGGAGTAGGACAGATCGCACACAATCAGCGTCCGGAGTTCCTTGGGCTCCATGCGCTCGATCCGGAACAGCTTTTCCGGATAGGTGCGCATACTCAGACTCCAGGCCACGTCCTTCAACGGTTGGCCAGGACGCCACTGGTCAACGCCGACAATGTCGTAGCCAGCGCCCTTGAACCCGCTCTTGTGCTCGCCGAAATGGATACTTGTAGAGGGCTTTCGCGACCGGATCCCATGCTTGATATCACGGAAGCGAGCATAGACCTCCTCTACTTCCAAGGCGGGACCTCCATGTCCTGCACGATTTGCTGGAGAAGCTCGTCCTTGTCGACAGAGAACTCCATACCTTCCCGGAGCACGAGCCGGTGAGCCAGGACAGGACCCGCTACCGCCTTAATGTGATCCGGGGTCACCTGCAAGTCACCATTGAAAAACGCGAACGTCCGGGCAACCGCCTCGAGGTGGAAGTGGACGCGGGGCGAGATCCCTACTCGGATGTACTCCTTGACGGCCCGCGCGGCGCGCCCCTGCACTCGATGGGGGCGCGTATTCCGGATAAGCCGCACCTTATATTGCGCGCCATATTCCGACATCTTGACGTTGTCGTAGATATAGCGCGCGATATCGAGAACCTCATACAGATCGGTGAGCTTCTCCACCTTTCGACCCACCACATTGCCCGCGGTGATGTTGTATTCGTCCTCTTCTTTTTCGGGATCCATCATATTGATGGAGATCGTAGTCCGGTCGAGCTGTGCCACCGGGTTGGCAAAGGTTCCCTCTTCTTCACCGAAGATGTTCTCGGTGCAAATGACCATGAAGAACCGCGGCCCAGTGATGTCACTGAAATCGCCAGAGAGCGGAAACAGTGGCAACATCTTGCCTTCGGCCAGATTCCCGTAGTCCGAACTCAAGGTAGCCGAACTCTCCTCCATCCCCTCGAGGACAGCAGCCTTCGTCTTCCCTGACAAACGGTTATCCTCGTCGATGAGCACGATGTGCGCCATCAACTTCCCCGGCTTGAAAACGAGCTTCCGCGAGCCGTCCTTTTGCTCAACGATCGTCTCGTATCCGAGTATGTCTTCCGGCATATACGTCGGAAGTCCCTGGATCCGCTCAAACTTAGCGTCAATCGCCATGGCACAGGCACTGACAAGGTCAGTCTTGCCCGTACCAGTCGGGCCGCGAAACATGACATGGGGTTGCCTGAGCAGCTTGCTCTGGCTCAGCTTATCGGTATACGGCAACAGCGTGAAGAACGCCCACGAGAGGATGCGAGCAGCGTCATCGAGACCATAGAGCCACTTGGTCGACTCCTTCTGGAAACGCTGGACCACCTCGTTGGCCCGGTCGAAGTCGATGGTGCGTGTGGGTTGAACGGCCATGAAACTCCTTAGTCTCTATTGGGAGGGGGCTAAGCTTCCAACCCCTTTGCACATACGACCTGGCGCTGACACGAGCGCTGCACAGCGCCCAATTCGAGCCGCAGGCAGCCTTGCCGCGCATCCATGATGCGCTACAGTTTCTCCGCGCCGCTTCGCTGCGTCAAGGTGGATTACCGAAAGACTGCCAGCAACACTGAGTCATCCGCCCCCGAACACGGCCGTCAACGACACCACATCTGGATATATCCACAGGCCAAAATCACGCATTCACCATACCCGGCGGGCGCTCGTCGGCAGCCTGGTTGCAACGTCAAAGCAGGTGGTCGAATCCACCGTGTGCGGTGCGCTACATCGAGCTCGTTCCTCTTCGGCAGCCCCCGAACCTAGTTCGCGAGCGGGTCAGGCCGTACCTGAAACTTCACGATCCCGGGCTTCACGCCCTGACCACCTTCAATGTGCCAGGTTGCCGCTTCCCCGTACGTCGCCCAGACCCCACGCCCTTTCCAGCCCGCGTCCGGATCATCGATACGACCATCTAACCCTCGCGTGAAAAATCCCTGAGGGTACGGTACCCGTAAGACCGTCCACTCCGACGTCTCAGGATCGAGAGCCAGCAAAGAATCTGAATTTGAACCAGTGGCGATCGGCACGTCGACCCCTAACCCAAGCGTGTTCCACTGATCCACCCAGTTGTAGTAGTGATAGTCGGCACGCACCGGAGGATCCGTCCCAGGCACAACTGGCCCGGGCGTCGGATACAACGTCCATCCATCCACGCAATGCCGCCCCTCGGCCGTCGCCGGCCCGCCATGGACTGAACACTGTGATCGATCGAAGCTCGCGAAATGACTACTCCCGGATAATGCGGTCCAGATGACACCCTGACGATCGATGTCAATGCCACGAGCTCCGAAACCAGTTTTCTCCTTCGGCACATTGGGATCAAGCACCGACGGCACCTCATACATTTCGGTGACACAGGTCTCTGGCGGATTGTTTCCCACATGCAAACGGGCCAGACGTCCAGGGAATCGATTCGAACTGATCCACACAGCCTTGTGATCGGTGGGATCACCGATCACGCCGTAACTGCCGATCACCACGCGGGTATCCAGTTGCGGATCTCGAGAGTCCGGCTCACCGCGCCGGGGCGGCTCGTTCCAGGGCTTTGTAATCACCCCATCACCATTCGTATCGAGCACCGTCGGGCACCACCCCTGTGCTGCGACCTCGTCACCCGTCTCGTCCCAGATCGCCGTATCCAACCAACCGATGACCTGTCCTCCACCACTGAAATACAGCGTATTGCTCTCATCTTCGGCAAACTGCAAATGGTGGGTACCGAAACAGGTATCAACCATCACAAACTCTTCCGCTTCAGGGTCATAATACACAGCCGACCGGAACCCATTATCGAGCGGAAAATACTGTGCATACGCATTGTCTGACCCGTCCCGGCAGTAATCTGGATTGGCGCGGTACCGGATGGCGGAGGTCATCCACACGCGCCCCTTCTGGTCCATCATCGGATTGTGCGGGTTTGCGGGATCATTCCAGATCAACTCATCGCCGAAGAACCTGGACGGCGCCGGCATGGAGCGCGCAATCATCCCTGGCACCGTATTCGGATCCACGCGCAACGGCACCTCAAGGTTCGACGCCTGGCTGGTTACCGGATCAAGAATGGCCAACTCGTCGTTCGAAATATTGACGCCGTAGACCGGGCCGTTCGCATTGACCCTCGGATTGCGCTTGTCCGTGACGATTTCGTCGTGGATATAGTCGATCTCGGTACCCCACTCCCAGATCGAGACGACCACATTGCGTTCAGTACCTTGTGGGCGAGGTGGGGTCTCCGGGACGGTACCGGCCGCGATCCGGTCACTCCATTCGGCGAACATCCGTAATCCTCGCTGGCGGCCAAACCGATTCATGACGTTGGTCATCTGAGACCCGCGCTGCCCCATCTGGACACGATGGTCCCACGCGGCAAGGCTGGAATCGAATTGGCCAAGGTTGTCGATCTCCCGAATGATACGGTTCCCCAGCTGATGACAGAGCATGCAGCCCTGTTTCTGAACATCAATCCACTGGTCCTGGTGCTGCAGGGTCGTCGCAATACCGTTCCCAGCCTCGCCCGTGCCTGGAAACTCGTCAGGGGTCGGCGGCTCTAGCAACGAGTACCAGTAGTTTGCGGGGTAGATCTTTGCAGCATCAGCGGCCGTGGGCGCCACCACCGCCTCGAGATCGAGCGTGCCACCCGGTTCCGCCATGACCCCGGCGGAGTCAACGAGCCCATAGCCTCGTACCCACACCTTGTAGGTCGCATCCGGCAGATCAGGAATGAGATAGCGACCATCCTCAGTAGTAACCACGCTCCTGATGAACTTCGTCGGCAGGTCGGTCGTTTCGGCAATGACCCACACTCCTACTTCCGGCCCGTCCGAGCTGACAACCGCGCCACTGATGTCTCGCTCTTGAGCAAGTCCCGGCGCAGTCACCCAAACGAGGGCAGCCGCACATACCATCGCTACGACACAGAACCGGTGATTCTTCATTTTCATGGTGTCATCCGTTCCCATACGTGAAGCGCGACCTCGTCGGGCGCCGCCTGATGCCGGAGACGCCACGGAGCGACGCATCCAACAACACGATTGCACCAACACCCAACACTGAAAACCTCAAAAACTTGTTACTTCCGCGTGGCGTCCCAGTTCCCCGTGCCATACCAGCTAAAGCTCCCATCGGTGCCCTGGATCGTGTCGCCGGTCAACTCACCTTCAAAGTTGATCGGCTGATCGCCATCAAGGTCAGGCACGACGATAACAAACTTCAACGTGGCGCCCTCGACGGTCCCATCCACAGACAGCACTTCGTTGTCGCCGAGGTCGATCTCGCCTCCGAGCTGGTCGCCAGCTTGCTCAAACTGAGCCTGCCAAGTGGTAATTCCGGTTTGCGTATGCAGCCGCATCTCCCAATCGCCGCTTACCCCACCCTGCGCCTGTCCCAGCGCGCTACCCGCAACCAGTGCTGTCATAAGAGCGATCACTAAACCTATCCGTCTCATCGTTCCTGTCCCTGTCTCCCCTGCTCTGACCCCACCACAGTGAGCCACAGCCGACCCACGTTGATGAACGCCTCTCGTTCACCGCCACTGCCTGGTCAACACGACAGGCAAACGGCGAGACCAGACAGCTACGCCCTTTGACGACAGACACCAAACCTGCGGGCTCTGGCGTTTCCGGGCCTTGTCACTCATGTCCGCCCGATACATCTTGATCGCATGCACCCGAGCCGCGAAGAGGAACCGCAGCTCTGCGTCAAAAGCACGCGACACAAGAACTCCCATTACTACACCACAGTCGAGATTCGAAAACGCCATTCTTACACAAAGCCCCGTCACTACGGTGCATGGTTCTCATCGGAACCCACTGATAGACTGATCATGTGTCCCGCGGCGAGCAAGACCAACAGCTCCTCCAGATCGTCGACGCAGCCTCGGCTGCAGCCAAGAGCATCGCGCGTGACCACCTGACCTGTCACGCGGGCTGCACGCCTTGCTGTTTCGGTCCCTTCGCCATCACGCGCCTCGACGCCTGGCGGCTCCAACAGGGACTTCAGCAACTGGTCAAGACAGAACCAGAGACCGCAACCGCTGTCCGCCAACGCGCCGCAGCGGCCACGCAGATCCAGGCCGACGCATTTCCCTCACACCGCACAGGAACGTTTCTTGACGAAACCGAGGAACGTCAGCACTACGATCTTTTCCCGGATGCTCCTTGCCCCGCCCTTGACCCCGAGAGCGGCGCCTGCCTCGTCTATTCCTGGCGTCCCGTAGTGTGCCGAACATATGGACCACCGGTACGCATCGCCGGGGACAATCTCCCAGCCTGTCCGCTTTGCTTCACGCATGCCACCCCTGATGACATCGACGCAGCTCGGCAGCAGGTGGACCTAGAGGCAATAGAGCAACCACTCATCGACGAACTGCAGCGCGAAACCGGACGACCCGGCCGGACCACCGTCGCGTTCGCCATCGCCGAGGCCCGGCTCTGCGATGGTCGAACCTCTCCAAGGACACCACAGGCGTGACCGACTCTTTCCTCTTAAGAACCAGACACCAGAAATTTTTGAATTATTTCAACAGCATGCGCTGTCGAACTCGAACGGCCTCTCAGGCATGGCCGAGCACGGGATGTGGAATGTAGAGGTCCTCAAGCAACGCGCACTCATCGTCATCCAGCGTGATATCCAACGCAGCGACTAACTGGTCGAGCTGTTCAGATTTCGAAACACCGACGATCGGTGCCGCGATCCCCGGTTGCTGCACCAGCCACGCAAGAGCGATCTGGGCAGGAGTAGCGTCGCGCCGCCGCGCGAGCTCTTTCACACGTTCGACGATGTCAAAATCACCCTGGCCAAAATAGAGCCGTCGGGCAAAGTCGTCAGTCTTGGCCCTGTTCGTAGTCCCCCAGGCCTCAGCTTCGGATTTGCGCGTTCCAGCCAGGAAGCCGCGGGCGAGTGGGCTCCACGGTATCACCCCAACGCCCTCGGCGCGACACAACGGGAGCATTTCACGCTCTTCCTCGCGATAGACGAGGTTGTAGTGGTTCTGCATGGTGACGAACCTGGCCCACCCGTGCCGGTCGGCCGTGTGCAGTGCCCGTGCGAATTGCCAGGCATACATGCTGGAGGCGCCGAGATATCGCACCTTGCCAGCCTGCACCAGATCATTGAGTGCATTAAGTGTCTCTTCGAGCGGAGTCTCCGGATCGTAGCGGTGAATTTGGTACAGATCGACGTAATCGAAACCCAACCGTGAAAGCGAGGCATCGATCGCGTCGAATATGTGCTTTCGGGAGAGCCCACGATCGTTGGGCCCATCACCCATAGGAAAGTACACTTTCGTGGCTACCACCACCTGATCACGAGACACAGACTGCTTGATCGCCCGCCCGAGGATCTCTTCGCTTGCTCCCCGCGAGTACATGTCGGCCGTGTCAAAGAAGTTGATGCCGTGATCCAGGGCCTGGCGAACGAAGCGACACCCCTCTGCTTCCGGCAAGACCCAGTCCCGCCAAGCGGGAGAGCCATACGTCATCATCCCGAGACAGAGCCGAGATACCTTGACGCCAGTATCGCCTAGTGACACGTACTCCATGGAAATCGCCGATACACCTAGTGACAATGCCCGTGGTCAATTGACCAAACCTGCCCCGGCGGACAATTGACACTAGTCAGCGGGGTGTCGGTCGTAAAGCTGAACAAGATTGCAGCCAATGCCGCGAGCCCAACGCCGACAATCGCTATCCAAGCCGTCGGGCTGAGTTGGCTCTCTTTACGAGCGCAACAGTGCTTGTACTTCTTTCCGCTTCCGCATCGACAGGGATCATTACGACCAATTTTCTGGGTACGTACCATCTTCAGGCCCTCCCGTGGGCGTCTTGGCCAGCCAGTATACTGCGAGGGTGCTGCATCACCACTGACTTCTCCGTTTCGCTTCGGAACACGCCAGTTCGCCGGCTCTGACGACGGACTAACTGCAGACGAGCAGAAGCTTACCAACGTGGGTGCTGGCCTCCATGAACCGATGTGCCTCTGCCGCCTCCCCCAACGGAAACTGCTCGCAGACCACAGGACGTACACGTCCGCCTTCGATGAGCGGCCAGACGTGGGTCTTGACAGCGTCCACGACCTTCCCTTTCTGCTCGACACTCCGAGCGCGCAGGGTGGAACCCGTAAGGGTCAGACGTTTGGTCATCAGCGTCGCGAGGTTGATCTCACTCTTGAAACCACTCATAAATGCGATCACTACGAGTCGTCCCTCGACATTGAGCAGTTCGAGATTCCGCTGGAAATACTGCTGGCCCACCATATCGAGGATGACATCGACCCCAGCGGGCGCTGCCTCCCGTGCCGCCGCCACAAAATCAATCTCCTTGTAGTTGAACGCCCGTTCAGCACCGAGTTCCTCACACGCGGCACACTTAGTGGCCGACCCCGCTGTCGCGAAGACACGGGCGCCCAACGTGGACGCCAGCTGGATAGTCATCGTGCCGATACCGCTCGACCCTCCATGCACCAGCAAGGTTTCTCCCGCCGTCAAGCGCCCGCGATCGAACACATTGGTCCAGACGGTCATCGTGGCTTCCGGCAACGCCGCCGCTTCCAGAAGGTCGACGCCAGTCGGCGGAGCAAGACATTGGGGCGCTGGCACCGCGCAGTACTCGGCATAGCCCCCCCCGGCCAGCAACGCGCACACCGGGTCACCGACGTCCCATCCACTCACATCTGTGCCGACCTCCGCGACGTGTCCAGACACCTCCAATCCCAGAATATCCGACACACCCGGCGGGGGTGGGTAATTCCCACGACGCTGCATGATGTCCGCACGATTGACCCCTGCGGCGGCCACACGGATCAGCAACTCACCTGCAGCCGGCTCGGGAACCGGTCGTTCACCAAGCAGAAGCCCATCATCCACCCCAGGCGCCCCTGTCTCAATAACCCTCATCGTCGACGGTCGGTTTCTCATCTGAATACTCCGGGAAGATACAGATACGGTAATCGTCACCGGCCCGCATCGCCGTCCCGGATTATAATCACCGCCAAGCGAGGCTTTGCTGAAGCGGGTCACGGCACCACCCATGAATATCACCATCACGCAGATCGGGCTCTGGCGCACAGAGGTGCCACGCCAACCAGGTGCACTGGCCCGTGCGCTCGAACCGCTCGCCCAGCACGGGGCCGATCTGAAAGTCGTTCGTGTCAGAGCCGCCACGCGCACCGCTCGGCGGAACATTATCGAGGTCTACCCGGGCAAGGGCCAACGTGCCGCAATGATCGTTCAGGCGGCGGGCTTCAGCCTCTCACCTCAGACGACTCTGCTGCTACAGGGCGAAAATCGCCCGGGACTCGGCTATGCGATCGCCAACGCCATCGCCTGGGCCGGTCTCGGCGTCTCGGATCATGAAGCGGGGGTTGTTGACGATCGCTTTTCGTCAACGATCACGTTCGACAACGAGGAAGACGCCCGCAAGGCGGTGGCCATCATCCGCAAGGTGATCCGCGCCACGCAACCCGGTGAGTAGTCACTATGCGTCTATTACTGATTGGCTATGGGCGTATGGGAAAGCTGGTCGACCAGCTCAGCGCGTCCTACAACTGTACGGTCACGGATCGCCTCGACATCGACAACAATGCGGGCGGTACAGGGCTCACGGCCGAGCGATTGCACGATGTCGACGTGGCCATCGATTTCTCCACGGCCGACGCGGTCTCTGACAACCTTCCCCGACTCGCGCATCATCGAATAAATTTGGTCGTCGGAACCACTGGGTGGCAGCACGGTGAAGCCTCGATGCGCGCACTGGCAGAAGACGCGGGAATTGGTGTAGTCGCCGCCGCCAACTTCTCGCTCGGAGTCAACTTGTTTCTCGCCTTGACCGAGCGGGCCGCCGAACTCTTCGACCAACGACCGGAATTTGGCGCCTGGATTCACGAAATTCACCACTCCGCCAAGATCGACGCACCCTCCGGTACAGCGTTAGCTCTCGAGCAGGCGGTCATCAACACAGGGTACAAACACAAGATCGACATGGCCTCGACGCGTGCCGGTTCGGCACCAGGCACCCATAGCGTCGGCTTCGACGGCCCGGTTGAGTCGATCACACTGACTCACGCGACACGTGACCGGGCAACATTTGCACGGGGAGCACTCGAAGCCGCGAAATGGGTCCACGGCCGTAAAGGATGGTTCTCGATGCGCGACGTGCTGGGGCTAAGATGAGAACTCGAGACGGAGGAGTGTCCTCTCGTTGGTCGGGCTGTGGCACAGCGCTCGTGACGCCGTTCACGGCCGATGGCGCGGTGGACGATACAACCGTGCGGCGCCTGACAAAACGCCAGGTCGATGCCGGTGTCCATTTTCTGGCACCATGCGGGACCACCGGCGAAAGTCCGACGCTGTCTCGCCACGAGCAACGGCGCGTGGTCGAGCTCGTCGTGGAAACCGCCGACTCTCAAGTCCCCGTGTTAGCCGGCGCGGGAGGATACGACACCGCGGGTGTGATCGAACTGGTGAAAGAGATGGAACGGGCCGGCGCCGATGGCGTGCTTTCAGTAACACCCTATTACAACCGGCCGACGCCAGACGGGATCTACCAGCATTACCAGCGCCTCTGCGACAACACACCACTGCCAATCATTGTCTACAACGTACCTGGACGTACGGGCTGTAACGTGGACGTAGAAACACTAGGCCGGCTTTCCGAACTGCCAAACATCGTGGGGGTGAAGGAGGCGTCTGGGGACATGGCCCAGATGTGCGAAGTGTGTCGCGCCATGCCGGACGACTTTAGCGTCCTCTCCGGGGACGATCTCTTTACGGTTCCCCTGATCTCCATTGGTGGTACCGGGGTGATCTCAGTAGTATCGAACGAAATGCCCGCGGAGATGGCGGCACTGGTCTCTGCCGCACGCGATGGAGACTTCGACACCGCTCGGACATGGCACTCACGCTTGTTGCCACTCATGCAAATTAACTTCATCGAGACCAACCCCATCCCGGTCAAGGCCGCGATGGCTCATCTCGGGCTTCTCGAACCGTATTACCGGCTCCCGATGGTACCTCCTCAACCGAAGTCACTGGAGCAAATCCTACGGGTTCTGAACCAATTCGACCGCGCCGCGCCTGAATTGCCATGACGTCACGCACATCCATTACTGGCCGTCCGTTGAACGGAGCATCATGAACGTAGACTCGTCCTCCCTCGCCACTGTGATTGAACGTTTGTATACAGCAGGCGCCGCCGCAGACCGCGACGAAGCCCGCGCGGCCTTCGCCACGCTCAGAGCAGAACTTTCATCCGGACGTATCCGCTCGGCGACTCCCGACCCGTCCTCTGCCACGGGATGGTCAGTGAACGCATGGGTAAAACAAGGTATTCTCGTCGGCTTCCGGTGCGGCGAGATCGCCACGTTTCCTGGATCCGATTCGGGCGTGCCCTTCCTTGACAAGGACACCCTCCCACTCAAACCGTTGGCGCTTGATTCCCGGGTCCGTCTTGTCCCTGGCGGCTCGTCAATTCGTGATGGAGCCCATGTTGGCGCTGGCGTCATCTGCATGCCACCGATGTTCATCAATATCGGTGCCTATGTCGGCGAGGACAGCCTGATCGACTCCCACGCTCTCGTTGGATCCTGTGCACAAATCGGCTGCCGGGTCCACGTCAGCGCCGGAGCTCAAATCGGCGGCGTCCTCGAACCAGTCGGAGCAATGCCGGTCATCGTCGAGGACGACGCGCTCATCGGGGGCAGCACAGGCATCTACGAGGGCGCCGTTGTTAAATCGCGCGCTGTCATCGCGGCCGGTACGGTACTCACGGGATCAACACCCGTATACGACCTGCCGGGCAAACGGATCATCACGCCGACCGACGGATCACCGGTCGTCATCCCAGAGGGAGCGGTAGTCGTACCAGGAACCCGTGCCGTGACCGCCGAACAAGGACGCGACTGGGGGCTCGCGCTGGCCACTCCGGTCATCGTGAAATACCGCGACGACAAGACTGACACAAGGACTGAGCTCGAAGCATGGCTTCGGTGACTAACGTCGACGTCGTCGATCTTGCCAGGTCACTGATCGACATCGACTCCACCACGCCTCACGAGGGCCCCGTTGCGCAGTGGCTCGCGAAATGGCTACGCGACCGCGGACATTCGGTCGACCTCCAGCAGGTTGAAAACGACCGCGTCAACCTCTACACGGGCCCGGAACGCCCCGTGATCGTGCTATCAACGCATCTTGACTGTGTACCGCCCTTCTTTCCGAGTCGTGTCGAGGGTGACCTCTTGTACGGACGGGGCGCGTGCGATGCAAAGGGTATTGCCGCTGCCCAGATCGCAGCCCTGGAATGTTTACGCGCAGAAAGCGAGGCCCGGGTTGGTGCACTCTTCGTCGTCGGCGAAGAACGCGGGAGTCATGGCGCCCACGCTGCGAACCGGACACCGCGAGGTTCGCGCTATCTGATCAATGGCGAGCCGACGGGAAGCTGTCTCGCGGCGGCGACCCGCGGGGTATACCGGGCGCGGCTGCGCGCACAGGGACGAGCCGCGCATTCATCACACCCCGAAGAAGGAATCTCGGCTATCGAGAAACTCGTCGATGCACTCGTCGCCTTGCGAGCCATCGCCTTACCATCCGCACCAGAGCTCGGCACAACCACTTACACGGTCGCACTCCTGGACGGCGGCGTCGCTCCCAACGTCATCCCACCCCATGCGAGCGCCGAGATCAACTTCCGCACGGTCGGACACGCCAGCGAAGTTCGAACCGCACTTACACCGCTGGAACGACTGGTCGAGATTGACGATGTGGTCGAAGTACCGCCAGTGAGACTGACGACCGTCCCTGGATTCGAGACCACCGTATGTGCCTTTACCACCGACATTCCCTTCCTGAATACTTGGGGCAAGCCACTCCTCTTCGGCCCAGGATCGGTGCTGGTGGCCCATACGGCAGAAGAACACGTCCGGATCGACGAACTCCGCGCCGCCGTCGAACACTACACGAAACTCACCCGCATCTTGCTCCAGACGATCGACGCGTGACGGTCCCTGACCATAAAAGAACGCGACCAGACATTCTCGGCAATAAACGCCGAAACGCGGCAGAACCCGCGTCGGCGTGTCAGACACGTGCGCTGTGTACTTAACAACACACCAGCCGCGACTCCTCACGGACATCCAAGCCACCATCAACACCCCAGGCAAAGCCTCACGACCTATTTCCACCATCCACTGCACAGCAATCTGCGCGAGAGAACCGACCGGAACGACCTGTTTGATACGGCGCGGCCAGCGACGGGCTCGACGATCCAACTACAATACACAGCTCGCGACACTACCGCGTCGAAGAAGGCACCGCATGCTGAGATATACCGTTTCTCTGACGATCTGTCTGGCGCTGTTCACCTACCCTCCTGTGGGAGCCCAGGAACTCGACGTCATGAGTTCTGGTGGCTTCTCAGCTGCCTACCAGGCGCTTGGACCAGACTTCTCCGAATCAACCAACATCACGCTCAACACGGCATATGGCGCATCGACGGGCGGCGCGCCGGATTCGATTCCGGTCCGTCTGCGTCGCGGTGAACCTGCCGATGTCGTGATTCTTTCGCAAACGGGTCTTGAACGACTCGTGGAGGCTGGATTGGTCATAGCCGACAGCGTGGTGGATCTTGCGGAATCCGGTATTGGCGTGGCAGTTCCGATCGACCATCCACTGCCCGATATCAGTACAGTCGAGGCCTTTCGGAGGACACTCCTCGAGGCCGAATCAATCGCCTATTCGGCAAGCGTCAGCGGCACCTACCTCTCGACCGAAGTATTCCCGAGCCTGGAACTGACTGAAACACTGGCCCCGAAGAGCACACGGGTCATCAGTGAACGCGTCGGTGCCGTGGTCGCACGGGGAGACGCCACGCTCGGGTTTCAGCAGGTCAGCGAACTGCTCCCGATCGCCGGTATCCGCTATGTCGGCGAGCTACCAACCGAACTCCAGAAGATCACAGTATTTTCAGCCGGCATCACCACTCACGCTCGCCAACCCGAGGCGGCGGCCAGGCTTCTCGCCCATCTGACGTCCACGCCGTCCGCCTCAACGATCCGCAACACCGGCATGCGCCCCCTGTCATCCCGATAGCTCATCCCGCGTGGCGCCTCGCTCGTCTGAGCAACCAGGGACTGACTGCCATCACACCAGCCACGAACAGGATCGTCGCGGAGATAGGGCGGCTTAGCAACACAGCGGGATCACCACCGGAAATCGCCAGCGCCCTCCTGAACTCCTGCTCTAACAACGGCCCAATCACCACCGCCATCACTGTGGGAGCCACGGGAAACCGATATCGCCGCATGAAGAACGCCAGAACCCCCAGGGCATAAACGATCCACACGTCTATAACGCTGTTATTAACGGTATAGATCCCCAACGTGGAAAAGACCAATACAGTCGAGAAGAGAAGCGGAGGAGGCACACGCAGGAGACGGACCCACAAACCGATCAACGGTAAATTGAGGACGACAAGCAGCACATTCGACAGATAGAGGCTCGCGATCAAGCCCCACGTGAGCGTCGAAGCCTGTTCGAAGAGAAGAGGGCCCGGCTGTAACCCATACAACTGGAAGGCCGCGAGCAACACCGCCGTGGTCCCAGAACCCGGGATCCCCAGTGCCAACAGCGGGACAAGACTCCCCCCTGCACTCGCATTGTTCGCCGCCTCTGGACCCGCTACACCTTCGATCGCACCCTTTCCGAAGGTATCAGGTTCTCGAGAGAGACGTCGCTCCGCGTGATACGAGAGAAAGCTCGCAATCGTGGCCCCTGCCCCGGGGAGGATTCCGGTGAAAAAACCAATCAAGGTGCCTCGAATCCAGGCCGGCACCGAACGCCGCCATTCCTCTCGCGTCAATCGAACCCGTTCACTGACCCGAGCGTGGTCTCCAGCACCAGGGTATCTCCCAGCCGCAAACCAGAACACCTCACCTACCGCGAACAATCCAACGGTCACCATGACCACGTTCACACCACCGAGAAGCCCCTGAACGCCAAACGTAAAGCGAGCCTGCCCGGTCTGCAGATCAATGCCAACAGTGCCCAAGGCCAGACCGAGCAGAACCGCAAAAGCACCACGCATCCGCGATTCTCCGGAGAGACCAATGGCTGCAGTCAGTGCAAGTACCATCAGGGCAAAGTACTCTGACGGTCCAAAACCAAGCGCCACACGAACGAGCACTGGTGCCAACAACATCAACATGACGGTTGCGAAGGTACCCGCCACAAACGAACCGATCGCCGCAGTCGCCAGCGCCGCCCCCCCGCGCCCCTGACGGGTCATCTGAAACCCATCAAGCGCAGTGACCACACTCGACGCTTCTCCTGGCATCCTCACCAGAATGGCCGTCGTCGATCCGCCGTACATCGCGCCGTAGTAAATGCCCCCAAACATGATGAATGCCGACACCGGATCCATCCCGAACGTGATCGGCATCAACATCGAGATCGCGAGCGCAGGACCAATGCCCGGCAGCACGCCAACTGCCGTACCAAGCGTGACCCCAACGAGACCAAATAACAGGTTCATGGGGACGAGGGCCGTCCCGAAGCCTGCCATCAAGTTATCGATTAACTGGTGGAACATCGGTGCTTAACCAAGCCAGCCCGGTGGAAGGGGTAATCCCAAGAAACGGTCCAAGAGCGCATAGATCGCGACCGAAACCGTCACGCCGCAGAATACGTTCCGCCTCCAAGCCGTGCTCCCGAGAAGCCGCGCTTGGCAGGTGATGAACACCGCGGTACTCACTAGATGCCCGACGGTCTCAAAGAGCCCGAGGTAGGCGAGAAACCACAGGGCACAGCTCAGGAAGCGGTGCCAATCCACAGGCACCGGTTGTTCATCATCGCGCACTTGAAACGCGATTGCGGCCGAGCACACCAGAAGACCAAGACCGACCACCAACGGAAACGCGCGTGGCCCTACCGCAGCGTACTGACCGGCCGGCTGCGAGATGAGCCCCACGGCCGCAAGGTAACCCGCACTCAACGCCACGAGCACAACGACAAGCGGGCGGTCGGATTTCATCAGGCGCAACGAAACTCGTTACTCGATGAGGCCGATCGCCAGAAGCATGGCGTCAGTCGTTTCAGCTTCATCCACCAGAAATTGTTCAAAGGCAGAACCGGTGAGAAAACTATCCTCCCATTGATTCGCCTGCAGAATGGCCTGCCACGTAGCCGACGCGCGAAGCTCCTCCAACGCGTGCACGAGCCAAGCCCGGGTTTCCGCATCAGTCTCGGGCGGCGCCGCAATCGCGCGCCAATTGGCGAGCTCAAGGTCGAGCCCACTCTCGCGCAACGTCGGGATTCGTCCCTCGCCGACGCGTTCCGGAGACGAAACCGCCAGCGCGCGCATGCGATCCGACCCCAAATGCGCCCCCCACTCGCCTAGCCCGGAAACCCCCGCGACGACATGGCCTCCCATCACCGCAACGGCAGCCTCACCTCCACCCGAATGAGCGATGTAATTTATCCGGCGCGGATCGACGCCCGCCGCCTCGGCCATCAGCCCGATCATGATGTGGTCGATCCCACCTGCAGACCCCCCTGCCCAGCTTATCGCTTCCGGACGGTCACGGAAGTCCTCGATAAGTTCCTCAATGGTCTGATAGGGAGAGGCGGCCGGAACAGCGACCACCTGGTACTCGTTCAGCAGGCGAGCCAGCGGTACGGTCTCTTCGAGCGACACGGCACTTGCGTTCGTGCGGATCGCCCCCAACATCACTTGGCCAAAGACCATCAACGTACTTGGCGTATTTCGATGTCGCGTCACGAAATCAGCCAATCCGATCGCACCTCCGGCGCCACCCCGATTGACCACCTCTACAGGAACCCCGAGAATGCCCATCTCAGTCCACACTTGACGAACCTGTCGCGCTGTTTGGTCCCAGCCTCCTCCAGGATTTGCTGGAGCAATGAGCGTGATCGGCCTTCCTGGAAACCCCGACGCCGTTGGGGGCAAACCTCCACTCGACTCGTCACCGTCACACCCGATCACAGCGAAAGCCATGAAAAGCATGGCCACAGAACACGTGTCAGTCGAACGTCGCATCAGAAAATCCATTCGTCGAGTGTGCATGCGTCGGTACCGCGCCCATACCTCGTCAATCCGGTATTACCTCTAGCCGGACACGACTCAGCTCGACGCGATAGTTCGGGGTCTCACCTTCGACCGGGGTCGCTTCGATCCGCTCCACTGCCTCAATGCCCTCAATTACGCGTCCAAAGACGGTGTAGACACCATCAAGCTCCGGCGAAGTGTCCGTCACGATGAAAAAAGACGTGGACGCACTTGCCTCGTCATCGCCACGGGCCATCGAGACAATCCCTTTCACGTGAGGAATGTCGTTGAATTCCGGCTCCAAGGTCACTACCAGGCTTCGCTGTTCCTCACTGAGTGGCACGCTCCGGCTCGGAACAAAGCCTGTCTGTATGACGAAACCCGGTGCGATCCGATGAAACGCCATGCCGTCGTAGACGGCCGCATTCGCTAAACGCAGAAAATTCCTGACATGCTCAGGGGCACGATCCGGAAAAAACTCGAGCGTGATCGATCCCCCGCTCGTTTCCAGCACGGCTTGATACCGCGCGAGTTCCGCTACCGTCTCAGTGGTGAACGCTGGCAGCGGCGGCGGAGTCCAGTCCCGAATCGAGACAGAGACGATCTCCACCCGTTCAGTCGCCCTCCCTTGTGCATCTACCGGCGTTTCGGAAATTCTGGTCACCACAGGCAACCCTTCAGCAACGCGGCCCCACACCGTGTGGTGTCCATCCAATCCTGGCTGGGCGACGACCGTAATCAGAAACTGGGTACCGTCGCTTGTCGGATCCCCGGGCACCCCCACCGCAGAAACCGTACCTCGCGTATGGAGTTCATCACTCGGTTCCGCCGCTACCAGTCCCAACCCGCCTCGTCCATACTCATCTGCACGATCGAGATCCTTGGTGATCGGATCGCCGCCTTGGATGACCCCTCGCGCAATCATCCGATGGAAACTGGTCCCGTCATATTCACCCGCCTCAACCTGCTGAAGAAAGAACCCGACATGATTTGGTGCCGCCTCTGCCAATAGATCAATGACGAAGGTGCCGGCGGTCGTTTCGACCACCGCCTGCTTATCACTCATTTCACCCACAGTCAGCGTGGCTTCAAACAACTCGCGTTCTTGCTGCGCACCGAGCGCAAGAGCAGGCAACAGGAAAAGTGTGATCACGAAGAGTCGAGTCATGCTCTAACATCATAGGGATGTCGATACTCGAGCACCAGCCAGAACCTGAAAGATCCGGACGAGGAGGTCTCGTCATTCTCATCGGCCTGCTTCTGGTCGCCGGGGGGATCGCTGCCTACTTGTGGATGCCCGGGCTCAGCGAATCAACACCCGAACGCGCCGCCACGGACCCACCGCGCCGGGCCGTCGCGCCTGCGCCGGAACCGGTTCCCGAACCCGAACCCAGCACCCCAGAGCCAGAGCCCGAGCCCGACCCAACTCCTCTCGCGGACCCGGAACCAGTCCCTGCGGCACCCGATCCGGTCGCGTTACCACTCCTCCGGGTCACCAGCGATGTCGCCGGAGCATCGGTCTTCCTCAACCGAGAATTCTTGGGCACTACCCCTTTAGAAAGCTCAGACGTTCCTGCAGGCATGCATCGATTGAATGTGTCCGCAGAGGGCCATGAGGGTTTTGCCCGGGATGTGGAACTCGGTTCGGAACTCGTCTCCGTCGATGTCCGCTTCCTCCAGATACGACTCGATACACGAGTCACGGTTATCCACAAGCATCGATTCGGCTCGTGCCAAGGCATACTCCGCGCAGATCTCGACGGGATACACTACGAAACCTCGGACGACGACGCGTTCTCCCTGCCCCTCTCACAGATCGAAGAGCATGAGGTCGACTATCTCGAGCACACCCTGACGGTCAAGGAAAGAGACGGACGGACCTACAATTTCACGGATGAACAGGAGACCGCCGACGCGCTTTTTGTCTTTCATCGGGAGGTCGAACAAATCCGGGATCGGCTTGCTGCTCGTCGATGACAAGAGCCCCCGTCATCCGCTGCCCGTGGTCAGGCTCCGATCCGCTCTATCAGCG
Source organism: uncultured Vicinamibacteraceae bacterium (assembly GCA_964591245.1). GTDB lineage: Bacteria > Acidobacteriota > Vicinamibacteria > Vicinamibacterales > UBA8438 > CAZPZZ01. Next base: position 12,431 of record CAZPZZ010000026.1, on the reverse strand, counting down.
ATATCACGATACCGAGTGGGGAGTGCCACTACATGACGACCGACGCCTCTTCGAAATGCTCCTGCTCGAAGGCGCTCAAGCCGGACTCGCCTGGATCACCATCCTGCGCAAACGCGAACACTACCGCGAGGCATTCTCGGGATTCGACGCAGCTTACATCGCTCGCTATGACCAACGGCAGATCGAGCGACTTCTCGCGAACCCAGGGATCGTCCGGAACCGACGCAAGATTGAGTCAACCATCAGCAATGCTCGCGCATTTCTCGATGCGCAAGTGCAGCATGGCAGCTTCGATTCCTACATCTGGCAATTCGTCGAGGGACGCCCGAGACAAAACCACTGGACGGAGGCAACCGAAGTTCCAGCAGAAACCACTGAATCACGAGCAATGAGTCGAGAACTGAAGGGCCAAGGTTTCGGGTTCGTCGGGCCCACAATCTGCTACGCGTTCATGCAAGCCGTCGGCATGGTGAACGATCACCTTGTCAAATGCCACCGCCACGCCGCCCTCGCCAGACGACAGAGACGATAGTGCCTACGTCCCTCGCCGGAGTCCTACTCGCAACGCCACAACTCGGTTGACCAAGAGACAAGCGTCAACGCCCCACCTGAAAGGCCCTGCCACCTAGCCGACGTGAGTCACCGCGCGTCGACTACGATGCCGGTCGACCACCTCATGCCCCAACCGTTTACTCAGATACACCTTAGAGTCATTGGGATCTTCAGCATGTGGCTCCAATTTAATGACATTGAATTCAAGGTGGTCGAGCGTGCTGCGCATCGCATAGAAGCGATTCTTGGTCTTGACGACAACCTCATCGAATCCATTGTCGTGTGCCCAGGCCTCTTGCTGCTCGGTCAGTGCCCGGAAGAATCCCTGCCCACGCCAGTCACGCCGGGTACCACCAATCCAGCTGTAGAGAATCTTTCGGTCAGCGAACGCCACACAATCGCCCAGGCGACTCACCAGGTCGGCCAGCTTGGGTTCGACCTCACCAAGGCGAATCTCGTGGGAAACCTTGAAAGCGACAGGCACTACCGTTTCCGGATCATCAGGCAGGGCTGTCTCGGCCATCACAATCTGGTGATCGCGATTATCCAACCGCCGCATGACCTCGGAGGATGTCTTACGCCGGGGAAATTCTCCGAAGAACTCCTCGATATACTGAATTTCGAGCGCGCCTTGCTGCAGCCCATACTGCCGAATGTGATACTCCATCAGATAGGTCAGGCGGAAGTTGCAACGAGTCGTTGCGGGTGATTGTACACCTCCCCCAGGTGAACTCGCAGACAACCGCTATGGCACGCTCCTGGTCGGCGCCACACATTGAGAGCCACTTCCCGCAAGCACTCCCCACCAACGCCATCCCCCGGGTCGGTCACCAGTTCTGGGTTCTCGACAAAGATGCGGGTTCGCGCATTGACCTCGGCTCCATCCGCAACGATCCAAAGCGCAACCTACCGGGTCCGCCGCAAGCCTTGCGACAACCTCTCGGACCATCACGCGTGGGTCAGCCTTCGTCGTCGCCTGCCGAGCCGTCTTCGATCTGTAGAGTTGCCGAGTTCGATTCCAGATCAGTCAGGCCCAGCACCTGGGCCGAGTCTTCTTCCGAAAGACGCTCAACCGAGCTGAGCTTCCGCTCCATGGCCCGGGTACGCGTGCCGGTCTGTTCGATGGATCTGCTCGCCGTGTTCAACTGCTTCTTCACCTTGTCGAGAACGTCTCCGAATTTGCCGAACTCCGTCTTTACGGCGGCCAAGACCTGCCAGACCTCGCTGGCCTGCTTCTCGATCGCGAGCGTCCGAAAACCCATACGCAGACTGGTCAGGATGGCGGTGATAGTCGTAGGGCCGGCAATCACGATGCGGTGGTCGTGCTGGATCTCCTCCAGAAGACCGGGCTGTCGAAGCACCTCGGCGTACATCCCTTCGGTCGCGAGAAACATCACCGCAAAGTCGGTCGTGGTGGGCGGGTTGATGTACTTCGACTGGATCTCCTTGGCAGAGTGTCGCACTGTCCGTAGAAAGGCGGTCAGACTCTTCTCGGCCGCCTCCTGATCCGCCTGGTCCGAGGCATCCTGCAGGCGTTGGTAGTCTTCGGTGGGAAATTTAGAGTCGATGGGAAGGAGCAGGCTGTCGCCCAGGCCGTCTTTCGAGCCCGGGAGCTTCACCGCGAACTCCACACGCTCGGACGTATTCTCTTTGGTCTGGACGTTCTTGACGTACTGCTCGGGCGTGAGCGTCTGATCGAGAATGGCCCCGAGTTGCACCTCGGCCCAGGTACCGCGCGCCTTCACGTTGGTCAACACCCGCTTCAAGTCACCGACGCCCGATGCCAAGTTCTGCATCTCGCCCAAACCCTTCTGGACGTTTTCCAACCGCTCGCTAACGAGCTTGAAGGACTCCCCGAGACGCTTTTCCAGTGTGCCCTGCAGCTTCTCGTCAACAGTCTTGCGCATCTCCTCGAGCTTCTTCTCGTTACCCTCGCGCAATTCCTTCACACGCTCGTCGAGGCTCTTGCGCACCCGCTCGATCGCCTGCTGGTTGGATTCGGAAAGCTCGCCAAGCTTCTTCGCGAACTCCTCGAGCCGCGTGTTCTGCACCGCGCTCAAATCCGCCAGCGTCTTGGAGAGCGTCTCATTCCCCGCCTTCAAGCCGCCGCTCAACTCCTCGCGCAAATGGCGAGACGCCTGCTGGGATTCGCGCCGCCCCTCGCGCAACTCATCACGCAGCGCCTTCTCGACAGACCCCGACTTGAGTCGCCCCAGCACCACCACCAGCAACCAAATCGCCACCACTGCAGCGACAAGAACGGCGATCAGAAGGACATCAGACGTTTGCATCCCCCGGCACTCCTTCGCATCAACACTTTGCCATGCCTCCCAACGGCCCGATCAGCCGGAGACCATATCTCATCCAGGAGGGCGCGTCCGCTCAACGCGAGCGCTCGGAACGGCGACGCGACTCATCTCCTGTAAATATGGCCCACCAGCCAGAAGCCCGGCGACGTCTTTGCGCGGAGGAGTCCCTCCACAAGAACACGCGCCGCGCGACATCATCAACTGCGCCAAGCGTCGCTCCCTCCACGTATCGCCTGGGAGCCACCACTTACAACTGATTCGTACCTCGCTCGACCTATTCTCACCACCCATGGTCGAGGCGCGCCCGGCACACGCTCAATCCGCCGACGTGCCGACCTCATACGCCAAGGAGGGGCCGAGCCACCGTTCGACCTCCGCCACTGGCGCACCCTTACGACGAGCGTAATCGCCGACTTGGTCGGCACCTATACGGCCGACCGAAAAGTAACGAGCCTCGGGATGCGCGAAATACAACCCGCTCACACTGGCCGCCGGAATCATGGCGGCAGTCTCGGTAAGGTCGATACCAACCGCCCTGGCATCGAGCAGATCGAATAACGAGAACTTCTCGGAGTGGTCCGGACAAGCGGGATAACCGAAGGCGGGACGAATTCCCCGGTATTGCTCTCGTAATAGATCGTCGTGTGACAACTGCTCCGCCTGGCCGTAACCCCAGTCCCGCCGCGCCTGGGCATGCAGATATTCGGCAAGCGCCTCGGCCAAACGGTCAGCCAGCGCCTTGACCATGATCGCGTGATAGTCATCGTGGTCGCGCTCGTATTCGGCAACCAGGTCTTCGACACCTATCCCCGCCGTCACCGCGAACGCCCCGATATGATCCCGTCGGCCAGTGTCACGTGACGCAATGAAATCCGCCAATGAGTGCGACACCTGGTCTCCGTTCGAGGTGGCCGCCTGCTGCCGTAACATCGGGAACCGGACACGCTCGACCGCCGCATCAATATCGGTCGCGTCGCTCTCAAACACGACAATGTCATCGCCATCGCTCACAGCGGGCCAGAACCCATAGACGGCTCTGAGAGTGAGCCGCCGCTCGTTGGCCATCCGGTTCAACAATGCCGTACCATCCGCGAAGAGCTGCCGAGCCTGCTCCCCGTAGGCTGGATGGTCCAGCACCGCCGGATACCGGCCTTTGATTTCCCAGGCCGCAAAAAAGAAAGTCCAATCGATAAACGGAATCACATCAGCAATCGGAATCGGTGACAGCTCCCGACGGCCGACGAACGCGGGAATTGGCAGATCACCAGAAGTTTCTTCAACGCGAAACCGATGCGCCCTCGCTTCCTCGTAAGACCGCAGAGGTCGCTCCTGTCGAGACGCGTATTGCGCACGCCAGGTCGCCTGGTCGTCTCGATTGGCGTCGTCGAACGCCTCCCGACGCGCCGGACTCAACAGACTCGAAACGACATCGATCACACGTGAGGCGTCCGCAACATGAACGGTACTCTGGTCGTAGACAGGTGCGATCTTTACCGCCGTATGCTGGCGACTCGTCGTAGCTCCCCCGATCAGCAAAGGACGCTCTAGTTGCCGACGCTGCATCTCCTTTGCCACGAACACCATCTCGTCAAGCGACGGGGTAATGAGTCCGCTCAACCCAATGATGTCTGCCTGCTCGTCCGCGGCGGTCTGTAGGATCGTGTCACAGTGCACCATGACCCCGAGGTCGATGACGTCGTAACCATTACACCGGAGCACCACCGCCACGATGTTCTTCCCGATGTCATGCACATCCCCCTTCACCGTGGCCAGCACAACCTTCCCGTGCGAGGTGGCTTCACGACCGTGGGCTAGACGGTCTTGTTCCATAAAGGGCTCAAGATATGCCACCGCCTTCTTCATCACCCGCGCGCTCTTCACGACCTGCGGCAAGAACATTTTTCCGGCCCCAAACAGGTCGCCGACGACCTTCATGCCCGCCATGAGCGGACCCTCAATGACGTCAAGCGGCCGTTTTGCAGCCAGTCTTGCCTCCTCGACATCTGCATCGATGTAGTCCACGATGCCCTGCACGAGTGCATGAGAAAGCCGTGCATCCACCGCCCCCTCACGCCAGGCCAGATCAATCTCGCGCTTGGTCCCTGTGCCCTTGACTGTCTCTGCGAAGTCGACCATTCGTTCGGTCGCATCCGGCCGCCGGTTGAAGATGATGTCCTCGACTCGGGTTAACAACGCGGGTTTGATGTCTTCGTACACAACCAGCTGGCCGGCATTCACGATCCCCATATCCAAACCAGCCTTGATGGCGTGGTACAGGAACGCGGAGTGAATCGCTTCTCGAACCGGGTTGTTGCCGCGGAACGAAAATGACAGATTACTCACGCCGCCACTCACCAACACCCCAGGGCAGGTTTCCTTGATAGCACGCGTGGCCTCGATGAAGTTGATGGCGTACTCATTGTGTTCTTCGAGGCCAGTCGCAATTGCCAAAATGTTGGGATCGAAGATGATGTCGTGTGGATCAAACTTGGCTTTCCCGGTCAGAAGACGATACGCTCTCTGGCAAATCTCAACTTTCCTCGCGATGGTGTCGGCTTGCCCCGTCTCGTCGAAGGCCATGACGACGGCCGCAGCGCCATACCGACGCAGCGTTCCTGCCTTGTCCAAGAAGTCAGCCTCCCCCTCCTTCAAACTGATTGAGTTGACCACCGGCTTACCCTGGACACACTTCAGCCCGGCCTCGATAACTGACCACTTCGAGCTGTCAATCATGACCGGAACCCGCGCAATCTCTGGTTCGGTGGCAATGAGATTCAAGAACCGCGTCATCGCCTGTTCAGAATCCAACAGCCCCTCGTCCATATTCACGTCAATGACGTTGGCACCACCCCGCACCTGATCAAGGGCGACCTCGGTAGCGGTAACGTAATCGTCCGACCTGATGAGCTGGGCAAACTTCGACGATCCGGTCACGTTGGTCCGCTCGCCTACCATCAGAAAATTACTGTCATCCCGGACGGTCAGTAATTCGAGCCCACTGAATCGAGATGGCCCACTCCGTCGCGGTGGAAGCGAGCGAGGTGGCACGCCTTCGACAGCGCCGGCGATAGCGCGGATGTGGTCTGGGGTCGTGCCGCAACATCCACCCAGAATGTTCACGAAGCCACTCGTGGCAAACTCACCTAACAGCTGTCCCGTATCGGTCGGCCGTTCGTCGTATTCACCAAAGGCATTGGGAAGGCCAGCATTCGGATAGCAGCTCACGAAACAATCCGCCAGCCCGGCGAGTTCCGCAAGGTATGGCCGCATGTCACGAGCACCGAGCGCACAGTTGATACCGACGCTCAGCGGACTGGCATGGGCAATCGAGACATAGAAGGCATCGATCGTCTGCCCAGAAAGCGTGCGACCACTACGATCGGTAATAGTCACCGAGACCATCAGCGGGAGTGCGATCCCACGCTCGTCAAATAATTCCTGGACGGCGACCAAGGCCGCTTTCGCATTCAATGTGTCGAAAATGGTCTCTATCAACAGCAGATCGCACCCACCGTCGATCAGCCCACGAGCCTGTTCGGCATACGCCGCCCGCATGGCGTCGAAGGTACTCGCACGAAATGTCGGGTCATTCACATCTGGCGAGATCGACAGTGTCCGATTCGTAGGCCCCATCGCGCCGGCCACGAACCTGGGTCGGTCCGGTGTACGGGCTGTGAAGTCCCGTGCTGCCTCCGTGGCCAGCTGAGCCGCCGCGACGTTGAGCTCGTAGGCCAGCGTTTCCAGTCCATAATCCGACTGGGCGATTGCTGTCGAGCTAAACGTATTCGTTTCAATAATGTCGCTCCCCGCCTCAAGATACGCGCGATGGATCCCGCTGATCACCTCCGGCTGCGTCAGGACGAGTAGGTCGTTATTGCCCTTGAGATCCTGTCCGTGACCGGCGAACCGCGCACCGCGGAAATCGGCCTCATCCAAGCTGTGACGCTGGATCATCGTGCCCATGGCACCGTCCATCACGAGGATGCGATCATGCAGGAGAGACTCGAGTCGCTCACGTATCGTGGCCCCACCCGGCCTTCTGAGCGTCTGTGGTGACGTTGTTTCGCTGTCAGACATGATTTATTCGCAACTTCTCCGACTATGCGCGCGCTCGGCCTTTCAAGTGCCGAAAACAGGCGCGCGATTTCGCATCTACGGCAGCGGCTACAGCAAACGTTTCATTGCCCGCACCGCTGGTGGCCGGCCATACCTCTACAGCCACCAGATTCGCCGCGATCATCCACTTCCGTAACGTCTCCTCACTGGGTCCCAGCCAGTGATCACCGAGGCGTGCTACTGTCCACTTCTCGCGAGGGATCAGAAGTCCAGGCACCAACACCCGTCTACAGTCCCCGCGCGCCCGTGCCGCTTCAGACAGAGCACGGTGCGGAACGCGCCACTCGCTTCCTTAAATCTATATATGTAGATTTATCGAAATCAAACGGCGATACGATTTTGATCCCGAACGTAAAGGTTGCTAAGCTCGATTCATGCTGACACGTACCGGCTTGGCGTTTCTTCTCTGCGTGCTTCTCGTTCCGGCACACCCGACCGCGCAACAGCCAACGTTCCGCTCGGGTACCGAAATCGTCGACCTCTACGTTACCGCAACGGACAATCGAGGACGACTTGTACCCACACTAGTCGAAGAGGATTTTGAGATTCTGGACGAAGATGAGGTCCAGGACATCGTACTCTTCGAGAACGAAGTCCGTCCGATCACCGTGGTCATCATGCTCGACACCAGCGCCAGCATGACGCCCAGTCTCGATCTCCTCATGGCGGGCGCCGAGCAATTCATCATTCGCATGCTCCCCGATGATCGTGGCAAGGTCGGGGCTTTTAACGACAAGATTCAAATACTGCCCACAACAGACTTCACCGGTGACAGGGATGCCCTGATCGACGATCTCGACCGCCTCCAGTTCGGGAATCCGACCAGACTCTACGACGCCATCGCGGCGAGCATCGACACACTCCGTGGCATCCAAGGACGGAAGGTGGTGCTGGTCTTTACCGATGGTGAAGACACCCAACACGAGATTGGGTGGCGCGAGGTACTCGATCTGGCGCGCGCCGAGGAAGTCATGATTTACACCATCGGGTTGGAGGTCGATTACTTCAACGGCATACGTCAGGTTCGGAGTCGTCCGGATGGCCGTCTTAAGACTTTCGCCGAAGAAACCGGCGGGGGCTACTTCGAGCTCGATGATACCGATGACCTCGGTCCCACGTTCACCCGAGTCGCCCAGGAACTCCACAGTCAATATGTGCTCGGTTTCACACCGAGCGTGCGCGATGGCGAGGTCCACGAGCTCGAGGTCCGCGTCAAACAACGTGGCGTACGGGCACGGGCCAGGCGCAGCTACGTGGCCCCCAGCGAGAATTGACAGCGTCACACGCACTGCGGCCCGTCCTGGCAGCAGTTCCAGCAGGCCCCAAACTGCTGGCCGTCTCGAACAGAGAGTAGCCACATGAGTTCCGCATGTACTCGCCGCTGATAGAGATCGCCATAACCACAATGCTCGAGGCGCATGGCCTCAACAGACGCAAGGCCCAGGGTGGTTTCGAAGCCACGCATGTGCTGGCGGTCGGCTTTCTCGTCGACCAATTCGGCTTCGGCGAGGAGGCGATCGCCGCGGCGATTCTGCACGATACACTCGAAGACACCCCACTCGACCCGGCGGTCATCAACACCCGCGTTGGTCCACGGGTGCTAGCCCTCATCCGGGAGGTAACCGAGCCCCCAAAGTCCGAACCATGGCGCCAGCGAAAATTGACATACATCGAACAGCTCCGGCAAACGCCCCATGACGACGCGCGAGCGATCGCCGCAGCCGACAAGATCCATAACCTCACGCATCTCGTAAGCGGCTTCGAGCAACAGGGACACCACTTCGCCAGGCATTTCAGCGCCAGTATCGACGACATGGTCTGGTACCAGCAGCTCGTACACCAAACGCTACTGGGCACCTGGAGTCATCCGATTCTAGAAGAACACGCACGTAGACTCGACCGGTTTCTGGTTGTAGCAACGGAGACACTGTGACAGCACGGTACGGAGCTCCCATCACCACTTCCCGGGGCTCGCGGTCGGTCGCACTCGGGCAACGCGGCCTCATTGCAACGAGCCAACCCTTGGCGTCCACCGCAGGGCTTCGGGTACTCCAGAACGGCGGGAATGCCTGCGACGCCGCAGTCACCGCAGCGGCCGTCTTATCCGTCGTCGAACCCACCATGACCGGCATCGGGGGAGATCTCTTCGCGCTGGTGCACGATGGCACCACCGGACGCACCCAAGGATTGAACGCCAGCGGACGCTCGCCACACGCAGCCAGCCTGGACGAGCTACGGGCGCTAGGCCACCAGGCACTGCCTCAACAGGGCGTCCTCTCGATCACGGTTCCAGGCGCGGTCGACGGCTGGTCACGCCTGCTCGCCGCGCACGGGACGATCTCGCTTGGGGAGGCATTGGCTCCTGCCATCACTCTGGCTCGGGATGGGTATCCCGTGGCCGAGGTAGTCGCTCGCCAGTGGCTCGACGATACACCCAAGCTTGCGGCCGATCCGACAACGGCCACCGTCTGGCTCCCCGAAGGTCGCCCGCCCAACCCCGGCGACATCTTCAAGTGCCCATCGCTCGCAGCCAGCCTCGAGGCCATTGCCAGCGATGGACGTGATGCTTTCTACCGGGGTGAACTCGGTCGCAGCATCGCCCAGGATATTCAGCGTCGTGGAGGGTGGCTCAGCCTATCGGACCTCAACGATCACCGCTCGGAGTGGGTCGATCCGATCCGCACGTCCTATCAGGACATCGAACTTCTAGAGCTACCCCCGAACACCCAGGGATTCGTCGCCCTCGAAGCCCTCAACATCCTCCGCAACGACGATCTGGCCGCGCTCGGGCACAATTCGGCCGAGTACCTTCACCTCCTGCTCGGAGCGCTCGGCGTGGCGTTCGCCGACCGTGATGCCCACCTCGCCGATCCCTCTGCGGTTCCTGCCCAGACGCTCTCGCACCTGCTCTCACTCGAATACGCTCACGACCGGCGCCGCGAACTCGACGCGGGGCCACGTACGGCCCATGCGCCCGGCGTTGCCCCCGACACCAGACCGAACGTTCCAAAACACCCTGGCCACGACTCCGGCGATACGGTCTATCTCGCCGCGGCTGATCACCACGGTAATCTTGTGTCGTTAATCCAATCTCTGTACGCGGGCTTCGGCTCCGGAATCATGGCTGGCGACACCGGGATCCTCTTGCACAATCGCGGCAGCCTCTTCTCCACAGACGCCGCCCATCCCAACCACCTCGCGCCCCACAAGCGTCCGCTCCACACGTTGGCCCCGGCCATGGCCCTCTACCAAGGACGACCATGGCTCGCATTTGGGGTCATGGGTGGCGACATGCAGCCTCAAGGACACCTGCAGGTGCTCTTGAACCTCGCATGCTTCGGGATGAACATTCAAGAAGCGGGCGAGGCTCCCCGCGCCCGCTACGATCCGCTCGGCATTGGTCTCGAAGCGGGAATTACCACGTCAACTACCAAGAAGCTACAACGCCGTGGACACCGTGTCATCGACGGGCTCGGCTTCGGCGGCTATCAGGCTGCGCTCATTGATCCCGAGACCGGTGTACTCATGGGGGGCTCGGACCCACGGAAGGACGGACTTGCCTTGGGATGGTGACGGGAATGGACAGGCCATCACGGGACCAGACATACCCCGGCGCACAATAGACCGGTCCTCCCGCGCGGTGCCGCGAAACCACTATCTACGTCATCGCAGCCGGCGAGCTACAGCAAGAAACCATCTCGCAGAGGATCTTCGTCATCAATCAGGAACTCATGCTCACCCGTGATCCATGCGGTCCCTTCGATCTCAGTCACGATGGCGTCAAGCTCACCGACTGCCGTTCGACGCAGCACCCGCCCCCGGAACCGGGTCCCCAGGAGACTTTCATGAACAAAGGGCTGACCGGGCAAGAGAAGCCCCATCGCATCCAACACGGCCATGACCGCAGCTGTTCCTGTACCACAAGGGGATCGATCGACCTGCGCATCGGCAAAAACCGTTACATTCCGTAAATTCGCCTCTGGATGCTCGGCCATTCCAGTAAATATCGTCCCGTAGATGCCGCAAATCCCGGTAGACGAGGGATGTACCACCCGGAGCGCCGTCTCGACAGCGCGCGCAATCTCCATGCCAACGCGTCGCAGCTCCCCGAGCGCGTCCCGACGCAGCGGAATCCCGACCGCTTCACTATCAACAATGGCGTAAAACGCTCCGCCGAAGGCAACATCGACCGGCACAACACGGTCGCCCAGCGCGATGGATAGTCCCGGTCGATAGACGAAAGATGGCACGTTCTCAAACGCCACCGCATGCACGCGTGGGTGCACCTGGCTCCCATCCTTCCCCGCCACCGACATCCGCGCGCGCACGAGGCCCGCCGGGGACTCGAGCAGTAACGGCTCAGAAGGATCGGCTAGCTTGATGAGCCCGCATTCGACTGCAATCGTACCCACGGCAATGACCCCGTGGCCGCACATGGTGCTATAACCCTCGTTGTGCATGAATAGCACACCAGCGTGCGCTGTTGCGTGACACGCCTCGGTCAGCACCGCACCATACATGTCGGAATGACCTCGAGGCTCGCGCATGAGCGTCCGGCGAAGCTCATCACAGTGCTCACGGACCCAATCCCGTTTGTCGAGCATTGATGCGCCAACCGGCGATGGAAACCCACTCGTGATCAACCGAAGCGGCTCCCCAGCCACATGCGCATCGATGGTGTGAATGCGATAAGACATACTGAGTCGCCGCAACAACCGCGGCTGTGAGCGATCCTACAACTTCGACCGCAACGATACCGTCGAGAAGTGCCACAGAGCCCAGAATCACCAATGGGTGCACAAAGAACACAGGTGCAAACACCTCGAAATAGGAAAACTCTTCGGTCGTGTGGACCGCCCTGCCGCCGACTCACGTTTACATGGATGACGTTCGATGATGCCTGATATAAGGTGGCCTGACGGAACTCGACGATACGGATTCTCGCAACCGTGCCTCATCACCCAGCTTCTGGAACAGCATCACCGTCACCCCGTTTAGGCTCACGGCCACCGCTGCCTCTACGGCCACGTGGATCGAGGCTCTTTCACTCCCGGGATTCGAGCCGGGTATGTCCCCGAGGCGCCAATTGAGTTTCGTGCATGCAGATCAAACACCACATCGCGACCGTCATCCTCGCTTGTGCCCTCAGCGGTCTTGGTCTCGTCGTGGGAATCTCACGAGGAGTCCACAGCCTTGAACACGATGCAATCGAACTTGGCCGAGATTCCGTAGCCCACCGCAGTATTCACCGTCTTGAAACAGTCATCGATCAATGGCTTCTGTTGTGCGACCTCCTCCTGAGTACCGACGCCACCTATCTTCGTGAAGGTGCGCAATTGCAAGCAAACGAAGCGATTGCTCTCCTGGCAACGGTATCCACCTTCCGGCTTGCATCAGACTCCACGCATGCCATCGAGGCTCTTACTCAGTCGGTAGAACTCATCGATGCCTGGG
>CAZPZZ010000025.1:0-39903 GCA_964591245.1 uncultured Vicinamibacteraceae bacterium | reverse complement strand
CAGTTGACTACGGTGAGGGAAAACTACTCGCGAAGCCACGACACGAGCACCAGGCGGGAGGCAATCTGGGCATGCACGCAGAGTCTCAAGCGCAGAAAAACCAAACATCCGTCCGGCGACTCACCAACGGCTACACCATTAGAAGCGGTTCTCACCACTGTCGTGAGAAGATATCCGGTCCAACACGGCGAGAGGACGACGGCATAGAGGACTCCTGAATGCCATCGCGATCCGGTCGAAACACATAAAAAAAACCGGCGTGCGTAAGAGAAACGCACGCCGGTCTAGACTTTCTCAGACTAGCATCCGAGAGGTAACAGACCCAGATCTACTACAGTTGGTCAGCTCCACCCGCCCGACGCATCGCCTCAGTCACGATACCGACCTTCGTGATACCTGCACCCTTGGCAGCATCAATGACCTCGATAATCTCACCATAGCGAAGATTTCCGGCTCCAGCGATAAACATGGTCTTCTCACGTCGCTGTTCGAAAATCGATCGAAGGCGCTGCTCAAGCTGCTGAATCGGAATCGGCTGCTGATTGACGCTGATCACGCGATCGGCCGTGTACTCCAGCACGATCTGGCTCGTGTCAGTCGCCGCTTGCTGGGACCCACGGGTTTCCAGCGGCAGGTTGATATCCAACCCACGTTGGTTGAGCGGCAGCGCTGCCAGGAAGATAACGATCAACACCAATAGCACGTCAATAAACGGCGTGATATTGATCTCCGTTGTTGACGTAGGTTGTTCTGCTTGGACGACGTCATCGGATGAACGGTGTTTGGCCATCGTTCTACTCGCCTCCCCCGGCTCCTATGGCGCCACCGCTACCGACCTTACGTTCCGTGATGAGACCGATGTCCTCGATCCCGGCTCGCTGAAGCCGGTCAAGCACAGACATCACATCGGCATATTGCGCGTCCTGATCGGCCTTGATCAAGACGACCTGCTCGAACTTCCGATCGAGCGCCGTCTGAACGTCAGTCAAGAGGTTTTGCTCGTTCGACAATACGCTGTCAACGTAGAACTCGCCGAGCGACGTTATGCCCAACACGGTCTGTTCATCGTTTTCCGGCTTTTCTGTCGTGTTCGCCGCCTCTGGAAGGATCACGTCGACGCCCTTCTGCAGCATCGGCGCAATCAACATAACGATGATAAGCAACACCAACATCACGTCGCACATTGGCGTGATGTTGATCTCCGAATTCATCGCACCCGATTTCTTACCTACACTCATTCCCATCGGTGCACCTCCTAGGCTCGAGACTCAAAGGCATGAGCCTGGTGTGATTACAAAATCACAACAGGCTCAGTTCCCTCAGAACCGCCTTAGTCGCCCTTCTTGATGAAGTAGTCGACCAGCTCCGACGACGAGTTATCCATCTCAACGCTGTAGAACTCGATTCGCGAAGTCAGATAGTTGTAGAACCACACGGCGGGAATCGCCACGAAAAGCCCGATAGCGGTTCCAACCAACGCCTCAGCGATACCAGCTGACACGGCGCCCAGACCACCGGAACCAGTGGCCGCAATACCCTGGAACGCGTTAATAACGCCCAAGGTCGTTCCCAACAACCCAACAAAAACAGCCGTCGCGCCGATCGTCGCCAACGAACCCATTCCTTTTTTCAGGTCAGCGGCTGTCAAAGCCGTCGCACGCTGGATAGCGCGTCGAACACTATCGACGACATCATCGCGTTCCAGTTGAACTCCAGAATCCTTCTGGAACTGGTACTCCTGCAGTCCAGCCAAGACGACCTTGCCAAGATGGCTGTACTTGAAGTTCTTGGACTGCGACACGGCGATCGCGTCCTTGAGCCGTCCGTCTTTCAAATGCTTCGCGACTTGCGGAGCAAAGAGCTTCGACTGCTTTGTCGCCTGCGTGAAGGTGAACAGGCGCTCGAAGAACACGCCCATCGACCACATCGACATCACAGCCAGCAAGATCATCAGAAATTTGACGGCAAAACCCATCTGTTCCCAAAGTTCCAGTAGATCCATTGTGCCTCCTACGTCACCTAACCAATAAGAATACTGCTTTATCGAACCGCGTCACCCATCACCGAGAACACGGTTCATGCCTTTGTGTTTCGCCTTAACTCAGTTGGAAGTTCACGGTGACCGTCATAATGACGGGAACCGGCGCCCCATTCAACATCGTGGGAGTGTACTCCCACTGCCGGACCGCCGTGATAGCCGCGTCGTCGAGCAAAGGCACCGAGCGCAGCACGTTCACATCGGTAACACGGCCATCCTGCCCGATCGTCGCTTCGAGAATGACCACACCAGACACACGGGCCGCCTGGGCCACCGGTGGATACCGGGGAGGTACGTCTCGAGTCTTCTGCGGAGCTTGAATATTACCTCCAACGCGAACGGGTGCCGGAGGAGGAGGCGGGGGCGGAGGAGCGGCGAGCATGCCGCCAACGATGCCACCGACGACACCGCCAGTGATTCCACCCTCAACGCCCTGCACACTATTCAAGTCAAATCCAGTCTCCGGAGCGATCTGGGCAGGAGCTTCGATCGGTGCCGCGTTTGGATTGATGTCGATCACCGGTGCCGCCGGAGCTGCCGCCTGTGGTGGCGGTGGCGGTGGCGGTGGTGGCGGTGGCGGTGGCGGCGCAGCCACAAACGCCATCATTGAGGGCACCTGCGGCAATGCTTCAGCAGCCAGCAACGGAACAATCACCGCAGCTCCGATAGCGCCAACATGCGCCACTATCGAAAGGGGGACCGTATACCACGGCCGTGAGCCGATCTTGATAGACGGGTCAGAAATCTCACCGAACATTTGACCTGCCACTGATACCCTCCTGAGCCCTTTGTTTGAGCCGTCGCTACACAATGAGAAAAGCGATTATATGCAGACGTTAAAAGCACTGTCAACGGGCGGATGATTCAATCCGACGGCTCTAGCCAACCCTACTTGCGAGAAACCAAGCAAGAGTCACCATCACCGCGGTGGACTAGCTCATCCACCCTACAATCAAGGGGACGAAGATAACGGACACGATCGTCATCAACTTGATCAAGATATTGAGGCTTGGGCCGGACGTATCCTTGAACGGATCACCGACGGTATCTCCAATAACCGCAGCTTTATGGGGCTCTGACCCCTTTCCGCCGTAGTGCCCCTCTTCGATAAGTTTCTTCGCGTTGTCCCACACACCACCGGCATTCGCCATCATCAACGCCATTAGAACGCCCGTCACGAGCGCCCCCGCCAACAACCCTCCGAGCCCTGACACACCCAGAAGAAATCCGGTCAGGACCGGCGCCGTTACGGCCAGCAAGCCAGGCAAGATCATTTCCTTGATGGCAGATCGAGTAGAAATTGCCACACAGCGCGCGGAATCTGGTTCGGCTTTTCCGTCGAGCAATCCAGGAATGGTCTTGAACTGACGACGGACCTCTTCAATCATTTCGTTCGCCGATCGCCCTACTGCATTCATCGTCATCGCCGAGAAGATAAAGGGCAACATCCCGCCTATAAACATGCCAATCAGCACATTCGGATTCGTCAACTCAAGTCCAAGCTCCCGTGGATTGAAGACATCGACGCCACCGGCCTGAGCCACTGCATCTGCCGCCTCGGCCTGAAACGTCGAGAACAGTGCAAGAGCGGTAAGCGCCGCCGACCCAATGGCAAAGCCCTTCCCCATAGCTGCCGTCGTGTTACCGACGGCATCTAGCGCGTCCGTGCGATCTCGCACGAACGACTCGCACTTGCTCATCTCGGCAATACCGCCGGCATTGTCGGCAACCGGCCCATACGCATCCACTCCAAGGCTGATTCCCAGTGTCGACAACATTCCAACCGCGGCAATAGCAATACCGTAGAGTTCTCCAAGTTGGAAACTAAAGAAAATTGCGACGCAGATCACCAAGACGGGATAGCCGCACGACATCATGCCGACACCAAGACCGGCGATGATGTTGGTCGCCGGACCCGTTTTCGATTGCTGGGCGATGTGTGCCGCTGGCGGCATGTCCTTCCCGGTGTAATACTCCGTCAACTTTCCGATGACGACACCGGCCACGACCCCAAACAGCACACACCCCATGACGGGCCATGGGACATCCAGGATCGCAATCAATCCCGCAGCACCAACCAGAACAAGAACGGATGCGACGATTAAGCCTTGCAACAGTGCTCCCTGTACCTTGCTCTCATCATCAGTACGCACTGCAAAGGTTCCAATCATCGAGGCGATAATCCCAAGTCCCGCCAGTAACAAGGGAAACACCGCGAGATTCCCTTGCAGCGTCCTGAAGACGGTCGCGTCAACACCCCAAAGTTGGTCGGCGGTCATCGCCGTCAGCGCCCACGCAAGGGCCACAGAAGAAATAATGCTGCCCACGTAGGATTCGAACAGGGCAGCGCCCATGCCCGCCACATCACCTACGTTGTCACCCACGCTGTCCGCAATCGTTGCCGGATTTCGAGGATCATCCTCGGGAATCCCTGCTTCGACTTTCCCCGATAGGTCGCCAGCCACATCAGCGGCCTTCGTAAAGATTCCTCCTCCAACACGAGCGAAGAGCGCAATGGACGACGCCCCCAGCGAAAGGCCGAGCAACGATCCGATGGCCGCAGGGCCCTCGCCGTCCAATCCGCCATAAAGCCAGTACAGCAGGGCAATACCAAGCGTGCCCAAGGCCACCACGGTCAGTCCCATGACAGCGCCACTTGAGAAAGCGACCCGCAGGGCACCAGCCAAGCTAACCTGGGCAGCTGCGGTAGTCCGGACCGCTGCACCTGTCGCAGTCCGCATGCCTATCCAACCGGCCGTAGCCGACAGGGCAGCCCCCACCAGGAAGCTCAGCCCCACCAACAGCGAGTCGCCGGGCAAAAACGTTACAAGCACCCCGAACATCGCAACCACGAAGACCGTGAGCACGCTGTATTCGGTTCGCAGAAACGCCATGGCACCACGACGTATCAGCGCAGAAATCTGCTGCATTCGCTCAGAGCCAGCATCTTGCGCGTTGATATTCCGGACCAGTACACACGCAAAGACGGCGGCGGCGATCGGAGCCCCGACACCAAGGATTACGTAAAGTAGATTGTTCATTCTCGCCCTTGTGACTTTTGTTCCCGCAGTAGCCAGCCAAGCTCGACCGACAGGATCGCAGAGGTACGAACCTGTCACCTCCACGCTGGCATGATGCCGAGCGTTAATAGAAAGCGCGCCAAACTAGCAGTCTGCGTTCCTCCATGTCAAGCTAACGGCCAGCTACATGGCTGACAAACGTAATGCCAAAACCGCCGCGACGACAAGTCGATAATACGCAAAAACCGCCAACGAGTGACTGGTTAGGTAGCGGAGCAAACCCGCCACCGCCAGATACCCGATTCCTCCCGAAACAAGAAACCCCACCACGAGCACGAGTCTCTCGTCACTAATCTCATCCCACCCAACGGACCAGGCCGCCCGGAGACCGGCACCGAGAATTGCGGGAACACCAAGCAAAAAGGCAAACCTTGCGGCTTCTTTCCGGGTCAATCCGTAGAACAGCGAGAGAGTAAGAACCGCTCCTGAACGAGACACGCCAGGCAACAACGCCGCCGCTTGTGCCACTCCGAGCCAGGCCGCCTCCGCGAACGACATCGTCGATGATTTCCGCCGCTTCGCGCCAACTCGGTCGGCCACGAGCATCAGCGCTCCCCCGAATGCAAGTGTTACGGTCGCAACAACAGGGGTCCGAAACGGCGCGATCAGTTCAGCAAAAAATACACCCACCAACGCCACGGGAAGCGTCGCAACGACAATCAACCGCCCAAGCTGGGTCGCTTCATCCGTCTCGACAAGTGCCACTCGTGGAACAGCCACTATCAACTGCACGAGGTCTCGCCAAAAATACACGACGACCGCTATCAGAGTACCCAGGTGACACGCTACATCGAAGACGAGTTCGGTCTCCCCCGCATCCCACCCGAGGACATCTCTGACGAGAACGAGGTGCGCAGAGCTTGAGACCGGCAAAAACTCAGTGAGCCCCTGCACGACCCCCAACCAGGCGGCCTCCGTCGCACTCACGGGCTCACTGCCACGGCTTGCGGAGTTTCGGCAGACATGGCCAGCACTAGCAAATCCAGAGACCTGGAATCACCATCAAACGGCGAAAACGCGTGATTCGTTCAAGCTCTCGCCCGTGTCCGGCTCTTCTTCGGACGTCTCTTCGGCTTCGACGTCGCTGAACTTTGGGCAGAGACCATCACTGCCCGACGGGCCGCCCGACGCTCACTGATCACGATAGCCGCGGCTGCGGCAATAAAGATCGTCGAGTAGGTGCCGCTGATCACCCCAACCACAATCGTGAAAGCAAACCCACGCAAGACTTCGCCGCCAAAGAGAAATAAGGCCATCGCCGCGAAAGCTGTTGTACCCGAAGTGATAATCGTCCGGCTCAAGGTTTGATTGATGCTGGTGTTCACCAGCACACCGAACGCGTCACGTCGCATGCCTCGCATGTTCTCGCGAACCCGATCGAAGACGACGATAGAGTCATTCACCGAATACCCGGTGATCGTCAGCATCGCAGCCACGACATTCAACGACAGGTCAAACCCAAAGAATGTCAACATGGCGAGCGTGATAAGGATATCGTGGGCAACGGCGATGATCGCTCCAACCGCAAAGCTGAAGCGAAACCGGAAGGCAATGTAGATGAGGATACCCAACATCGCAAAGACGAACGCGTTAACCCCGCGCCGCTGAAGCTCCTGCCCAATCCGTGGCCCAACGAGTTCCTGGCCCAAGACGGTAAACGCGCCAACGGGACCCTCTTCAAGCGCAGTCCTTACCGCCGTCGCACCCTCTTCAAGACTGCGCCCCGATTCGGGACCAGCTTCAGGCAAACGAATGAGAATCTCGTTTCCGCCTGTGGTGCCGTACTGTTGCACCTCAGCCTCATCCACCACACCGGCAATTGCCGCACGCACGGCATCCTCTTCCACCGGTTCTTCAAATTGCACGATGACGATCGTGCCCCCGGAAAAATCAATACCGAGAGCAAGCCCACCACGGAGCGCGATTACCACGGCTCCGGCGAGAATGATCGCAACGGAGAGCCCAACGGCAGACCACCGCCACTTGAGAAAATCGAAATTCGGATTCTTGAGGATGGGCATACAAAAATTGTGCGTCCAGCAAGATCAAAGCGATCCCGCACCGCGCAGAGCCACCCGGCTCAGCGCAGTGTGAACCGCAGCCTCGCTAGATGCTTAACGCGGCTTCTCGCCGACGGGTTAACACTGACTCGAACATCGTACGGGATACAAACACCGCCGTGAAGACGTTCGAGACAAGACCAAAGAAGAGAGTTGTGGCAAAGCCCTTAATAGCACCGGACCCGAATTGGAACAAAAATGCCGCCGCGATAAGCGACGCGATATGGGTATCAAGAATCGTCAGAAACACTCGGTCGAAACCAGCCGCCACCGCAGCCCTGACTCCCTTGTTCGATGCCAGCTCCTCCTTGATACGTTCAAAGATGAGCACGTTAGAGTCGACGCCCATGCCAATGGTGAGGATGAACCCTGCGATGCCAGGCAAGGTCAGCACAGCCCCGACGTAGGCCATGCAACCGAGCAAGATCAACAGATTCATACCAACCGCCACCACGGCGTTGACTCCAGACAATCGGTAATAGGCCAGCATAAACAGCGCAACCACAATCAAACCGGATACCGACGCGGTCACACCCGCCCGGATGGAATCGGCTCCCAGACTCGGCCCGACGGTGCGCTCCTCGAGATAATCCAACGAGGCCGGCAACGCACCCGAACGGAGAATCAAAGCAAGGTCAGCGGCCTCCTGCTGCGTAAAACTTCCCGTGATCCGCCCCTCATCGGCGATCCGCTCCTGGATGGTCGCAACCGAATAGACCCGACTATCCATGATGACCGACAGGCTGCGCCCGACGTTCGATCCCGTAAAATTACCGAACTTGCGCGCACCTTCTCGGTTAAAAGAAAAACTAATCGCCGGTTGGTTGTACTCGTCGATCGTTGGACGCGCGTTTCGTAGGTCACGCCCAGTGACCGGCGCCACGCGGCGTACCAGATAGTACGCTGTTGAGCCGACCCCAGCGCCGAGCGACTGGTCGGCGCCTGTCACAACCTCGAACTCCGTTGGAACAACACCATTCCGCGTTTGAAGAAGCATTTCGCGCGAGATCGCGGGCCCATCCTCGATGAGCTTGAGTTCCAACAACCCGGTAGAGCTAATAATCTCCTTCGCTCCGGCAACATCCTCGACTCCGGGAAGTTGCACTAGGATCTGGTCACCACCAACGCCGTAGGGCGCAACGGTCGGCTCAGCCACCCCGAGTTCATTGACCCGCCGCTCAATGGTCTGCAGCGCCTGCCGTACCGATTCCTCACGCAATGTTCGCTCGATTCCAGGCTGCATTCGGTAGATGTAGGTCCCTCCTGCCACCACCTCCCGGTCGTAGCTCACCTGGAGGAACTCGTCGGCGATTTGCCGAAATTCCTGATCTCGCTCAGCGGGAACCCCTTCAAACCGCATCTCAGTCGGCGACACCGTGGTTGCAGAGTCGAGCATGATACCTGTAAGGCTCGCCTGCTCACTCACCTGTTCGGCGTTAGTCTCGGTCTCAACCTGTAAGGCATCATCGGTCTGAACCCGCAACACGAGATGGACGCCACCACGGAGATCCAGTCCCAACCGGACACGATCTTCAGGCGGATAAACCGCCACGGCAGCCAACACGGCCACGACGATGATGGTCAGCACCTTCCAGCGCAGATTCTTCCTCATGATTCAATCCCGCTATCTTTACCGCAGGCCAGCTCACGCAGCGCCTGACTCAAACAATTCGCATATTTCGCACGAATCTAAACCCATTGACATCAACTACACCGGCCGAATCGTGTTTCGGAATTAACGCCTGCTCACATAGCGCCCGCATCCTGAACCACAGGCTCCTGTCCCTGATAGCCTCCAATCGCCGCACGAGACACCTCGATACGAACCTTGTCAGCCACCTGCAGCTGCACGGACCGGTCATTCAGCTTCGTGATGCTCCCGTACATTCCACTGGTCGTAATGATCTTGTCGCCGACCTTTAGCTCATCACGGAATTCCTGCACTTTCTTCTGCCGGCGCCGCATCGGCAGCAGGATGATGAAGTAGAAGATTGCAAGAATCAGGGCAAAGGGGAGAAATTGCACCCATACTGGGGCCGTTCCCTGCTGGGGTGGGGCCGCCATCGCAAACACCGCCGGATCAACAGTCAGCATTGTTTTGTAGGGACTGAGTCCCATTCACCGCCTGACGGCCTGTCGAAAACTTCACTTTCCGCCCTCAACCAGAAATCTACGAACCTGATCGCGACTGGCGCCACAAGCCGCCAGCAACGCCTTTGCCATAGTTGGACAATGTCCAAGACCCGGCGCAGAGGAAAACGGAGAGCAGGAGAGACGACTATTCACGTGGTCGACGAGAGAATCTCTCGTGGAACTGCCGCCTAAACGCCTCAAACGTACCAAGCTTGATAGCCTCCCTTATTCGACGCATAGTGTCAAGGTAGAAGTGCAAGTTATGCAGTGTGTTAAGGGTACCGGACACCATCTCTCCGGCCACATACAGGTAGCGTAAATAGGCGCGTGAGAAATGCTGACAGGTATAGCAGGTGCAGTCCGGATCGGGTGGTCTCGAATCTTCGGCAAACTGGGCACGCTTGATCGACAGCGGTCCACGCGCCGTCAGCAGTTGACCGTTGCGAGCATTACGGGTGGGAAGCACGCAATCGAAGAGGTCTATCCCGCTCGCGACCGACTCGACCAGATCATCGGGCATCCCCGTCCCCATCAAGTACCGCACACGATCAACAGGCATCCGCTCTGCTGTGTCAGCCACCACGTCGTACATCAGATCGACAGGCTCGCCGACACTCAACCCCCCTATGGCAAACCCCTCAAATCCAAGCGCCACTGTCTCTTCGACACTGTGCTGGCGCAGCCGCGGGAAAACCCCCCCTTGCACAATTCCGAACTGTGCCTGTCCCGGATTCGTCCACGTCTCACCGGCCGCCTCAGCCCTCATCTGTACGAATCGACTGCGCCCTCGACGCGCCCAGCGTAACGTCCTCAGCATCGACGCCTCCGCCGTTGCCTCAGGAACCGGAAAGCTCGTGCACTCGTCGAACACCATTGAGATATCAGAACCGAGTTGTCCCTGGATCTCGACGGCGGACTCTGGGGTCAAACGCTCCAAACTTCCGTCGAGATGCGACCGAAATGACACGCCTTCCTCGTCGATACGCCGACGATCGCCAAGACTAAACACCTGATAGCCACCGCTATCCGTAAGGATCGGACGCTTCCACCCAATAAAGCGGTGCAACCCTCCCGCTCGCGCAACGAGGTCCGCTCCTGGTCGCAGATGCAAATGATATGTATTGGCCAGGAGCAGCTCCGCATCGAGACTCAACAGGTCGCGATGGGTCATCCCCTTTACCGCACCTCTCGTGCCCACTGGAGCAAACGCCGGAGTTTGGACCACACCGTGGGGCGTACATATCTCACCCACTCGAGCCACCCCGTCACTCTGCAGTACTCGAAAAGAGAACGTGTGCGACATCCCTGAACCACCATTTGCCATCGGCTCGTATCAAATCCCTAGTCATTCCTCCGCCAAAGCGGCGCAACGCGTTCGACGCTCGTTCAGCACCACGACGCTACACCTGGCTTTTAGCGAGGCGACGACATATTCTCGTTCCGCATCACAAAACCGCCCGACCACGCAGTTCCACTCATACTCCCACGGAGCCGAATATCGATGCTGCCGTATACTACGCAGTATTCGGATGCTGATCGCTTTTCCTGGCACCTCTGCCCCGCCCAGTCACATGCCGTCCGGTGCCATTCAGCGCGGGGAGAAGCCTTCATCTATCGCCCCCTTCCCTGGGCTCGAATTCATGACAAACAGACGAGCAGACCAGACGCGCCAAACACGTGGGTCGCACGGCATGAGGTCCGTGTGAAACGCTTGCGGATCGGTGTCATCTACGGTGGCCGTTCTGGAGAACACGAGGTTTCCCTCGCATCAGCGGCCGCCATCTTTGCCCATCTCGACCTTGAGCGGTATGAGCCGGTCCCGATTCGCATCGAACGAGACGGCCACTGGGTGCTTCCAGACCGCCCTCCCATACTGGAATCACCCGCCGCAACCATCGAGCAGGCCAAAGATAAGCGCCGACGCATCACTCGCAGCACCCGGGAAGTCCACCTATTGGCGCATCCCGGCGACGAGACGATGCTCCTCATCCAGCGAGACCCCGGACTCGATGCTTCTGTCGATGGTGCGAACCGAGCCATGGTTAGTACCCTCGCCCTCGACATGATCTTTCCAATCGTCCACGGTCCGTATGGCGAAGACGGAACATTGCAAGGCCTTCTCGAACTGTCGAACATCCCCTACGTGGGCGCGGGTGTTGTAGCCTCAGCGGCCGGTATGGACAAGGCGGTAATGAAAGAACTGTTCACCGCGAGCGGGCTCCCGATTGTGAAACACGAAGTCATCTCACGCCGAACGTTGCGTGAAGATACGGCAGGCGTTCTAACGGCTCTCAGCGCAGGCATGACATTTCCCCTGTTCGTCAAGCCTGCCAATCTTGGTTCGAGTGTTGGCATCTCGCAAGCTGTCGACCGCTCCACACTCTCCGAGGCGCTCAACCTCGCCGCGGAGTTCGATCGGAAGATCGTCATCGAAGAAGCGGTACACCCATGCCGCGAGATCGAATGCGGTGTCATCGGCAACGAGCAACCGCACGCCTCGGTTCCGGGCGAAATCGTACCGGCTGGAGACTTTTACGACTATGAGGCCAAGTACCTCAATGATCGTTCCGAGGTGGTCATTCCGGCTGCCTTGACGAATACACAAACAGAAGAGATCGCGCGCCTGGCTGTAGCTGCATTCCGAGCGATCGACGGAGCGGGAATGGCACGAGTGGATTTCTTGGTCTCCGCGAACACGGGCGAGGTATTCATCAACGAGATCAACACCCACCCCGGGTTCACCACGATCAGCATGTTTTCGAAGCTGTGGGCGGCCAGCGGAATGACCTATCCAGTAATGCTCGACCGGCTCGTCGAACTCGCGCTCCAGCGCCACACAGACAATCAAGAGCGTCGCACGACCCCCTGGTGACCAACCGACTGACTAAAGGGCTTTGACTTTTCTCACATTTCATGCTTGACACTTACATTTTCTCACCCATAATCTACATATAGTATGATGGCGTTGGGCTAAGCCTACCCATTGTGATTTTAGGGCGCCGATATTTCCCAGCACATACGGGACTAGGAGGACGAATGGCGAAAAAGGCAGCGAAAAAGGCGACGAAGAAAGTGGCCAAGAAAAAAGTGGCCAAGAAGGCCGTAAAAAAGACCGCTAAGAAGAAGGTCGCTAAGAAGAAGGTCGCCAAGAAGAAGGTCGCCAAAGTCGCCAAGAAGGCCGCCAAAAAGGGCGCCAAGAAGCGCTAAGCTTCTGCCGTCTTGAAAGAAAGGGGGACGCTTGATGTCCCCCTTTTTTTTGTACAACAACACCACCGTGCTGACGGTCTCCCTCGAAAGCCGCTCCTCAGGGGGGCGCGACCCCATCCCATACCCGTACCTGGCGAATGACATCACCGCGCTGCAGCTCGTCGACCACTTCTATGCCGCCAATCACCTGACCAAATGCAGTGTACCGGCCATCAAGTTGTGGTTGCGGTGACGTAGTAATAAAGAATTGGCTCCCGCCGGTGTCGGCCCAATCAAGTGCCATGCCTACCGTACCTCGAAGATACGGCAACGGACTCAGCTCGTCGCGGATAGTGTAGCCAGGTCCTCCCTGACCGTCACTGCGGGGATCACCAGCCTGCACGGAGTAGTTGGGAATGACACGATGAACCAACAATCCGTCGTAGAAACCCGACCGCGCGAGATGCATAAAGTTATTCGAAGTCAGGGGGGCCTCATTGACGGCCAGTTCGATCTGGATCGTCCCGCGATCGGTATCAAGGAATACGTGCGGAGAAACCGTCGGAGTGATCAGCTCCCGGTCTCCATACGCGTCCAGCGGCCTACGCAGCGGCGCAGGACGGATTGCGTTCGTAGCCTGGCTCGAGGGGTCAAGCCTCTGCAGATGTTCGGCAGCCCGCAGGCGAACAGCCCAATCGGGATCCTCGACCGCAGTCCGTAAGGTGTCCACCCCAGAGCTATTGCCGATTCGTCCCAGGGCGTCCACAACCGCCGCCCGCACCAAATAAGAGCTGTCGGCCAACGAATCATGATACGTGGTGACCAGGGACTCGATCGCACGCGCTCCCTCGTATTCTCCCAGCAGGGACACCGCCGTCTGACGTACGACAATGTCGGACGCCGACAACCGCTCCCGAAGCGCAGCGACGGCATTTGGCGCTTGCACCGCAACGAGCGAGCGCAGGACGTCCGGAACGACTCGCTGGTCCGCGTCCTCAAGCATTGGAGTCAACCGAGAGGCTGCAACCTCAGGGTCAACATTGACAAGCGCCCTCGCCAGATCGGCGCGCACCGACCAATCGGAATCTGCCGGCATCCCCGAAAGTACGAAGAGGAAAAGGTCTGGATCTAACCGAGCCAACCCTCGTAGCGCAGCTCCTCGCACGGGTGTCCACGAATGAGCCAGCAGTTCCACCATGACATCCGTCGAGCCAGTCGCCCCAATCGCTCCGAGGGCCTCCACGACTTCGAGCAGCAAGTTCGGTGGGAGATCTGGTGTACGGAGGAGTTCCCGTAACGCCGGCTCAGCAGCTTCATCTCCAAAGTCGCCCAGGGCCCTGACCGCGCTGGTCACGACGCGCAGATCTCGCCGACGAAAATCCAACAACGCCACCAAGGCGGCTCGCGTCTCGGGGTCTCCGTTCCTCATCACCCCAAGTCCCCGCGCGGCCTCAGACACCCCGAAACTCCCTTGAATCCCGGCGAGGGTGCGCAATGGCCCTGCAGCTCGGACATCCCCCACTTGCGAGAACGCGTGCACGACCGGCCACCACCAGAGGATCGGATCCCCATCGTCTGTCAGCAGAATGTCGGACAAAGCTTCATACGAACCGAGAACGCCCAACGCGTAGACTCCCGATCGAAACGCTTCAACCCGAGGCTCAAGCGGATAACCAAGATCCTCCGGATCGACCCCGTAGGCCTCTGTCACATGACTCGCCACCATCGTTTGAATGGCTTCAACCGCGCCACTCCCACCCAATCGACTCAACGCCCACGCCGCCCGGCCTTGCACGACCGGTGAACCATCCTGGAGCGCTCCGAGGAGCGGCTCGATCGCCTCTGGTGCACCAATGAGCCCAAGCGAAAAAGCGGCAATTCCCCGTACCTCCGGCTGGACATCTTCAAGCGCAGTGACAAGGGCCGGTACCCCCTCAACCAGGCCGACACGTCCGATCGCCAGCGCCGCTCGACGCCTCACTGCCGCCAGAGGGTCTTCCACCAGACGCAGCAAATCCGGCGTCGCTGCAGTCATCCGCACAGCCACTGATTCGCCGGCGACAGGCGATGCGGTTTCCGCCTCATCGGCGGCAGACGCACTCTCGGAAAACTCCAGAGGTAAGGAGGGATCTCTGAGCAGCCTCTGATCTTCGAGGCGCAGAATCCACTCCAACTTCTGGTCGTCAGTAACAACCACCGGAGTCAGGTCAGGAACGCGAGCCGCACCACACTGTGCCAACCCGGCGCACAGTGCCGAAACGACGAACGCCCGAGCGACGGGACGAGACCAACTAGCAACTACGAACATGGGTATCAGTGGACCGCATCACGCCCGGGTCCAGGGAAACGAGTATCAGACACAATAATAGAGACGGCGCATAATATCATGCGCAAGGGGGCACTCCAGCACCGCCAGTCAACCGAGTCGCCTCACCCATCAGTCGAACGTATGAGCCTTACCGCACACCTCACGCCTCCGCTACGCGAACTTCTTGGTCTAGCGCGCTTTGGCATAAAGCCCGGACTATCCACCATCGGGACGTTGACCGCTGCACTCGGCGCCCCCCAAGAAGCCTACCGATCGATCTTGGTTGCGGGCACCAATGGAAAAGGGTCTGTGGTCGCGATGGTTGATCAGGGCCTTCGCTCCTCAGGATATCGCGTGGGACGCTACACCTCACCCCATCTGCTCAACCTGACGGAGCGTTTCGTTGTAGACGGAAAACCGATCTCTGAGGCCGCCCTTACTGCAGCAGCGGAACGGCTATTCCGAAAAATTGACTACCTACTCGCAGCGGGCCAACTCCCCCAACCACCCACATTCTTCGAAGCAACAACTGCCCTCGCGCTGGACTACTTTCATCGCCAAGATGTTGCAATAGCTGTGCTTGAAGTCGGGCTGGGCGGACGATTGGACGCAACGAATATCGTCACACCCATTGCTGGAGTCATTACACCTATCTCGCTCGACCACGAACAATACCTCGGCAACCGGATAGAAACCATCGCCGTCGAAAAGGCAGGAATCATCAAGCCAGGGATGGTGGTCATTACGAGCGAGACACGTCCAGAGATCATCACCATTTTCGAAGAAATCTGCCGCGACCGTGGCGCCAGACTCGTGCAATCGGCACAAGACACGCGTGTTAGATCTCAGTCATCAAACACTCCATCGGACGTACACATCACAACCCCTCGGCGCACATACCCAAACTGTCCATTAGCTCTCGCCGGCAACCACCAACACGCAAATGCCGCAGCGGCAGTCCGATTGCTCGAAGAACTCGATCACCTGGGAATCACAGTCCCAGAAGAAGCCATACGCACGGGGCTTGCCGAAGTTCACTGGCCCGGCCGACTCGATCTGGTACGCCTCAGCGACCGCAGATCCATGCTGCTCGATGCAGCACACAACCCGGCCGCGGCCACGGCCCTCGCCGCCCATCTTCGCTCCACCGCACCGCAGGGGCTTCCCCTGGTGCTCAGCGTGATGGGTGACAAAAATCTGAACGGCATCGTTTCGCCGCTCCTGCCGTACGCGACCCGAATTATCTGCACGGCGCCGCGCGCAGACCGTGCAGTGCCCCCACTAGAACTTGCCAACCGCGTGCGTCAACTCACGCGCACTATCCCCGTTTCGGTCACGGAAGATACGTGGGCCGCCACCGAGGAAGCGTGGCGGCACGCCACACTCATCTGCGTCACCGGCTCGATTTTCCTCGTTGGAGAAGTGATGACCGCCATCCCGGGGTGACGTGATATTCTTCCGTAGCGGCTCACGAATTCTGGCATCTCAACCCCAAAGTACACGGTTCACCGTCAGATGGTTCGCATCATTGCTTTCCTCCTGTTCACCTGGATACTGACCGCCACTAATGGGTCCGCACAAAACCTTCCCGGGATCGAAACGTCACGTCAAATGCGCCTCGAACAACTCGATGCGAACCACATGCAGCTCACCGGACTTGTGGAAATCGATGGTGACGGTTGGCAATTCTACGCAGACCAGGTTGACCTCTTCACCGATGAATCGCGTCTGGTGGCGACCGGAAATGTCGTGTTCACAGCCGTCGAAGGCGGGAGGGTAGCCGCTGAGCGGGTGGAATTTGACACCGAGGCCCTGACCGGAGTGTTCTACAACGCAACGGGCTCAACCCCCCTTCTTGAAGAAGACATCGAGCCCAGCATGTTTGGCACCCAGGAAGCAGAAATGCAATTCTGGGGCGAAGTAATAGAGAAAATAGGACCGCGAACCTACCGACTGACGCGAGGGGGGTTCACGTCATGCGTGCAACCCACCCCCCGATGGCACATGACCGCGAGCTCGGTGACCATCAACCTTGACGAATATGCCGTCATGCGGAATTCGGTCCTTTCTGTCAAGGGGGTCCCTTTCTTTTATCTACCAATCCTGTATTACCCGATCCAGACAGAAGGTCGCGCTACCGGATTTCTCATGCCAACCTACGGCGCATCATCCATCCGTGGGCCGTCACTCAGCAACGCGTTTTTTTGGGCGATCGGCCGCAGTCAAGATGCCACCGTTTTTCACGATCTATTCACGTCGACCGGACAGGCACTCGGCAGCGAATACCGTTATGTCGGAAATGCCGGCCGAGGCAACTTCACCAGCTATTTCCTCGACGAACGCGAAAACACGTACCCCAACGCCTACAGCGGTAACGATTTCGTTGTACCGGCGCGCCGCAGCTACAACCTCACAGGTGACATACGGCACTCACTCACTGACTCCATCAGTGCACGCGGCCGAGTAAATTATTTCTCGGATGTCGCCGTCCAACAGATGTATCAAACCAACATCTTCCAGGCGACTAATAGCTCCCGTGCCTACGGCGGCGCCCTTTCCGGTTCCTGGGGCGCCTATTCCGTCAGCGGCTCGGTCGACATGACCGAAACCTTTCTTGGCCCCAAGAACTCCGCACGGTACGGTTCAACCCCTCGAATCAACTTCGCCCGTTCGGAGCAACAACTCGTCGGCCCTGTGTATTTTGGCTTGAATAGTGAATTCGGAAATCTGATAGGCACGTCAAATTGGTATCAGCTCGGAATCGTTGAAGAAGGGCTCGTGCGGTACAACATCAACCCGACCTTCCGTGTTCCCCTCACGGCCTTACCATTCTTGACAATCAACTCCTCGGCAAGCTTCAGCCATACAGGATGGTCACAAAGCATCGATCCCAACACCAATGAGCAGGTTGCGATGCCCATCAACCGGAACCTCCTTGACATGGAAACCGAGATCATCGGTCCGGTCTTCGTAAAGGTCTGGGATACCCCCGGAACAAATTACGCCGAGCGGATGAAGCATGTTGTTGAACCCTGGGTAAGCGTCCGCCGGACGACCGCGGTCGACAACTTCGACCAGATCGTGCAACTCGACTATACGGACGCCATTGTCGGAAATGTCACGCAATTCAGATACGGGCTAACCAACCGGATTTTTGCCCGACGCTCGGAAGACAGCGAAGCTGCGAACGCACAGGAAATCCTGACGGTCTCGCTCCAACAGAGCTACTACTCCGATGACAATGCCGCGCAGTGGGACAGCGCATACCAGTCAAGTTTTGGCTTCGGCAACAGGAGCAACTTCTCCCCCATGTCACTCTCCGTACGAGCCGCCCTCACCCGCGAGCTCTCTGGTATCTTCCGTGCGGAATACGATACGGATTACATGGCATTTCGGACCATCGGAACCAGCGCCAACATCGACGTGGGTGGCTGGTTCAGCCAGAACGCTGGTTTGAGCCAACGCCGGTATGTCCAGCGACTGACTGGCTTCAACCATCCCAGCTTTCTGACAAACTACCTCAACTCATTCACGAATGTCCGCACCCGCGACAACACGCTAGGTGGCGTCTACAGCTTCAACTTTGATCTGACACTCAATCGCTTTCTCCAACAGCGCGTACTTGCCTACTACAACGCCCAGTGCTGCGGCTTCAGCATTGAATATCAAGAATACAATCTCTCCGGGATCGGCTTCTTCACGCCGGTCCCCGTCGATCGACGTTTCAATCTATCCTTTACGCTGGCTGGACTTGGTACGTTTTCCAATATGTTGGGTGCTTTTGGTATCGGTACCGGCGCGGCACAGTACTAAAACTAGTGGCCGACACGACGGATACAACATGAAGGGTCTGGTATTAAGCGGGGGTAAGGGCAGCCGGTTGCGGCCATTGACCTACACGCGGGCAAAACAACTCGTTCCAGTCGCCAACAAACCAGTGTTGTTCTACGGCATCGAAGCGCTTGTCGCGGCTGGGGTCAATGACATCGGCATCGTGGTGGGAGACACACACGCCGAGATACGCGCCGCGGTCGGTGACGGCTCGCGCTGGGGAGCCACCATCACCTACATCGAACAGGATGCGCCGAGAGGCCTCGCCCACGCAGTTTTGATCAGCGAACCCTTCCTGAAAGATGAACCATTCGTCATGTATCTTGGCGACAATCTACTGAACAAAGGTATCGCCCCCTTTGTCGATGAGTTCATCCGCACCCAACCTGCCGCTCAGATCCTGCTGACACGGGTACCGGACCCTCAGATGTTTGGGGTGGCTGAACTCTCCGGCGAACACGTCGTGCGCCTGGTTGAGAAACCGAAAGAACCGAAGAGCGATTTAGCGCTCGTGGGTGTGTACATGTTCAGCCCAGAGGTCTTTGCCTCAGTTAAACGCATCCGTCCGAGCTTTCGCAACGAACTCGAAATCACCGACGCCATCCAGGACCTGATTGACCGAGACTGTGTCGTGCGTCCGCATCTCGTCGACGGCTGGTGGAAAGACACCGGAAAACTCGACGACATGCTCGAAGCGAACCGACTCATTCTCGATACTCTCGACCGCCGTATCGACGGACATGTCGATGCCAGATCACGCGTCGATGGGAAGGTCGTTGTCGAAGCAGGAGCTCACATCATCGACTCAGTCGTGCGTGGGCCAGCCATCATCGGCGCAGAGGCCAAACTGGAACATTCGTATGTCGGTCCGTTCACGTCCATCATGAACAACGTGACGATCCGAGACTCTGAAATTGAACACAGCATCGTTCTGGAAGGTAGCATTCTTAGCAACCTTGCCAACCGAGTTATTGACAGTCTCATCGGCTGTAATGTGCGAATTGTTCGGGAGCCCGTCAAACCGTCCGCTCATCGATTCATGCTCGGTGACAATTCGGAAGTGGGCATTCGGTGGTAACGGACGATCGATTCGTCCAGGTCCTGGTGACCGGAGGGGCCGGGTTCATCGGCAGCAACTTCGTGCTGTATGCCCTGGAGACCCATCCGGACTGGTACATCACGACGCTCGACAAACTGACCTACGCGGGGCGACTCGAAAACCTCCAGAGCATCAAAGACCACCCGAGGCACCGATTCGTACAAGGCGACATCAGTGATGCCGAACGCACCGCCCCGCTCGTGCGCGAGTCAGAGATTGTGGTGCACTTCGCGGCCGAGACCCATGTCGACCGTTCGCTCCAGAGTGCCGGCAATTTCATTACCACAGATGTATACGGGAGTTACGTCCTGCTAGAAGCCGCCCGTCAGGCGCCGCAGCTTCGTCGATTCATTCAGATCTCTACTGACGAGGTGTACGGCAGCGTCGAACGGGGATCGAGCACGGAGACCGACGAACTTCGGCCTCGCAATCCATATGCCGCAAGCAAAGCCGGTGCAGACCGGCTCGCCTATAGCTACTGGGCTACACACAACGTGCCGGTCATCATCACCCGTGCCTCGAACAACTACGGTCCACGCCAATTTCCCGAAAAGGTCATCCCTTTGTTTGTCACCAACGCAATCGACCAGATCGGCCTGCCACTGTACGGCGATGGACAACAGATTCGTGACTGGCTCCATGTCGAAGATCACTGCCGTGCTCTGGACCTACTCATCGAGCAAGGACAGGACGGAGAGGTCTACAACATCGGTGGCGGCAACGAAATTCAGAACATCGACCTGACACACCGTATCCTGAAGCTCCTCAGTCGCGACCCATCCCTCATCACGCCAGTCGCAGACCGCCTTGGTCACGATCGACGCTACTGCGTCGACACGACGAAGCTGCAGAGGCTGGGATGGCATCCCGAACAGCCCTTCGTCGAGGGATTGGCATCAACAGTGACGTGGTATCGAGACAACGAGTGGTGGTGGCGGCCAATTAAAGAGGCTGACCCCGCCTACCGTGAGTACTACGCCAAGCAGTACGGAACCAGGGAGTCTGGCTCGTAACCTTCCCCCACCAATTCGATCGCCTTCCGCCGTGGCCGAAACCATACTCATCACCGGAGCCGCCGGATTCGTTGGAAGCCATCTGCTTACCCTCCTCGATCACACGGCGAAAGCCGCCACACTGATCGCGTGGCGGCGTCCGGCATCTACAGAGCGCACCTCCGCAAGCAGCACACCTCCGCGCGAAGCTCTACCGAATCGGGCACACTGGCATGAGGTCGACCTCCTCGATGAGGTCACAGTACGGCACGCGATCCGGGACTGTCGACCTACCCAGGTCTATCACTGTGGGGGGGCTGCTGGTGTGGGCCAATCATGGTCTAACAACTACAGGACGCTGCGCACCAATGTCCTGGGCACGGAACATCTCCTCTCTGCGCTTCGAGAGGATGCGCCTTCGGCGCGCCTCCTCATTCCCGGCTCGGCACTCGTCTATCGCCCCAACACCGCCGCCAGCGACGAGACGTCACCACTTGGCCCGGTGAGCCCCTATGGCTTGAGCAAACTGGCTCAAGAGCTACTAGGCCTTGCGGCAATTCGTCAGGATGGTCTTCAGGTCATTTTGACCCGCTCCTTCACACACATCGGCCCCGCGCAGGACCCATCCTTTGCCGCGTCTGGTTTCGCCAAGCAAATCGCGGAAATCGAAGCTGGTCTCAGAGACTCAGTGTTGTCCGTCGGCAACCTGGAGCCTCGCCGAGACCTTACCGACGTGCGAGACACCGTCCAGGCCTACACCCTGCTGATGGCGGAAGGTCGACCAGGTCAGCCGTACAACGTCTGCAGCGGCACAGCACACCAGATCAAAGACGTACTCGACGGACTTCTTGCCGCGAGTAACGCCACCATCTCAGTACGCCAGGACCCGGCTCGAACACGGCCCGCTGACAACCCTCTCCTCCTCGGCAACCGCGCGTTAATCTCACGCACGGTGAACTGGACACCAACCATCTCATTGACACAGACATTGTCAGATCTTCTTGAGTACTGGCGCGCCCACGTTACCTGAGCATCCCTTATTTCAGGTTGCACTCAAGCCTCGATGGAC
This sequence comes from uncultured Vicinamibacteraceae bacterium, assembly GCA_964591245.1. GTDB lineage: Bacteria > Acidobacteriota > Vicinamibacteria > Vicinamibacterales > UBA8438 > CAZPZZ01. The sequence continues at coordinate 18,107 of CAZPZZ010000025.1, read as the reverse complement.
TCGTACGTGATCTTCAAGACGCGGTAGACGTACCCGCCCCCACGCTATTCGTCTGGCAGCCCATCCCCACGTATCGCTACCCACAGGAAAGCCGTCTCTTCTATCCGAACCGGCTGGGGTGCCACGTCGGTTCACAGGACGGGTGTCCGATCATGAAGGACATTTTCGAGAGAGGCTTACCCGAGACGAGAACTATCTTTGGCTGGCCGACATGCAAGACGGCGCCACAGACAACCTGTACATCGACGCATTTCACTATACGGCGCCGATGTCCAGGATAATTGCGGGCAAGGTCACTGATTTCATCACGGAACAGTGGCTAGAACGTGCCGTGCGCTGAACGGTTCCGCCTCCCACCAAAGCACGGTTCCGCTAGGACACGTGATGGGATCGACCGGGCACGAGGCGGGCCGACCGCCCACGAACTAATTCTGAAGCAAGCGCGCGATCCGCTGTTCCGTCAGCGGATGCGTGCTGAACAGCGAGGTCAACGCGCCGCGCGTAAACGGCTTGATGATGAACATGTGGGCGGTGGCGGGGTTCGCATCGAGCGGCACGCGCTTGGCACCGGTATCGATTTTTCGTAGGGCCTCGACGAGACCGTAAGGGCTCCCTACGATCTCGGCCGCACCCCGATCAGCAGCAAATTCTCGCGAACGGGATATGGCCGACTGAATGAGCATAGCCGCCAGCGGCGTGATGATAGCCATGCCGATCAGAGCCAAGGGGTTCGCGCCTTCACGGTCGTCGCGCCCACCACCGAATATCGCCGCCCACCGCGCCATATTCGCCAGCATCATGATGGTCGCTGCCGCGGTTGCGGCCACGGAGCTGATCAGAATGTCACGATGCTTGACGTGCGCGAGCTCATGGGCGATGACACCTTCCAGCTCATGCTCTTCAAGTAAGCGCATAAGCCCTTGTGTTGCGGCCACGGCTGCATGTTGGGGATTACGACCGGTGGCGAACGCGTTCGGTGACTCGTCCGGAATGATATAGACCTTCGGGACCGGCAAACCTGCCCGACGGGCGAGCCGAGCCGTCATCTCGTAAAGCGCATGTCCCTCACCGACCTGCTGCGCACGATACATGCGGAGCACAATCTTGTCAGAGAACCAATACGAGCCGAAGTTCATCGCGACCGCGATACCAAAGGCGATGACCAGCCCCCCGCGCCCGCCAAGCAACTCGCCGGCCACGAGCAGCAAGCCGCTCAACAGGCCGAGGAGCAGTACTGTCTTTACCGTATTACCCATTCCGCTCTCAGTCTCCAGCCAATGTGTCCGCGACCAGCGCCGCGAGCAAAGCGCCCCGCCAGGCGAGGCACTCAACTTCGATGTGTTCATGCACGGCGTGCGCCCCAGCCCCAACGGCACCGAGTCCATCAAGCGTTGGAGTACCAACCGCTGAAGTAAAGTTACCATCAGATCCGCCGCCGGTGCCACCTTCTGCCAGTGTTCGACCAAGCCCTGCTGCAATCACGCTCGCTCGCTCGTACAGGCGGGCCACCCCGTCCGTTCGTTCCAATGGCGGCCGATTGATCCCCCCATCGACCAGAATTTCCGTTCCCGCAATCGTAGGCACTCGCTCGCGCACCGCCGCCACAACTTTCCGCGCTTCCTCGGCGGTCGACACCCGGACGTCAATAGTAGCTGCCGCCTCCTCAGCAACCACATTCGGACGTGTCCCACCAGTGATCACTCCGACATTGACAGAAATACCGGGTGACAATGTACCCACGCGCTGAAGATCGACGATCTGTGCTGCCAATTCATGCACCGCGCTGGCTCCCTTGTCCGGCTCAATTCCGGCATGGGCCGCAACCCCCTTGACCGAGAGTTGAAACTCGCCGCACCCCTTGCGCCGAGTCTTAACTGCCCCACTATCCAAAGCCGGCTCAAGCACGAATGCTGCTTCGCTCCGACGCGCTTCATCTTCTATCAACGCACGCGATGTGACGCTGCCACATTCCTCGTCTGAGGTCCACAGCATGATCAGACGCCCCCTGTGGTCAGTCACCTCACTCAGCGCCCGGGCGGCCAGCAGGCCAATCGCGATGCCCCCCTTCATGTCGAAGACACCAGGACCGAAAAGACAGCCATCCCTCAGCTCTACCGGCATCCGCCCGATCTGGCCGACCGGCCATACCGTATCGAAATGTCCAACGACCAAAACCTGCTTCTCGCCGGCGCCAAATTCTGCGCGCAGGTGATCACCTGACTTCCGCTGTTCCAATCTCGAAACACGGCCGCCTATCGCCTCCATCTGCTGCACGAGCTCGTGACCACACCGGTCAACGGCTGCCTTGTCGAGCGTCGGTGATTCAATACGCGCCAGCGACAACACCGTCTCCAATGCCCAGTCCCGTTCACTCTCGCAAAACCGAAGTAGATCTTGCGCGGTTCCCGCCCTGACGGTATCTGACCTCAAACTCATGGCGCTACTCTCCGGCACGCTTGCGTGCGACTGATCGCACCCGCATAATGGCGCGTATGGCTATCCGTGCTGTCGTTACTGGCTGTCTGGCGGCATTCCTCGCGCTCCCGTGCTTCACCTCTCATGTCGTCGCGAGCCCGGAATGGCAACAACCGGTTCCACGGCCGTTCCCTCGCCCCGGAGACACCTCCAGCAATCCGGAGCCGCCTGTGGAGAATCCGACAGCCACATCGCAAACGCAATCATCGGCATCTGCAGCAGTCTCCTCGGAGACAACACCCACAGAGGCGACACTCGGTTTTCCCATTTACCCGACGGCCCAATTCCTCACGTCATACGATGCCGGCCGTGGACAGCGGTACTATCTCTACGGAACGAATTCAGATTTCGAAGAAATGGTCGGTTACTACCGGGTCATCCTCGACGAACGAGGAGATCGCGTCTTCGACGCGCCAGCAACTCACATCTTCGAAGTCGGACGGTTTCGGGAACGGGAAATGGCCTTCCCTCCGAGTGTCACGATCAAGGACTACACATGGGATGGGTCGGAAGGGTATCTGAACCCAACGGGTAGTTCCCCTCCACGATTCAGAACGATTATCCAGATAGTTCCAGCTCCGCAACGGGAGCGCCAGCGATGAACTGCGTCTAGGCCGATGGCTTGACCGCATCATCTTTGACGTAGATTTCTCGTTCGCGCCTGAACTCTTTCGACTTGTCCTGCATCCCGGCGCTCAAGGCTTCTCCATCATCAAGGCCCTTCGCAGCGGCATAATCGCGAACCTGTTGGGTCAATTCCATACTGCAGAATTTGGGGCCGCACATCGAACAAAAATGGGCGACTTTGGCTCCCTCTGACGGTAGCGTCTCGTCGTGGTACGCGCGAGCAGTCTGCGGGTCCAGAGCCAGGTTGAACTGATCCTCCCAGCGAAAATCGAATCGTGCCTTCGAGAGCGCGTCGTCCCAGGCCTGAGCCCGTGGATGTCCCTTGCCCAGATCGGCCGCATGCGCGGCAATCTTGTAGGCAATCACACCTGCCTTCACATCGTCACGATTGGGGAGTCCCAGATGCTCCTTCGGAGTCACGTAACACAGCATCGACGTGCCGTACCAACCGATCACCGCAGCCCCGATCGCTGAGGTGATGTGGTCGTACCCCGGAGCCACATCTGTCGTCAGAGGCCCAAGCGTATAGAACGGTGCCTCGTCGCACCAATCAAGCTGATGCTCCATGTTCTCCTTGATCAGATGGATCGGCACATGTCCAGGCCCTTCATTCATGACCTGGACATCATGATCCCACGCGATCCGCGTCAACTCACCTTGGGTGCGTAGTTCTGCAAACTGTGCCTCGTCATTCGCATCAGCAATCGACCCCGGGCGCAAACCGTCCCCCAGGGAGAACGAGACGTCGTAGGCCCGCATGATCTCGCAAATTTCCTCAAAGTGTGTGTACGCGAAGTTCTCTTCGTGGTGAGCCAGGCACCATTTCGCCATGATCGAACCACCTCGGGAGACGATGCCCGTGATCCGACGCGCCGTCATGGGGATGTAGCGCAATAACACACCTGCATGAACCGTGAAATAGTCCACGCCCTGCTCGGCCTGTTCGATCAACGTGTCTCGATACAACTCCCAGGTCAGCTCCTCTGGCCGCCCATCGACCTTTTCTAGGGCCTGGTACACAGGCACCGTCCCAATCGGCACCGGCGAGTTGCGGAGTATCCATTCACGGGTTTCGTGAATATTCGGACCGGTCGACAAATCCATGACCGTATCGGCTCCCCACAATGTCGCCCAACGCAGCTTCTCGACTTCTTCCTCGATCGACGAGGACACCGCAGAGTTGCCGATATTCGCATTGATCTTGACAAGCAGGTTGCGCCCGATCGCCATCGGCTCGAGTTCAGGATGATTGATGTTAGCGGGAATGATTGCGCGCCCACGCGCAACCTCCTGTCGCACGAAATCGGGATCAAACCCCTCCCGCAACGCGACAAACTCCATCTCTTCCGTCACAGTGCCACGGCGAGCATGATAGAGCTGAGTGATTCCGCCCGAACCTCGTCGAGGCACCCAGTCAGCCCCCGGAAGTCCATCGGCATTAGACCTGCTGACACGGGGTTGCGAGACAACTCCGCCGCGTCCGGTAATCCAGGCGTCTCGCAACGAGGGTAGCCCCTGCCGGACGTCGCAGTCATGGGGACCACTTGTATCGTAGACGCGTAACGGCGCCTCCCCCTCGGACAAGGCAATTTCCCGCATCGGGACCCGAACTCGGTCGCTATCGATCCATACCTTTCGCGAACCGGGAAACGCGTCAGCGAAACGGTCCGCCAGCGACGATGAAGTAGCGATCTTTTCGGCCATTATTCGCACTATAGCACGCAGACGTGAGCAAATCTCTCGCATCCTCCGAACGCAGCTATACTAGGAATTGTTGACTATGCCACGCTGTCTGCCACCCAGACGCCGTTCGCTCCACGCCCGTAGCTGAAAGGACTTCATGCCCCCCACGACCGAAAATGCGGCGAACATGCGCCAGAGACAACTCGCCGAGATCGACCCAGCCATTGCCGGCGTCCTAACCGACGAGAGAACTCGCCAAAACACTGGTCTCGAACTAATCGCCTCGGAAAACTTTGTCAGCGCAGCTGTGCTCGAAGCCGCCGGCTCCGTGTTGACGAACAAGTATGCCGAAGGCTACCCGGGCCGTCGCTACTACGGCGGTTGCGAATACGTCGATGTCGCTGAGTCGCTGGCCATCGAGCGTGCCCGAGCGCTCTTCGGCGCTGAACACGCAAATGTTCAGCCCCACTCCGGCGCCCAGGCGAATATGGCTGCCTATTTCGCGCTGGTCGAAGCAGGCGACACCGTCCTCGGGATGGACCTCGCGCACGGTGGGCATCTGACCCACGGGCATCCGCTCAATTTCTCCGGTCAGCTCTACAACATCGTTGGCTACGGCGTACGGCGAGACGACGAACGAATCGACTACGATGCATTGGAACAATTAGCCCACACGCATACGCCCAAGCTGATCATGGTCGGTGCCAGTGCCTACCCGCGCACGATCGACTTCGAACGCATCCATCGGGTCGCAGATGCGGTCGGTGCAAGAATGGTCACCGACATGGCCCATATCGCAGGCCTCGTCGCAGCCGGCGTGCACCCGAGTCCGGTGCCACACTCCGATATCGTCACCACGACCACACACAAAACGCTCCGTGGCCCACGAGGCGGCCTCGTGCTCTGCCGTGAAGAACATGGAAAAGCCGTTAACAGAGCACTCTTTCCCGGCGTGCAGGGCGGCCCGCTCATGCACATCATCGCAGCCAAGGCTGTGTGCTTCAAAGAAGCGTCGGAATCGGCATTCGTGGACTACCAACAACAAACCGTTCGAAACGCGGCACGGTTGGGCGCATCGCTCAAGGACGCTGGATTTCGCCTCGTGAGCGGGGGTACCGACAATCACCTGGTCCTCGTCGATGTCTTCTCTCGAGGCATCACTGGAAAAACAGCCGAAGCTGCGCTCGGCAGAGCCGGGATCACCGTCAACAAGAACGCGATTCCGTTCGATGAGAACCCACCGATGGTGGCAAGCGGTATCCGCATCGGCACACCCGCCATCACCACACGCGGCATGGCGGAAACCGAGATGGATCTGATTGCGGGGTACATCGAACGTGCTCTCGCGGCACCGGAAGACGAGGCTGTCGGCAGGATGGTCCGGTCAGAGGTGGAAGCGCTGTGCCAACGGTTTCCACTCTACCCCGACGCACGTGGCTGACGCCCTCGAGGTCTGACGTTAGGGCTTCATGGAAGAACTTCCGCATCCCAACGACGTAACGCTGGACGGGCTCCCCGCTCGCGTGGCCGCGGCCTTTGCCCTGGATGGGACCTTGGCTACCGCACTCCCGGCCTTCGAAGCCAGGGACAGTCAGCGCCAGATGGCAATCGCCGCAGCAGAGACATTTGACTCTGGTGGCGTCCTTCTGGCCGAGGCGGGTACCGGCACCGGAAAAACCCTTGCCTACCTTGTTCCCGCCATCATGAGCGGCCACCGGGTACTCGTCTCTACCGGCACCAAACAACTACAGGATCAAATCTTCTACAAAGATCTGCCGGCCCTCCGTGAGGCGCTAGACGCCAACTTCACGGCAACCTACATGAAAGGGCGAGGCAACTACCTCTGCCTGCATCGATTTGACGCGCAGCGTACGGCCACCGGCCTCCAAGACGCGACCGACAGGCACTTCCTTGACACGATCGCCCGATGGGCCGCAGAAACGGTCACTGGCGATCGGTCCGAGATTGAGGACCTTCCCGACGACTTACCGTTGTGGACAGAGATCTCGGCAAGCTCCGATAACTGCATCGGCACTGATTGTCCCCAACACCAAGAATGCTTCGTCACCCGGATGCGGCAGCAAGCCGCCGAATCTGACCTCGTCATCGTGAATCATCATCTGCTATGCGCTGACGCTGCCGTACGCCAATCGGCTTATGGTGAGGTCATTCCATCCTGCGCATACGCCGTCATCGACGAAGCGCATCAACTCGAAGACGTCGCGACCCAGTACTTTGGTGTTTCTCTAAGCACCTTCCGCGTCGAGCGACTCGTTGGTGACGGTCACAGATTCGTTGACGCCTTTGACGACAGCCAGGACACCTCCAGCGCCCTTCACCAATCCCTGGACCATATCGAGCAACGCGGCACGCTGTTCTTCCGTGCCGTACAAGCAGAACTCCCATGCGCCGACAGGATCCGGCTTACACCAACCGCGCTGGAGCCGGTGGTAGAGCCGGGGCGAAGACTGGCCAGCACGCTGCGGGCTCTCCAGGCCGCCTTGGCCTCCATCGCCGGTACCTCGGACGACCTCCGGTCGCTAGCACAACGTGCCAAAGAACTCGGCACGCAGCTTGATTTTTTGCTTGATGCCAATGACCACCATTTCGTGTTCTTTCTCGAGCGCAGGGGGCGTGGACTCGTTCTCCGTGCCGCGCCAATCGACGTGTCACATATCATCCGCGAGGTGCTGCTCGACCGCATGCAGGCCACCGTTCTCACCTCGGCAACGCTCGCAGTCGACGGCTCGTTCGACTATCAACGGTCCAGACTGGGAGCGCATGATGCGATAGAGCTCAAACTGGAATCGGAATTCAACTACTCCGACCAGACAGTGCTGTACCTCCCTCGAGAGATGCCGGAACCAAAGGCTCCGGATTTCGCACGAGCTGCGGCCGCCGAAATCCGCGAGCTCCTGATCGCCACTCGGGGTCGGGCATTCCTCCTCTTTACGAGCTATGCAAACCTGCACGAAGTGCATCGCCTACTCGCACCCACACTGCCTTACCCGCTCCTCGTGCAGGGCACCAGTCCACGCCCGGTCTTACTCCGAAACTTCCGCGCCACCCCACACGCAGTGCTCTTGGCCACCGCCAGCTTCTGGCAAGGCGTAGATGTTGCCGGCGATACATTGAGCTGCGTCATTATCGACAAACTACCATTTGCCCCTCCGAGTGACCCCATTACGGCAGCGCGCATGGAATCGATCGCTCAGCTCGGAGACAGTCCCTTCCATGAGTATCAAGTTCCTCTGGCCATTCTGAGCCTCCTTCAAGGACTGGGACGACTCATCCGACATCGCCAGGACCGCGGGGTCCTGTCTATTCTCGATCCGCGTATGCTGACCAAAAGCTACGGCCGTCGTTTTTTGGCATCCCTGCCACCGACACCCATCGTCCGCGATCTCAACCACGTCCGGCAGTTCGTGGCAGAAAAAGGCATGTAGACTCAGTACAGAAAAGATGCGATCGCTCACGATTCCGCTACTTCTCCTAATTGGAGGGCTCCTGGGGCCCGCTCGAGCACACGCCCAAGTCACGGGCGCCGTGTATGGTCAGGTCTCCAACGAAAGCAACGAGCCCCTCGACGGCGCCACAATCACGGTGACATCCCTGGCCAGGACCGACGAGCACTACGAACTCACCACGGATCCTGATGGGCAATTCGCACAATCTGACCTTCAACCTGGGCAGTACAGCGTCAGCGCCGAACGAGACGGACTCGGCAGCCAGATCTTTCGGATCTTGATCCATCCCGCCGGTTCAGTAGACGTGCGTTTCGTCCTGGAGGCGGGACGAACGGCTGCCCCATGGCTCCGCGCTCTCCGTGACGACGAAGCGACCGTCTCGGCATTCTCAGCTGGTGTCCGAGCCAGTCGAGGAGGCGACCATGTCAGCGCTATCGAGGAGTTCGAAGCCGCCTTACGCCTGACCCCGACATGTGTCGATTGCTACTTCAACATCGGAGTGGCATACAGCCGCCTGAATCGTTTCGTGGCCGCCGAGGCGGCCTACCGGCAGGCACTCCGGATCCAATCGAACTTCGCCGCAGCCTACTATGGACTGGCCGACACCCTAAACCGGCAGGGCCGTACCGAGGAAGCTGCCGCCGCCAGAGGAGAAGCGAATCGAATTGCCATCGATTCCCTCGCCGCGGGCAGAACCCGCGCCCGGGAAAGCGTGCAACGAGGCATCGGCTTCTGGAACTCAGGCGACACGGAAAACGCGATGCGGCAATTCCAGGAGGCACTTGAGGCCGACTCGACACTGGTCGAAGCGTATTACTGGCTGGGACTCGCCTATGCCTCGAACGGGGATACGGACGGGGCCACACGGTCTCTTACCCGCTACCTAGGTTCCGCTCCCACCGGTGAACACGCGGACGAAGCCAGGCGACTCCTTGCCCCCCCTGAACGGTAACGATGGCACTAGAAAAGACCATCACCTCACGACTGCAGTCCATCTCCGAACGCATCCGGAGTGCAGCAGCCCGCGTGAGCCGAAACCCAGACGAGATTCGGCTCATCGCAGTGACCAAGACCTTCGACAGGACCTATGTTGACGCGGCCATTGCAGCCGGACTTGTAGATCTTGGCGAAAACAAAGTCCAAGAGGCCATACAGAAACAGGCCAAGAGCCAAGATACCAACATTCATTGGCACCTTATCGGACACCTCCAATCGAACAAGGCACGCAAAGCAGTTTCCGCGTTCGATTGGATTCATACGGTAGACAGCCTGAACCTGTTGCAACGCCTGGATCAGGCGGCCGACCAAGCCGGGTGCTCACCGAATGTGCTCTTGCAGGTCGATCTGGCCGGCGAACCCTCCAAGCATGGGGCAACCGAAACAGAGGTCCGGCAGATCGTCGATGCCGCCGGCGCATGCACAGCGGTTCGCATTCGAGGTCTGATGGTACTTCCGCCGTGGTCAGAGGACCCAGAGCGCACCCGTCACTACTTCCGGCGCCTCCGACTCTTCCGAGACGAACTCAGGCCGCTCGCGCCGTCGCCGATCCAACTGGATCACCTCTCAATGGGAATGAGTCACGATTTCGAGGTAGCTATTGAGGAAGGCGCGACACTCGTACGGGTGGGTACAGCACTGTTCGGCCCTCGGCCAACACCACAGATCTCACACGACAACCGCTAGCGAGAACAAGGGGAATGCAAGAAGCACCGTAGGCGAGATCATCGCTCCGTTTCCATTGAACGGACAATCGACGGTGTCGCGCTGAGAGGATGCGTCACGGCACCCCCATCAAGATTCGGTCCCAACGCGTGCGGGTAAAGAGATGTGTGACCGCCGAACCCAGTCGGCGCAGGGTTGCCCCTATGCCCACGTCTGCATAGAACTCACTCTCCGACTCGTACGACCAGTACAGTACGAACGCTCGGCCCTTGATATAACTCGCCGGCAGCGCACCCCAGTACCGACTATCCTGGGAATCTCCGCGATTGTCCCCCATCATGAAGTAATTCCCGGCCGGCACGACTAGCGGACCAAAGGTACCCCGGAGGTCTGGTGGGAGACGCCCCCCAGGACGCATCAAATCTAGATAAGGCTCATCGATAGCGACGCCATCGATGAAGACACGTCCTTGTTTTGCTTCAATCGTCTCCCCAGGAAGACCGATGACGCGCTTGATGAAATCCCTCTCTGGTTCTTCCGGATACTTGAAAACGAGGACATCGCCACGCGCGACTTCGCCGATAGGCAACAAACTCCGCTCGAACGCCGTCGACGTTGGTCCGTACACGAACTTGTTGACGAGCAGGTGATCACCGATGAGCAGGTTCTCCTCCATTGACCCCGTAGGGATCTTGAAAGCCTGCACCACCCACGTCCGCAAGAAGAGCGCGAGAACGACCGCAATGACAATCGATTCGAAATACTCCCGTGCCGTGGATTTCCTGAACGCCGCAGTTTGAGTCATAACGTCGATCAACCACCCGTCTGGGGGGCTATTCGCTGTCTACCGTCAACACGGCCAGGAAGGCTTCCTGCGGAATTTCGACCCGGCCGACACGTTTCATTCTCCGCTTACCTTCTTTTTGCTTCTCTAAAAGCTTACGTTTTCTCGAGATGTCTCCGCCATAGCATTTCGCGAGTACGTTCTTCCGGAGCGCTTTGACCGACTCACGAGCAACGATCCGGCCTCCTATCGTGGCCTGAATCGCCACCTCGAACATCTGGCGTGGAATGAGCTTTCGGAGCTTGATAGCCAGTCCGCGGCCACGCGCGTAGGCACTCTCTTTGTGCACGATGATCGACAGCGCATCAACCGGGTCGCCATTGACAATCAAGTCCAGCTTCACAAGCGGCGACGTCCAAAACCCGGTAACCTGATAATCAAGCGAGGCATAGCCACGAGAAAGGGTCTTGAGCTTGTCGTAAAAATCGAGCACCACCTCATTGAACGGGAGTTCGTAGGTAATCATCACCCGATTCGAAGCCAGGTACTCCAACCCCTTCTGCACACCCCGCTTCTCTTGACACAACTGCAAAATGCCACCAACGTGATCGGCCGGCGTCAAGATCATCGCCGTGATGATAGGTTCCTCCAGGGCCACGATCCGACCCGCGTCGGGCAGCTTGGCCGGGCTATCGATCTCGAGAATCTCACCATCAGTCGTAGTCACCCGATAGAGCACGCCCGGTGCGGTCGTGACCAGATCCATGTCGTACTCACGCTCGAGTCGCTCCTGGATGATCTCCAAATGCAGCAATCCGAGGAACCCACAGCGAAAGCCAAAGCCCAGCGCGGTAGAGGTTTCTGGTTCGAAAAAGAATGATGAATCATTCAATCTGAGCTTCTCAAGCGCCTCACGCAACTCACTGTACTGGTGTCCTTCGACCGGATAGAGACCCGCGAACACCATCGGCTTCATCTCGGTGAACCCGGCGCACGCGATCGCCGTGGGTCGTGCCGCTTCCGTCAGGGTGTCGCCGATCTGGGCGTCGCTCACCGTCTTGATACCCGCAATGACGAAACCAACCTCTCCCACCCCCAGCTCCTGCACGGTTTCAGGTTTAGGAGAAAACACGCCAACCTGCTCGACCTCGTGATCGGATCCGCGCGCCATCAATCGGATCTTCGTGCCGGATCGAATGACCCCATCAATCACACGAACCAGTACGATGACTCCCCGATAGGAGTCGTACCAAGAATCAAAGATCAATGCTTTGAGGGAGGCATCCCGGTCTCCCGTCGGAGGCGGTACGCGATCGACTACCGCATCGAGGACGGCGCGTGCGCCTGCTCCCTCTTTCGCGCTGGCCAGGATGGCATCAGTCGCGTCCAGACCGACGATCTCTTCGATCTGTCTGGTCGTCTCCTCTGGCTGAGCGCCGGGCAGGTCGATCTTATTGACGACCGGCAAGATCTCGAGGTTCTGGTCAACCGCGAGATAGGCGTTGGCCACCGTTTGTGCTTCGACGCCCTGGGAAGCGTCAACCAGCAGTACCGCGCCCTCACAGGCCGTTAGCGCACGAGTGACCTCATACGAGAAGTCCACATGTCCCGGCGTGTCTATAAGGTTCAAGATGTACGGATCGCCGCCACTCTCGGGCGTGTAGGTAAGCCGCACCGCATGCGCCTTGATGGTAATGCCCCGCTCGCGCTCCAGGTCCATGGAGTCAAGTACCTGCGCCTCCATCTCTCGTGGACGGAGGGCACCAACAATCTCGAGAAATCGATCGGCAAGGGTCGATTTCCCGTGATCGATGTGGGCAATAATGGAGAAGTTACGGATGCGGCGTTGTTCCATGAACGAATGGCCATTATAGTCTGCGAACCGCGTCAACCCCTGCGAACCCAGCGCAGGGTGATAAGAAATCTGGTGCGCAGCCCATTTTACCGATCGGGTAGTGGCACAAAAATTTGCGGATATTCTGGACCGACATAGTCGGCTCGTGGCCTGATGAGTCGATTGTTCGTGTATTGCTCGAGCACATGCGCCGTCCATCCGGCCACACGGCTCGCAACGAAGATCGGCGTGAAAAGTTCAAGATCTAGCCCCAACGCGTGATAGGTCGATGCCGAATAAAAGTCCACGTTGGCATCGATACCGGTTTCTTCCTTCATCACGTCCTCAATGCGTTGAGAGATTTCAAACCATCGACTGTTGCCTGTCTGACGACCAAGGTCATGGGACATTTGCCGCAAATGGGTCGCTCGAGGGTCCTCCGTGCGGTAAACACGATGTCCAAACCCGGGGACACGCTCTTTGCGGGCTAACATCGCCCGTATCTGGTCCCCCACACGGGCATCGTCGGCATCTTCACCGATGTCGAGGAGCATCTTCATGACGGCAGCGTTGGCTCCACCATGCAACGGTCCCTTCAGCGTAGCCGCGCCGACCACAAGCGTCGAATAGAGATCCGTCAGAGTCGCGGCAGCCACACGAGCGGCAAACGTTGACGCGTTAAGTTCATGGTCAGCGTGCAAAATCAACGAAACGTCAAAGGCCCTGGTCGCAAGCGCATTGGGACGCTCACCGCTGAGTAAGTACAAGAAGTTGCCCGCATGTCCAAGCACCGGATCAGGTGATACCGGCGCCCGGCCGCTCGCAAGACGCCCGAGGGTAGCCACGAGCGTCCCAGTCTGGGCCGTGAGACGGATAGCCTGACGCATAGCGGCGCCCGGAGACCTATCACCCGCATCTGGATCAAAGTGAGCCAGCATTGAGAGCCCCGTCCGAACGGCATCCATCAGGTCGCCGGACGGAAGGGAGCGAAGCAAGCGAAGCACGGGATCTGGCAGCGTCCGATGACGAATCAACTCAGTCTGCAGATCACCAAGCTCGGCCCGCGTCGGCAAACGCCGGTGCCACAGCAGAAAACAGACCTCTTCGAACGTCGCCGACCGAGCCAAATCGTGGATGTCGTATCCACAATAGGCCAACACCCCTCGTCGACCGTCGAGGTAACAGATTCTCGACGTGGTGGCGATCACCCCCTCGAGCCCGGACCCTGTGTTTGCCTCAGCCATCCTCCTCCCCCACCCTCCTGGCCTTCACTGCATTCCACCGGTCGGCCAGCAGTGGCATGATCCCACAAGCCGACATCGTGCAGAACCCATCCGATCACGAGACACGTCGCTGACACAGAAGACGCTGACGTACGAGACGAGCCGTAAACCATGCAAGGGCTCGCGAGGAAACCAAACCACGCTGTGGTTCACCCCGTCCCTGCGATCCTCCTCCATCTATCGGCTCAGCCGTCCACCCATAACGCTAAACGGATCGAATAAGCGTGATCTCGCGATGGGCGAGGTGACCGCGCACCCGGTCGACATTCGCCTGCCACCACGCCGACCCGTAGAATGCTGCCTCTTTCCGCTCCAGTTCGGCGTCAGTCTCGCCGTAGCTCCGGACCCAAATGAACTGACTCCGGTCACCATTCACCCACGTCCCGTCGACGGTGATGTCATGCTCCCGAAGCAGCGGGAGGATATGGTTCTGAAACAGCTCCAACCAGCTCTCCATTTGCCCTTTATTGATGGTGTACGTGCGAAGGTGCGCTACGGTCATAGTCTCGTGCTCCCTGTGTGGGTATGGGCTGTTCCCTCGTCCAGCAGAATATTCCTCCCGCGCAGCATTGCCGCACGCGACGCCGCACGGGAACCACAGAAAGCCCCGTAACGCCAATGGAGGCGACCGATTATATCCGCCACCGCGCCGCTCATGACCGCCTCGCGGTATTACCCCAACACCATTCGTCGGATTTTTGATGTTCTGTCGACACGGTAGAATGACCACGCCGTGGGGCTCATTGAAATCGACCTATCGTACTCGGAGCGTTGAGGAATTCGACGGCTCGACATGAGCAGGAACCCGCATTATCGACGGAGTATGAAATGTCCGTGCTAGCAGAGTTGGACCTCGAGAAATTGACGGCGACACGCCTGTGGTCGGCGCTGGACAAGCCAAACCGTGCCCTGGCCGCCCGGGCCGTATTCGATGATCCTCCGATGCGCGAACAGGCACATCAAGCCATCGCAGGCACCCTAAATTTTCGCGTTGCCGGAGTCCTGAAGCTTTCAATTGAACGACGCGCTGACTACCTCGCACGCGTCGTACGCCCGGATGATGCGTTGGCCTCCTCGCTGCTGATCGCGTTTCACCTTGTCCATCGTCGGAACCTCCTACAGGTTTTCCTGGATGCACTCGGCATTCCAAATGAAGACGGGTTGATCGATACCGATCATGAACTCGAACCGGTCACTGTCAAACGGTTGCGTCCAGCGGTGGAACAGCTCCGGGGCGGATTTCCATCTGACGACGTCGATCTCTACCTCGCCAGTTTGCTTGTCCTCGACCCGCAGGTCTGGGCCGATCTCAACACGATCTTGTCAGGGACCGACGCATCCTGACGCCGTTGAACGGAAAACACGCCTCATTCGGTTCCACGGGAAACACCGACGGGACTACATTCGGCCCCTGACCCGGCCCGGCTCAACTCACACCGACGAGGTGTTGCGTGATGGAGGACCATGAAGGAATCACGGTGGAAAACCGGGGACCGGCTGACCCATCGCCATAATCCGGATCTCGGTCCGGGCCTGGTGAAATCGGTTGATGTTCGCAGGGTGACGGTGCGTTTTCCAGAAACGGACACGGTCCTGACGCTAGCGACAGACTCGGACGCGCTGCGCCCGCTCAACTTCAGGCCAGGCTCAAGAGCCACACTCCTCGCAACTGGCGAGGACGTGATTATCTCGAGCGACGAAGAAGCTGGAGTCGTCCAACTCAGCGACGGACGCGAGGTCGATGCTTCAACCCTGTGGCCGCTCAATGTCGAAGAATCACTGGTGGATCGACTGGCATCAGGTGAAATCGATACTCTCGGAGCGTTCGCCCTGCGCCTCGAGGCATTGTACCTGGCTGCCATCCGGGAGGCAGATGGCCTTGGCTCATTCCTGGGAGGCCGCATCCGCCTGCTACCCCACCAGATTTATGCAGCGGAACAGGCCACCGCCAGTATGCCCACCCGATGGCTTCTCGCCGACGAGGTTGGCCTTGGCAAGACCGTCGAGGCCTGTCTCGTTCTCAATCATCTACTACTGACGGGACGTGCAAACCGGACGCTCGTCATTGCCCCAGAAACTTTAACCATCCAGTGGCTTGGCGAACTCTGGCGAAAATATCATCAGGTCTTCGTCCTCCTCGATGAAAAACGACTGACGGACGTTGGGCGGGAATATGGGCCAGGATTCAATCCATTCGAAGCGTACCCGCGCACGGTCGTGGGTCTCGACTTCCTGTGCGCCCACCCCCAGTTGACCAAGCAGGCCGCCGAAGCCGGGATCGACCTGCTGATTGTCGACGAGGCTCACCATCTGCGGCGAGCACTTGGCCACCCTGGGAATCCTGCGTATCGAGCTATCGCCCCCATTGCCGCACTCGGGCGTAATCTCCTGCTACTTAGTGGCACCCCGCTCGATGAGGATCCGATCGGATTCTTCCGGCTCGTCGAACTCGCTCGACCGGACGCCTTCACCGAACAAACCATCGAAGATCGACTCCATCGGTCACACCCACTCCCTCCCTGCACCAGTGCCGCCCGCAGACAGGACATCCCGGGGCTTCCACCGAGGCTCCCGTCCCCTGTAGACCTCTCAGCGGATAAAAACTGGACACCACACCTCCAACTGGAAGGCGCACTGCAGCGAACGCCCGCCGCAAATCCCGTCACCCGACGAAATAAACTGCGGAAGCTCCGCAGAGTCATGGCTTCGGGAAGCGCCGTGCATGGCCTCCTCGATGGCGATGATGATCTTCGCCAACTGGCCCTACACGCCGACCGTCATGATCCCCGCCTCGCCTGGCTCGGACGGATGGGAAAACGCTGGAAACAGGCCCGTGAAAAGACCCTTGTGTTTGTCGCAAACAGGGAAACACTCGAATTGTTCAAGAGTGCAATGAGTCGACTGTCACAGCTCCGGGTCGGCGTCTTCCACGAGGACCTGCCACCGAAACAACGTGATATCGAAGTTGCGCAGTTCCGGCTACCAAACGGCCCATCCTTACTCGTCTCGACCGAGTGTGGTGGAGAGGGCCGCAACTTCGAATTCTGCACCCGTCTCGTACTATTCGATCTACCGTGGGACCCCTCTACCGTAGAACAGCGCATCGGGCGGCTCGATCGCATCGAACGGCGGATCCCGGTTGAGATCGTCTACTTTCGACCAGCTTCCACCATAGGTGCGGCCATTGTCGACACCTACGAATCACTCGGCCTCTTCCGAGAGTCCTGGGGCGGTCTGGATCGCGAGCTTGCCGACGTCAGGCAGACCATCGAGCGACTGGTCCTCGGGGAAACACCACTCGACGACGCGGCCTCGAACCCGGCCGTACACAAGGCCCGTCAAGCTCACGAGCGCATGCGAACGGCTGCGTTACACGCACTGCACCGAGACCCCTATCAACGAGGAATGGCCGAACACATATTGGCGCGAATTCCACCTGATCTGGAGGAATTGACGAAGACCGTCACACTCGCCGCAGCGGAACAACTCGGTCTGCAGATCGACGAACATCACGACGGTCAACGATATTCCATCGAACTGGGGACTCGCACCCGCGTGGAGACCCTACCGGGCGTACCAGCCGGATCGAGCTTCCTCGGGACCTTTGACCGTGAAGAGGCGGTACTCGACGAAAGCATCGACTTCTTCGGGTCCGGACATCCATTGGTCGAAGGTTTGTTGACACACCTCAACGAAACCACACGAGGTCGCGTCGCGCTCTTACACATCAACGGAGCGCCGGAAGGCTTCGGCGTGCTCGGGCTCTACAAGGACGGGCCAACATTCTCTGCCATCGCCATAGATCGTGATGGTCAGGAACGCCCCGAATGGACCACGCTGCTCACTCGTCGGCCACTGCGGAGCCGGCGTGTCACACCCGAGAACTGGACCCGTCAACCAGGTTGGACAACGCTTATCCAGCGACTGGGGCAACCACTCGAGGAACGTGGACGCCCCGTGGCCATTGCAGCATTTCGAGTATCTTCCTCGGAGCGCTAAACCGTCGAAGGAAGATTGCGCCACCGGACATGACCACTGGGAATCCACACTCGCATCTCTGGAAGCACCGCGTGACCTGGGGCCCTGGACTCAACTTCCGGCGAGGCGATATCCTCAACGCCTCTCTCCGGTGGAGCCGAAACAACATCAATCTTCCCGGGGGCAAGTCTCATCACAAACCTGACCTACAATTTCTCGCCGCGACTCTTCGCCCAGGCCCTCATTCAGCACAACGACAGGGTCGAAGTCTGATCCTCAAGTACAGCCGTCAGCTCGACTTGATCAATTGAGTC
>CAZPZZ010000024.1:0-40761 GCA_964591245.1 uncultured Vicinamibacteraceae bacterium | reverse complement strand
TGGAGTGACATTCCGAATAATCGGCAGATGCGGTGGATTGAAGATGACGGGCGTGTCACTGTGTTCCGCAAGCCATCGGGCTACAGTAACGGTAATACCTTCGACCACGCGGGGCGACAATTGTCCTGTGAACATGGTGGACGTCGGGTTGCTCGCTATGAGCAAGACGGTACGGTGACGGTGATTGCCGACAACTACAACGGAACGCCGTTGAATTCGCCGAACGATGTTGTCGTACACCCGGATCAGAGCATCTGGTTTACCGACCCGCCGTATGGTGTGAGGGGAGACTACGAGGGCTTCCGGGCAGAGGCGGAACTACCGCTTTCCGTGTATCGTGTCGACGGCCAGACCGGTGAGATCACCAGGGTCACCGATGACATCGGAGCACCGAACGGACTCTGTTTTTCGCCAGACTATGACCGTCTGTATGTGGCTGACACGGGAAGCGGTCGTGAGATCAAGGTGTGGGATGTCGAGGGCACAAGGCTAGCGCGAGGCCGCCGACACGCCGAGTTGCGTGCACCGGGGACCGGGGATCTGGTGGCAGCCGATGGGATCCGATGTGACGTTGACGGAAACGTCTGGGCTGGTGCGGGCAATGGGGTGGTCGTGACCGCACCAGACGGTGATCACATCGGGGCGATTCGTCTGCCTGAGCGATGTGCGAATGTCTGTTTCGGTGGAGCAAAGCGTAACCGCCTGTTCATGACTGCGAGTCAGTCACTTTATTCCGTGTATGTCGGTGTATCAGGTGCTGGGATTGCCTAGAGGACTGGCACTTTCTCATCACGCTGCCCTGCTTGGATAAGGGGTTTGGAGGTTTTCATGTCGCTTCGGAGTGTCTATTTCGTCCGTGTAATTTCTGCGCTCGGTCTGGCCGTCTGGGTCCTGGGCGTCACTGCCGTGACCTCCGCGCAGGAGTTTCAGCCAGTGACTGACACTGTCCTGCAAGATCCCGATCCAGCCGACTGGTTGAGTTGGCGACGAACGCTGGACGGATGGGGCTACAGTCCTCTCGACGCGATCGATACCGACAACGTAGGTCAGTTGCAGCTTGCGTGGTCGTGGGGACTCGATCCGGGGATTTCCCAGACAACGCCGATCGTGCACGGCGGCGTGATGTATGTGGCCAATCCTGGCAATGTGGTCCAGGCTCTACACGCCGCCACCGGGGATTTCATCTGGGAGTATCGTCACGAGATGGACCAGCGGCGGCGTGCTGCGGCCCAGATGCGTAGCCTGGCCATCTATCAAGAGCTCATCATCCTTAACACCTATGATGCTCACGTCGTTGCTCTTGATGCGCAGACGGGTGCTGTTCGGTGGGATACGCCGGTGGCACCGCCAGGAGAAGAGGGTTACGGGTTCTCGAGCGGACCCGTCATTGCGGATGGTGTCATTGTCGCTGGCTTGCGCGGCTGTGAGGTGTTTCGTGAAGACACCTGCTACATCGTTGGCGTCGACGGGAACACAGGTGATGTGCTGTGGCGCACCTCAACAGTGGCCCGTCCGGGGGAACGGGGGGGAGACACCTGGGGCGACCTGCCGTTGCTCATGCGCGCCGGTGCCGACGCGTGGATTCCAGGCAGCTATGACCCGATAAGCGGGTTGGTCTATTACGGGACGTCTCAGGCCAAGCCATGGTCGCGCGATGCACGCGGCACGGATGGTGACGCGCTTTACAGCAATTCAACCTTGGCGCTCGACCCGGCGACTGGCGAGATGCGGTGGTACTTCCAGCACATTCCTGGTGACAGCCATGACATGGATGAAACCTTCGAACGCATCCTGATTGACTACGATGGCAAGGAGTCGGTCTTCAGTATGGGGAAGCTTGGGATTCTCTGGGAACTGGACCGTTCCACGGGGGCGTATACCAATGCGGTCGACCTGGGATATCAGAACATCCTCGACGTCGATACCGACACTGGTCGCGTGACCTACCGAGAGGGGATGGTGTCCGGGGTAGGAGAGATGCTCTATTTCTGCCCGAGCACTGGCGGCTTCAAGAGCCTGCGGGCAATGGCCTATCACCCCGATACGACGGCCCTCTATATTCCTCTCAACCTGAACTGTGAGACCGCTGCATTTGGGCCGGTCGAGCCGCGTGCGGGTGGGGGCGGCACTGGCGGTGTCCGTGGTCGCCAGAATCACTTTCACCCTGACGCTCCAGAGCAGTTGGGCGAGTTTCAGGCGCTTGATATCCGGACCGGTGAGACGTTGTGGAAGCAACGGCGTCGTTCGCCCTACAACACGGCGGCCCTCACCACAGCCGGCGGGCTGGTCTTTGTCGGCGACTGGGATCGGTGGGTATTCGCATACAACGCGGAGAGTGGGGAGCAACTCTGGCAGAGCCGTTTGCCCACAATGTCCAACGGATATCCGATTACCTATGCGGTGGATGGGCGGCAATATGTGGCGTTCGGGGCCGGTGGACCACTTGGTGGGTCGAGCTGGACGAGTATCCTGCCGGCGGACCTGACTCCCGAGCTACGAAATCCGCGCGCGGGGAATGCGATCCTCGTCTATGCCTTGCCCGAGTAGTGGGCCCGCTGGTGATCGCGCTCATGGCCGGTAGGGAGCGGATTCTGTCGTTCCAGTCGTTCATCTAGATCCGCGATGGCTGCTCTGGTTGTCCGTGCCGCGACCGTCGACGATGTACCGACGATTGTCGAATTCAACATACGGCTTGCGGCTGAGACTGAGGGGCTCGCCCTCGATCGTGAGACGCTGCAACAGGGCGTCGCGGGGGTGCTCTCCGATCAGGCTCGGGGCTCCTACTACGTCGCGTGCCAAGGGGAAACCGTTGTGGGCCAGATCATGCACACCCGTGAGTGGAGTGACTGGCGGAACGGTGATATCTGGTGGATACAGAGCGTGTATGTAGACCAGGCCTATCGTCGGCGCGGGGTGTTTCGCGCACTCTATAGCTTTGTCCGGGCTCGCGCATACGCGGCTCCAGGGGTTGTGGGATTACGGTTGTATGTCGAAGAGGACAACGAGACGGCCCGTGAGACCTACCACGAGCTCGGAATGGATCAAGCCTCGTACCTCATGATGCAGGAGCTGTTCGCCGACCGCTAGTGGGGGCTGTTGTTCGCTGATTCGCCGGCTCCTGCGCCAGCAGCCGATTCGCTCGCGAGGGGGTGCACCGCGCGCGCGGTGGGGCCCATGAGGTACGCGTTGCCCGCGAGTCGGCCGACGACGATTGCTGAGGCCGCCGCCACGGCTCCGACCCACGAGAGCTTCGTGGTCGTCACCCAGAGGACCCCGAAGACCACTGTCACCTCCAATATTGAAGCGTAGGTGATCGGCGGGGTCTGCCTCGCGTGCACGAGTATGGCTCGCTGGAACGACATCCACACGGAGCACGCCGGGATCCAGGCGAGAATTTGAGCCGGGAGCAAGGCAAAGGTGGCAAGGTCGACCGTGAGTCCGGCTATCTCCTGAAACCAGATCGCGCCAAGTGGCGTGTAGACAATACACATCAGGCCGCCAGCAGCGGCGGCTCCCAGGCCGAAGCCGAAGTTACGGATTTGTCGGTAATTCTGCCATGTGGTGCCAAAGCGGGCGATACCGACTTCCTGATAGGAGAGCCCGAGGGCGCGGAACAGAAATGTGAGCCCGTGAATGACCGGGAGTACGGCCAGCGACTCCAGCGGGAACCGCCCGCGGCCCATGAAGAAGGTGACCATTGGCTGAATGGCCATGGTGACCACCGAAGTCAGCGCCAATGGCCAGTAGAAGGCGAAAATGGCCAGCGACGTCAGAGGCGCGTTCTGCGTAGCTTGACGTGATTCCTCTGCCTCGAGTCGTGCGACGAGGTGTCGCGTCATGACCCGGCTGGCCAGCGCTTCGACGACGACACCGACGGCGAGTGCGAGCGTTCCTACGTGAACGCCCTCTAGTGTCGGGATCTGGGCGGCCACGATCGCCGTGCCCGTCATGACCGCCAGTCGCAGGCCCGTTCCATAGGCGACCCGGCGGGTGAGGTTGGCACGAATGAGTAACCCCTGGCGGAAACGCCGATATCCGATGGCGATTGGCCAGGGCAGCATGATGGCCAGGCCGTGATGTGCGAGGTGGGCGACGTCCGGTGGTAGTCCGACCAGCGAAATGCTGATCCAGTCGAAGACCGGAGGTAGTATCGCGACGAGCTGGATCCCTGTTAACGCGGTGCCGAGTCCGTAGGTGAAACGTCGGAGGGCACGGTAGCTTTGCGCGTGCCGTACGAGAGCCGTTGAGGCGGCCATCAACATGATGACCGGTGCTTCGATGATGATGGCGAACGCAAAGGCGACGCCGAACGCCGCGAGGTTCTCGGTAGGGCGGTCCAACCGGGCAATGATCGCCGCGAGATATGGCCCCTCAGCGGCCATCATGAGCCAGGTGCCGGCCAGGGGAAGCCAGAAGGCTGCGATCTGTCGGTAGGTCAACGGTAGTGGAGACATGCCACGCAGCTCGCGTTATTGCGTGGCGCGAAGCCGGGTTTTTCTACGAAGGGATGGCACCGTAGGCATAGAGTGATCCTGCTGTTGACGTGTGGCCGTGGAAAGAGTCGCGAGCACTGATGTTGACCACTTTCCGATGCGCGTGCTGGTGTCTTGCGGAGGTGTGCCGGCAACCGATCAACCGAGCCATACGTGGTGCGCCCGTTCATCGCTCGCCAAAAACAAGTTACTTCCCGAGGGTGTATTCCAGATCATGTGTCACATTGTGTCTGTCTTCGGGTGGATTGCGTCCGCGGCCTTGTCGGGGGGCTAACGGGATTTGTTCCTGATCCCGTCGATGGACGAGGTCAATCGATGGAGTATAGCCCCTGCGAGCCTCAACACGAGCAGTAGTTCGGGTCAATCGTTGTTTGTGGCTGGGGTCGCGTCGCGCAAGATCTTCCGTGGGCGGTTGAGCGACATTGGCGGCTCTCGATGTTCGCTTGGGCTGGGTCGATTCGACGTGCTTGTCGGACCAGTATTTTCCGAGTCGGATCTGTCCTGCGCGAGGGCGCGTTCCAGCTCGATGATCCGGATGCGGTCGTCGCGCATTTCGAGCTCTTGAGTCTTGAGTTTCATCTCGAGTTCGTGCTGTGCTCGCGCCGCGCTCAACTCCTGACGCTTCAGCGAAAGCTCGGCGATGCATCCACGGAGCTTCTCGTCTTGCGTTCGCAGCGTACGGCGTAAGGCGCGCCACCCCACCATGACGGAAATGAGAGTCAGGAACCCGGTGGGGGCAGCGATGACCCGAAGCATTTTCGGAGCAATGTCGAGTAGTGGTGACACTTCGGTGTGGAAGGCAAGCCCCGTCAGTGCGGCCGCGCACGGTACGCCGAACAGGAGCAGTGCCGTGCGGACCCGACGAATACTTCGGTCAAGGTCAGTCATCTTCAACCTTCCAGCCACTCTTTGTCGCGCGCCGTCCTGGCCCGGAGACGAGCTGCCGTTCCTCGGGGCGCTCGCTTGCCGGATCCGACTCGAAACTGACGCTATACCTTATCGCGACTCGTAGTCAACACCAGGCGCCCGGATGAACTTCTCTGTTAGAACATGGGCGATGGGTGTATAAAGACCAGGTATCCGGTTTGGATACACTGATTGGAAATGACGTGACGGGAGGGGACCGTATGGTGGACGTGCTGCGGCGAACCGTGAATCTCACAGCGGTGGCGCTGGTACTCAGCGGTGGACTCAGCGGTCTTGAGGCTTCGCAGAATGCGTCGGATGAGCCTGCCGAGACGGAGAACTCTCCCCATCGCGCGCTGGTGACGGGCTATTGCCTAGGTTGTCACAATGACCGTGCGCGGACGGGAGGGCTCGGACTGGATGCGATCTCTCAGGCTCCACTCGAGGCTCATCCCGAAGTCTGGGAGAAGGTTGTTCGGAAGCTGAGAGCGCGGCAGATGCCCCCGGCTGGTGGTCGTCGTCCCGACGAGGCTGAGTATGAATCGGCGCTTTCCTGGTTAGAAGGCTCGCTTGATGCGGTGGCGTTGGCTGCGCTAAATCCAGGGCGTACTGAAACCTTTCGCCGCCTCAATCGGACCGAGTATCACAACGCGATTCGCGATCTACTCGACCTGGAGATCGACGTGTCGGCGCTGCTCCCCAGTGATTCCTCGAGCTTTGGTTTTGACAACGTGACGGTCGGCAATTTGTCGCCGACGTTGCTTGAGCGCTATGTGACCGCAGCCGAAAGGGTGAGTCGACTCGCCGTCGGGCGGCCAGGGCTCGGACCGGGGGGCACGACCGTGCGGACGAGGCCGGATCTGACCCAAGAAGGGCATCTACCCGGGATGCCGATTGGTAGCCGCGGAGGGGCGTTGTTGTCTCACACGTTTCCGGTCGATGGAGATTATGAAATTACGATCCGGCTGGCGCGAGACCGCAACGAGCATATCGAGGGTTTGAGTGAGGCGCACGACATCGATCTCCTTGTGGATGGTGCGCTAGTGAACACGTTCTCGGTGGTGCCCGCGGCCCAAGTTGAAGAGCACGCGTTGAACTATCAGCCATCGCAAGATCATCTCGACGCGCACCTCACGCTCCGACTACCAGTGACCGCGGGCCCCCATGCGTTGGCCGTGACGTTTCCCAAGAGGCCTGAGTTGCTTCTGGAAACGGAGAGACAGCCATACCAGGCGCATTTCAATTACTACCGACATCCACGTATACAGCCAGCGGTGTATGAGGTCTCGATTGTCGGTCCATACAATCCAACCGGAGCGGGAGACACGCCCAGTCGGGCTCGTCTCTTCACGTGTCAACCTGCGACCGCTGACGAGGAAGATGCATGTGCCAGAGAGATCGTGTCGACGACCATGCGTCGCGCATACCGACGGCCCGTATCCGACGAAGAGATCGAACGCCCGCTTGAGTTTTATTCCGCGGCGCGGCTGGAGGGTGGTTTTGAGGCTGGAATTGAAATGGCGGTGTCGTCGATCCTTGTCGCCCCGGAATTCTTGTTTCGGGTCGAACAGGATCCGGCGGGGATGGCGCCGGATACCGCGTATCAACTGACCGATCTCGAGTTGGCCTCACGTCTCTCGTTTTTCCTCTGGAGTAGTATTCCCGACGACGAGTTGCTCGGGATGGCGGAGCGCGGCGAGTTACGGATGGCCGGCGTGCTCGAACAGCAAGTTCGTCGAATGTTGACCGATCCCCGTGCGACAAATCTGGTGACCAATTTCGCCGGGCAGTGGCTGCATTTGCGAAATCTGGAGTCAATCACGCCGGATATGCGCATCTTTCCGGACTTTGACGACAACCTCCGGCAGGCGTTTCGCACCGAGACCGAAATGCTTGTCGAGAGTGTGATGCGTGAGGATCGAAGCGTGCTCGATTTCCTGCGCGCCGACTACACCTTTCTCAATGAACGGTTGGCGAAGCACTACGGCGTGCCCCACATCTACGGGAGCCGGTTTCGCCGCGTCGAGTTTGGCGACGATCTTGGGCGAGGGGGGCTCCTACGGCAGGGTAGCATCTTGCTGGCTACGTCCTATGCGACCCGCACGTCTCCGGTCATCCGGGGCAAGTGGGTGCTCGATAATATTCTTGGGGTGCCGCCTCCGCCGCCGCCGCCTGATGTACCGGAACTTGAGGATACGGGGACCGGTGAGAGAGCGCAGTCGATGAAGGAGCGGATGAGTGCTCACCGCGCGAACCCAGCCTGTGCATCCTGCCACAAACTCATGGATCCGGTCGGGTTTGCGTTGGAGAACTTCGACGCGGTCGGGCGCTGGCGGGAGACGGAGGGTGGGGCGCAGATCGACGCGTCGGCCACCCTATTCGATGGAACGACGGTGACCGGGGTGACCGAGTTGCAGCATGCGCTGCTGCGTCGTCCGGAACTCTTCGTCGGGCGGCTCACGGAGAAACTCCTGACCTTTGCGACCGGGCGAGGGACCGAGTTCTACGATATGTCGGCAGTCAGAGCCGTATTGCGTGAGGCTGCGAAGGATGACTATCGATTTTCGTCGTTGGTACTCGGGGTGGTGCGTAGTGCACCGTTCCAGATGAGGAAGACTGCGTCATGATGATTACCAAGAAAGCTTTGCCGCGTCGGACGTTTTTACGAGGTGTCGGTGCTACGGTGGCCCTGCCTCTACTGGACGCAATGGTGCCGTCTCTGACCGCCATCGCCAACACGCCGGCACGCCCGGTGCGCCGCCTTGGGTTTGTCTATGTGCCGATGGGATCGAATATCGCGCAATGGACGCCTCCGGGGGGGAGTGGCCCGTTGAAGACACTGTCCACAAGTCTCGGCCCCCTGGCGCGAGTGAAGGATCAACTGACGGTTGTCAGCAATCTTGAGCTGAAGAACTCGTATCCGGGGACCCATGCGACCTCGAATGCCGGTTTTCTGAGCGCGGCCAAAGCGAAGTGGACGGAGAGCACCGATTACCATCTTGGAACGACAGTAGACCAGATTGCCGCCCAGCAGATCGGCCAAGAGACGCAGCTGCCGTCGCTCGAGTTAGCGATGGACTTGCTGGATATGGTGGGCCAGTGCGACAACGGTTATGCCTGTGTGTACCAGAACAATATTTCCTGGTCCTCACCGACGTCCCCGTTGCCGGCGGAAGCGCATCCCAGGGTCGTCTTCGAGCGTCTCTTCGGAGAGGGAGGTACGGTAGGCCAACGGCGCGCCGCTCTGGGGAGACGCGCCAGTTTGTTGGATTGGGTGCGTGATGACATTGCGCGGTTGCAGGGCCAGCTTGGCGCTGCGGATCGGACCAAGGTCACCGAGTATTTGGATACCGTCAGGGAGGTTGAGCGTCGTATTCAGAAGGCTGAGGCGGAAACGGAAAGCAATCCGCTCCCTGATCTCGATCGCCCGATTGGGGTACCCGCAGCCTACGCAGATCACGCGAAGCTCATGTTTGACCTTCAGGTGCTGGCATTGCGGGCGGATGTGACGAGGGTCATGACCTTTCAGCTTGCGAGAGAATCGAGTAATCGCACCTATCCCGAGATCGGCGTCCCTGATCCACACCACCCGATCTCGCACCATGGTAATGACCCAGAGAAGCTAGCGATGCTGGCGAAGATCAACCAATATCACATCTCGCTCTTTGCGTCGTTTCTCGAACAGCTCGCCGCGTTGCCCGATGGCGAGGGGTCATTGCTCGACCACACGCTGTACCTCTACGGTAGCGGGATGGGGAATCCGAACGTGCATGACCACGTGAACCTCCCGATTCTCGTGGCCGGTGGCGGCGGAGCACGTACGCAGGGTGGACGCCACATTAAATATAACGAGCCGACTCCAATGGCGAATCTGCATCTGACATTGCTCGATCACGTCGGTGTGCAGCTCGACTCGTGGTCCGACTCGACGGGGACGATCGATACGTTACTCGATCCCGTCACGTTGTAGCGTCCATGGCGATGGGAATGTCAGGAAGTCATCCGGCAGGGGTGAATGCACTCTCGATAGGAGGGCATGTGGAGAGACTGATGGCTGTCGTGAGAGCTTTCGGTGGCGTGATCGCAGTAGCTTCTGCGATTGCCGTGCCGGTACGTGCCGCGGGGGCGGATGCGCCGTTGGCCGATGCCGTCCAGCGCCTGGATAAGGCTGCTGTTGTCTACCTGCTCGCACAGGGAGCGGACCCGGATGCCACCCAGGTCGACGGAATGACGCCACTGCTCTGGGCTGCGTATCACGACGACGCGGGGTTGGTCGGGGACCTGGTAGATGCGGGTGCGGATGTTCACCAGGCAAACCGCTATGGTGTGACGGCGATTTCTCTCGCTGCCCAGAATGCAAGCCTTCCGATCGTTGAGCGTTTGCTGATGGCCGGGGCCGATGCCAACACGGCGCTGCCTGGCGGTGAAACTGTGTTGATGACGGCCTCGAGGTCGGGTCGGGTGGACGTAGTACGGGCGTTGCTGGCGCATGGTGCCGATATTGCCGTATCTGAGCCGAAGCGGGGACAAACGGCACTGATGTGGGCAGTTGCGGAGGGACACACCGACGTTGTCGAGACGCTGATCGAGGTTGGTGCGGACTTCACGACGCCGCTGAACTCGGGGTTTACGCCGTTTCTGTTCGCCGTCCGCGAAGGGCACCTGGCCGTCGTTCGTACGCTGCTTGCGGCTGGGGTCGATGTCAACGGTCTGGTCGATGAGGTCGTGCGGGAAGATCGGACCTATCGAGCCGGACGACCGGTGAGGGTGGGGACGAGCCCATTGTTGCTGGCTGTCACGAACGCGCATTGGGATGTGGCCGCGACGTTGCTCGATGCCGGGGCCGATGCGAATGCCGACGAACCGGGCTACGTGGCCCTGCACATGGTTCCGAAAGTGCGCAAGCCAGGGGGCGGAGATAATGATCCCGCTCCAGAGGGTTCAGGCCGTCTGACGAGCCTCGAATTCGTGCGGAAGCTTGTTGAGCATGGAGCGGATGTCAATGCGCGGATGACGGCGCGACCACGGCTGAACAATACGCGGCATCACGAAGTAGGCTCCACGCCTTTCATGCTGGCTGCATTGGTGGCGGATATTGAGTTGATGCAGACCCTGGTGGACCTCGGGGCGGACGTGTCCCTGATGAATGAAGAGGGGAGCACGCCCCTCATGGCCGCGGCAGGTCTGGGGACGCGTTCTCCTGGTGAGGATGCTGGTACCGAACGCGAGGTGCTTGAGGCAGTACAGCTGGTGCTCGATCTTGGCAATGACATCGATGCTGTTGATCAGAACGGCGAAACCGCGATGCACGGGGCGGCCTACAAGAACCTTCCCGAGGTAGTTGCCCTGCTCGCTGCGAGCGGTGCGGATATCGATATCTGGAATCAGCAGAACGCGATGGGGTGGACACCACTTACCATTGCCCGTGGCTACAGGGTCGGAAATTTCAAGCCCTCCCCGGTGACCGTGGTGGCTATCGAGCAGGCGATGGAGGTGCTCGGAGTCACACCGCTGACCGAGGAGGAAGAAGCGGCTCGCGGGTTTGACGTGTATGCCCCGCGTTCTCCGGAGAAAGCACCTGCGGCGACTCAGTCGCCCGTGACTCCGCCCAACTAGGGTTGGTTGTCGCCACGAGGCGAGGGGCGCCAACGACCCGACCCCGAGGAGGTTGTATGCCACATCGTCATCACGTGCTTGGCATGGCGCTGACTGTTGCGATAACCGTACTGCTGGTCGGTGTGGGGCGTACGAGTCATGCGCAGACGAACTGGACGCCGTCCAGGTTGGCCGACGGCCGGCCGGATCTCCAAGGCGTGTGGTTGAGTAACATTGCAACCCCGTTGCAACGGCCGACGCAGCTTGCCGGGCGAGCCTCCCTGACTCCTGAAGAAGTCGCCACATTGCGTACCCGGGCGCGACGTATTTTTCAGAACGGGCGTAGTGCCTTTGCCACGCCGGAAAGCGCGTTCTTCGCGGCGCTGAATGACGTCGAGACCTACGAGGCGGAGTCCACCGCGAGTTCGATCGCCATGGAGGACGTGGAGATCACCAACCGAACCTCGCAAATTGTTCATCCTTCCGATGGTCGTATTCCCGGGCTCACGGCAGCCGGGCGTATACGGCAGGATGCCGTGGATACCGGGTGGCGTTTCAAGACAGGGCCAGAGGATCTCAATAGTTTTCACCGCTGTGTCACGACTGGTGTGCCCAGAGTGGGGGGCAATTTTGGGGCCGGTCCGTATTCCTTTTACCAACTTGTCCAGACACCACACTATGTGGTGTTCATGAGCGAAGCGTTTCATGACGCGAGGATCATTCCGCTTGACGGCCGCCCGCATTTACCAGACAGCGTTCGTCAATGGAATGGCGATTCTCGCGGGTACTGGGAGGGGGACACGTTGGTGGTGGAGACGCGTAATTTTTCGTTGAATAGTTATTTTCGTGGTTCTGCCGAGGGACTACACCTGGTTGAACGTTTCACGCGCACCGATTCCGAGACGCTTGCCTACGAATTGACCTTCACGGATCCGACGACCTGGGTGTCCCCGTGGACGGCCGAGATTCCGCTCAAGCGGCGGTCAGGGCCACTCTACGAGTTCGCATGCCATGAGGGTAATTACTCACTTCGGGGGATGCTCCGCACGGCACGGCTTGAAGAAACGCAGTGAGGGGGGCGGTGGTCTTACCCGTTGCCGAGCAGACGCGTGTGTGGTCCATCTTCGATTTTTCTCGGCGGTGTACCGAGTTTCCAGAGATTCTGTAGATTTCGAGGATGTAGTCCACTACAGTAGTGAGATCCGAGTGCACGAGAGTACGAGTGGAACGATTCAATGAGAGGTAACGGTTCCGCGGTGATCCGGAGATTGGCTAACGCCGTTCTCGTTGGTGTGGGAGTGCTGTTTTCGTGGTCGGTCGAGGCTGGCCAGCCTGCCGGGAGTTCTGCCGGGCCAGAGGCTGCGGAAGCTCTGCTGACCCAATATTGCGTGGCTTGTCACAATGATGTGCGTGCCGAGCAGGGGACGGTACCGGTCTCGTTCAGCCACTTAGACCCTGCGGATCTCGCCCCGCATACCGCGGTGTGGGAGCAGATGGTGCGGAAGCTTCGGCTTGGCATGATGCCGCCTGCCGGTCGCCCGCGCCCGGACGATGAGGCCCAGTCCCGGTTTCTCGCGTGGCTGGAGACGGAGCTCGAGCGGGCTGCCGACCAGCAGCCGGATCCGGGGCGTCCCGCCATCCGTCGTCTCACGACCGACGAGTACCGCAACGCCGTCCAGAGCTTGATTGACTTTGAAGTCGACGAGAGCTGGTTACTCTTTCCGGCGGATGACGTGGGCCAGGAGGGCTTCACGACCACGGCGGAAGTCCTGTCCGTATCACCTGCGCTATTTGATCGGTACATGTCGGCGGCGAATCGGATCAGCCGGCTGGCTGTGGGGGATCCGACGATCGGGCCGGGTTTTGCGGCCGCAACGTATTCGACGCACCGCCTGCTCTATCAGGATGACCGGATGAGTGAGGCCTTGCCCTTCGGGTCTCGTGGTGGCTTGGCCATTCGTCATTATTTTCCCCTCGACGGTGATTACCGTATCCGGGTCCGTTTACGGCGCATGATCTACGATTACATCGTCGGCATGGGGACGCCTCAGGAGATTGAAGTACGACTCGACGGTCGCCTCGTCCGGCGTTTCATGGTTGGCGATGCGGATCGTATCGGTTACCCGTCGGCGTATAGCTTCTTCGGGACCATTCGGGGCGACCCAGCATGGGAGCAGTACGTATCGATCGATGCTGACGCGGCTCTCGAAGTAGACATACCGGCCGAGGCGGGGATGCGAACGGTGGGCGTGTCGTTCGTGGCCGCTCGTACCGAATCGACGGGGATTCTCGAGCGGCGGCTCTCTGGCTTTTCGCTGAGTGGTCTTGGTATGTACCACGGCCATGCAGCCGTCGACAGGGTTGAGATCACCGGGCCCTATGTCGCCACCGGACCGGGGGAAACGGCTAGTCGGCGACGGATTTTTTCCTGTGGGCTAGATCTGCCCGGTGGGTCGGAGACGGCGGCGCGGCAGTGCGCTGGTGAAATTCTGGCGTCTTTAGCGCGGCGTGCGTATCGTCGGCCGGTGCACGATGCGGATCTGGGTACGTTGCTGAGCTTTTATGACGCTGGTTTTACCGAAGGTGGATTTGAGCGAGGCATCCAGAAGGCGTTGGAACGTTTGCTGGTCGCGCCGGAATTTCTGTTTCGAATTGAACGAGATCCGACGGATGTCACACCCGGGACTGCGTATCAGCTCTCTGATCTGGAACTGGCGTCCCGGCTCTCCCTCTTTCTCTGGAGCGACATTCCGGATGAGGCGCTGTTGACTGTTGCCGAGGCGGGACGTCTCAGCGATCCGGTCGAGTTCGAGCGGCAGGTACGTCGGATGCTTGCCGATGACCGGTCGTCGGCGCTGGTTGATGGGTTTATGACCCAATGGCTGCAGCTTGGTCGGATCCGCGGCGTGGTTCCAGATGCGGACGTATTCTACGACTTCGACGAGAACCTGCGCGCCGACATGGAAGAGGAGACGCGGTTGTTTCTGCAAAGTCAGCTCAGTGCGGACGCGCCGCTGACCGGGTTGATCGACGGTGATTACACCTTTCTGAATGAGCGTCTGGCACGGCATTACGAGCGGGAAGGGGTCTACGGAAGCCGTTTCCGCCGGGTTTCGGTGGGCGAGGACCGGCGCGGCCTGCTGGGGCACGCGAGTTTGCTGACGCTGACGGCCTATCCGACCCGGACATCACCGGTGCTGCGTGGGAAGTGGCTGCTCGATAACCTCCTGGGGATGCCGCCGGCTGAGCCGCCGGCCGACGTACCGGCGCTCGCAGAAAATCATGGAGGTGCGGAGCCGAAGACGGTGCGCGAGCGACTTGAGCAGCATCGAGCCAACCCCTCGTGTGCCGTCTGCCATCGGATGATGGATCCACCAGGCTTCGCACTTGAGCCGTTTGATGCCATTGGCCGATGGCGAGCGACTGATGCGCATGGAGCACCGATCGATGCAATGGGGGCACTCGCCGACGGTACGGTGGTTGATGGGCCGTCGGCCTTGCGTAACGCCGTCATGACGCATCGGCTCAGCTTTGTGCGAACGATCACTGAAAAGCTGCTGACCTATGCGGTCGGACGTCGTATGGAAGCCCTGGACCAGCCGGTTGTGCGTGGGATTGTGGCCGACGCGGGCAATTATCGGTGGTCGTCAATTATTCTCGGTATTGTGAAGAGTACGCCGTTCCAGATGAGGAGATCGGAATCATGACGTTTATATCCAAACGAGCAATATCCCGCCGTGCGGTGCTACGAGGACTAGGTGCGACGGTGGCGTTACCCTGGCTCGATGGCATGATGCCGGCATTGAGTGCGATGAGGCGAACCGCCGCCGCACCGTCTGTTCGATTTGGTGCGGTCTACGTACCGAATGGGATGGTGATGCAGAATTGGACGCCGGCTGCGACCGGGGCGGGTTTCGAGATGACTCCCATTCTGGAGCCGTTGGCGCCATTCCGCGACCAATTGCTGGTGCTCTCAGGATTGAACAGCACCCCGCCTCCAGAGGCACGTGGCGGAACACATTCCCGTGCAGCGACCAGGTTTCTCACTGATATCCACCCTGGTACCTGGAATCCCAAAGCGGTGTCCATGGACCAGCTCGCGGCAAGGGCTCTCGGGCGGAAGACCCCACTCGCATCGCTTGAGTTCGGGTTGGAAGGTGCGAATTTCGCAGGGTCCTGCGACAGTGGCGGTTTTAGTTGTGCGTTTTCCTACACTATTTCGTGGAGAGACTCGGCGACACCGTTGCCCATGGAGCCCAATCCCCGAGCGGTGTTCGAACGGCTGTTTGGTGACAACGAGACGACCGATCCTCAAGCACGCGAAGCGCGTCGACGAGACCAGCGTAGCATTCTCGACTCGGTTGCCGAGGATGTCGCCAGACTCAATGGCAATCTTGGTCCTTCCGATCAGTTAAAGCTCGGGGCGTATCTTGACGCGGTGCGCGATGTTGAGCGCCGTATTGAGGTGGCTGAAGCCCAGGGGCATCGTGAGGTTCCGTTAATGGATCGACCAATGGGTGTGCCGTCCGATTTCGTCGAGCACACCAGCCTCATGTACGATCTCCAGCTTCTCGCCCATCAGACGGACCGTACCCGGGTGACGACGTTCATGAGTGGTCATGAGTTGAGCGGGCGCACGTATCCAGAGATCGATGTTCCGGATGCGCACCATCCCCTCTCGCATCATCGGAACGTACCGGAAGCCTTGGCCAAACTGACAACGATCAACACCTACCATGTCAGTTTGTTTGCGAAGTTCGTTGAGAAGTTGCGTTCCACCCCGGATGGCGATGGCTCACTGCTGGATCACATGATCCTGATGTACGGTGCGGGCATGAGTGATAGCAACTCGCACTCGCCCTATAACCTGCCGGTCGTGCTGCTTGGCGGGGGCGCGGGCCAGTTGGCAGGCGGCCGACACGTGGCGTATCCCGAACGGGACCGGACACCGCTTGCGAATCTCCATGTCTCGCTGCTCGACAAGCTCGGGGCGCCAGTGGAGCGAATCGGTGATAGCACTGGCCCCTTGGGGCGGCTGGGTGCCGGTACGCCCGCAGAACGGCTCACGGGAGTCTAAGACCGTATGTCCCGTTACTGTCTGTCGCTGTTGGCCGGTCTGGTGTTCATGAGTGGTTCCGTGTGGGCGCAGCCTGCTGACCGGGCCCTGATTGAGGCCGTGAAAGCTGTCGATGTCACGGCAATCCGGGACCTGATCGGGCAACGGGATCCCAACACCACGGAGAATGATGGCGCGACCGCGTTGCACTGGGCTGCCTATCTCGACGACATCGAGGTGGCATCTCTGCTCGTGGACGCTGGTGCGGATGCAGGGGTGGCGAATGATCTTGGGGTGACGCCACTGGCTCTTGCCTGTGCGAATGCGAACCCTGCGATGGTCACCCTGTTGTTGCAGGCAGGGGGGGATCCTACGGCGGCGGTGCAGACCGGTGAGACGGTGCTCATGGGGTGTGTCCGGACCGGAAATCCCGACGCGGTGCGCGCGTTGGTGGTCGCGGGGAGTGACGTCAACGCCCGCGAGCCGGTTGAGCAACAGACTGCGCTCATGTGGGCTGTGGCTCAAGGGCACGCCGACGTCGTCGGTGTCTTACTTGACCAGGGTGCCGACATTTCTGCCCGCTCGCGTGTGCGTCGCCAAGTCATTAGCCGTCGATTGCAATCAGAGCTGAAATACGGTGAGCTTGGGCGGAGCTACGGCACGGACGCCGAGGAAACGAGCATTGGCGGGTTCACACCGCTCCTGTTCGCTGCGAGGCAGGGGGACGTTGGCATTGCGCGGTTGTTGCTTGACGCTGGTGCGGACGTCAACGACGTCGCGCCAGACGGAAACAGTGCATTGGTTGTGGCCACGCATAGCGGGAATGGAGAGTTGGCGACGCTCCTGCTCGAGCGAGGGGCGCGGCCTAATGCTTCGGCGGGAGGCTACACCGCACTGCATGCCGCAGTGTTGACGGGGCAGCGTGAACTTGTGGAGGCGTTGCTGCACCACGGCGCAAGCCCTCATGCGCAGGTGGCGCTTGCCACGAAGGTGACTCGCAACGGCCAGGTGTTGATGCTTGGAGAGCACCTCGTTGGGGCCACGGCCCTGGCCCTGGCGGCCAAATACGCAGAAGTCGAACTCATGCGGGTCTTGTTCAAGGCCGGGTCCGACGTGCACTTGCCGCTGAAAAATGGGTGGACCCCGTTGATGCTGGCCGCTGGTGCGAGCTGGCGATACGCCGTCTGGGATCGGCGCGATCGCGCATTGGCGAAGTCGCCTGCGTTCCAGGCTCAAATGTTTGACGAAGTCCGGACATTGGATACCGTGAAACTCCTGCTCGAACATGGCGCTGACGTGAAGGCTGTGGACGAGTCTGGGAATACAGCCTTACACCATGTGGTAAACAAAGGTTTTGACCGGGTGGTGGAGCTGTTGGCCGAACGCGGTGCAGACCTTGCTGCGATCAACGATCGTGGGCAGACTCCGCTGGCGATTGTCATGCGAGGCCGGTCGGGGAACGTCAATGCGGCGCCGAAGACTGCTGAGTTGCTACGCACGCTCGGTGCGCAGTAAGAGGTCGTGACGACGGCGGAGCACGGTTCGAGTTGGCGGCAGACACTCAGGAGCAGGGGCCTCGAGGAAAGTGAAGTAGAACGGATGATGCGAAGGATGATGAGAGCGTTGATCGCGGTGACGGCGGTGACAGTGATGGCCAATGCGTTAGGCGTACGTCTCTCCGATGCGGGCCAGGATACGACGGTCAAGGACGGGGTCTACACGACTGGGCAGGCCGGTCGAGGGCGAGAACGCTATGAGGCGAGCTGTCAGCGTTGTCATGGCGCTGATCTCACCGGTGGTGCGGGGCGCTCGCTCACCGGGGTCGTGTTCCTCCGTGACTGGACGGGGCTGACGCTGGACGGTATGTTCGACAAGATGCAGTCGATGCCGCCGGATGGCTCGGAGTCGCTCACCGACGACGCCTATGTGGACATCATCAGTTACGTGCTGGAACGTAATGGATTCCCCGCCGGACCGGCCGAACTGGTGGCGGGTGGCCTCGGAGCGGTGCGGGTCGAAGGCGAAGACGGTCCCGGTGTGGTCCCGAACTTCGCTCTTGTGCAGGTTGTGGGCTGTTTGAGCGGTAGCGCTGCGGATGGATGGTTGCTCTCTGATGCAAGCGCCGAGGTACGGTCAGACGATCCGTCGCCGTCGACAGGTGATGGATTAGCCGCGATGCAGGCCATTCCTCTGGGAGACCATGCCTTTCAGTTGATGTATGTTTTTCCGAGTCCCGACGCGTATGTCGGTCACAAGGTCGAGACAAAGGGACTGTTGATCCGGGCAGAGGATCAGAGCGTCGATACCATCGATAGCTTGAATGTGACGTCTGTCCAAAGCCTTGCTGACCGTTGCGCGCCGTGAAGCAGCGGCGTCTATTTCACATACACGTCTGATGGACTAGCGGACCTTCCCGCTCTGCGTGCGAGGAGCAAGAATATCCTCGCGAGGGACTGCGCCCTGTCTGAGTGATGTGGTCGGTCGCTGAAACCGCGCATTGAAAGGCCGCCCGTCACATCACAGCCTTCCTGTTGAACGTCGCTGTTTCCATTGGCGTCCTCAGCGCAGCAAACTACACCCTCATTGCGCCGGGACTCTCCTGCGGGAAACAGAGTGATCCCGCCGGATCTGGTGCGCCCCTCTGAGGCCACGCCAGGTTATTTGCGGGGTTCGATTCCCTCAGTTCGCATGGCCGTCCGGATGGCATCGGCGGTGGCGGGTGAGCTGAGGATGTTCATACCACGGTGCATGCCAACGGCGATGTCTAGTGGATCAGCGTCGCGGTCGTTTTTCCGATTCCAGACATCGACGTTCGCCCCTGCGTCGGCGAGTTGGGTCACGACGCGGGGCAAGTGCTTGTAGGCTGCACCGTGCATGGCGGTTTCGCCCTTGAGATCAACCGCGTCGATGTCGAGACCAAGATCGAGCGCGACCTGTACGGCTTCCAGAACTTCTGCCTCGGTGCCGGGATCTTC
This sequence comes from uncultured Vicinamibacteraceae bacterium, assembly GCA_964591245.1. Taxonomy (GTDB): domain Bacteria; phylum Acidobacteriota; class Vicinamibacteria; order Vicinamibacterales; family UBA8438; genus CAZPZZ01. The sequence continues at coordinate 21,736 of CAZPZZ010000024.1, read as the reverse complement.
ACCGGGGGCGGAGGTGCCAAGGCCAGCCGCGACCATCAGGGCATTGGACTGGTCCTCGTTCGTCAGGTACGGGTCGGCGCCGAGGCTGGCGAGCAGGCGCATGAGCTCCGCGTCGGCTGTACGGGCCGCAAGCAGAAAGGGCGTGCCATCGATGAAATTCAGTCTGGTGATGCCGGCCGGAGGTCGTGTGGTGACCCGGGCATCGAGGTTGGCGCCATGTTCGACAAGCTTTCTGGCAAATTCGAGACTGGTGAGATCACCGGAGCCCCTGGGTGCCGGATCGTTACTGCCGGCGATGCCCGCTTTACGGACCCAGCTAAGTTGATGCAGGGCCGTCCATCCACGTGGGGCTGTGTTCGGGTCGACACCGCGATCGAGGAGATAGGCAGCAAGTTCAAAGTGGGCGCTGCCGGCGGCCAACAGAAACGCATTGAGGCCGGCATCGGAGGCCCGGCGCCGCGCGACACCCCCTGCGGTCAGGGTGGAATTGATAGAGAGCTGTTCATCCAGATTGGCACCAGCTTCGAGCAGAGTCTGGACGACGTCGATTTGCCCTTCGCGCGCTGCAAAGAGCAGGGCGGTAAAGCCTTGTTTGGAGCGGGCGGTAAGGTCGGCTCCGTAGGAGACCAGGGGAGGGATGACTGCGGCATGTCCTTCCGAGGCGGCCCACATGAGGGCTGTCTGCCCTTTCCAATGTTCCTGTGCGTTTGGGTTGGCTCCCGCATCCAGCAACAACTCGACGGCATCGACGTTACCCGAGCGTGCCGCGGTCATTAAAACTGTCTCACCCTCCATCACACTGGTGTTTGGATTGGCGCCGGCCTCGAGGAGCGCGGAAACAATCTTCGCGTGGCCGTGAACGGCGGCGAGTGATAACGGGCGTACCCCGTAGCGATTCCCGTTGTTGGCAACCGCGCCGGCGCCCAGGAGCAGTTGCACGATGTCAATGTCTTCGCCGTACGCGGCCCAGTGGAGCGGGGTTGTGCCGTCAGGTTCAGCGGTGTTGACGTCGACGCCCTGGTCGAGCAACGTCTGCACCCGGACGAGGTCTCCTGCTTTCACGGCGGCCACCAGCGGTGGGATGTCAACGGCCGCGACAGCGAGTCCAGTTACCAACGAGAGAACAAGTCCGACGAACCCGATTGTGCGTACGACGCGAGTCATGGCCACTCCTGCTGCAATCCAGATGTTTTCTGATAGCTTCTCGCCCGTCAGGGGCCGCACCCTGTGACTCTGGGTTGTAGACGGTCCCAGGCAAGAGCCAGCACTTAGCCGCCTAGATGTTGAGCGAAGGGGACCTCGTCGGTTTCGACGAGGTCCCTCGGAACAGACGCGTGTTGTTCTCAGAGCGAAAGCGGTTCCATGACCTCGGTCGCGTGTCCGGTGCTGTCGACGAACTGGTCGAGGTGGACACCGACATCGTCAAGCAATGCGAGGTGAAGATTCGCGAGCGGCGTACCTTCGTTGTACTTGACGTGCCTTCCGCCCCATGACTTATCACCACCGCCCCGCGCGACGACAACGGGGAGGTTCCGGTGGTCGTGGACGTCGGGATTCCCCATGCCGCTGCCGAGCATGACCGTGGAGTGGTCAAGTAATGACCCGTCTCCATCCTCTGTTGCCTTGAGTCGCTCGACCATGTAGGCGAAGAGCGACACGTGATATGCGTTGATCTTGGCAAGTTTTGCAAGTTTTTCAGGGTCATTCACGTGGTGTGAGATCGGGTGGTGCGGTTCCGGTACCCCGATCTGCGGATAGGTGCGAGTGCTGGCTTCCCGGGCCATCTGGAACGTAATGACTCGCGTCAGATCGGCTTGGAGCGCCAGAATTTGGAGGTCGTACATCAGTTTGACGTGGTCTTCCCACTCGGCCGGCACGCTGGTCGGGCGGGTCAGATCGGGTAGCGGCGAGTTGGACGCCTGTGCCTCGGCAAGCTGAATACGGCGCTCGACTTCGCGCACGGTGTTCACATAGTCCTCAACCCGCGACCGGTCGGCATGCCCGAGCGAACGCTGAAGTTTTGCCATGTCGTCGAGCACCCAGTCCAGAATGCTGGCATTCTTGTGCATTTCGGCTCGGCGTTGCTCGGGGCTCCCGCCGTCACCGAACAACCGTTCGAAGACGACGCGCGGGTCTGCCTCGGCGGGTAGTGGTGAGGTCGGAGAACTCCAGGAGAGGCAGTTCTGATACACACAGGCGTAGCCATTGTCGCAGGCTCCGACCTGGACAATGAGATCAGTGCCGAGTTCCAACGACGGGATCGGTGTGTCTCCGCCGATCTGTTGCGCGGCGATCTGGTCGACCGTGACCCCCAACTCGTAGTCGCTGCCCTCGGTGCGCTTGCCCCTGAGGCAGCTCAGGAACGCTGCGTTTGATGACGCGTGGTTCCCCGTCGTATGGGCGTTTTCGAGGTCGAGGTTCGTCACGACAGTGACGTTGTCGAGATGCGGGCCAAGAGCTGCTAGCGACGGCGACACCTGTGTGAGTTGGCCGACTTCCCGTGGAGTCCATGGGCCCGGATTCATGCCCATCGGAATGAACACATACCCGAGTCGCCGCGGGGTGTTCGCCACGGTTGCTGCTTGTGCCGTGAACGCCGGCACCATCGAATCGAGTAGCGGGAGCGCCACACTGGCGCCGAGACCTTTGAGGAACCTGCGGCGCGGGAGCGCCATTTTTGTGATGATCATTGTGCCTGCGACCTCCGCATCTGGAACGGGGTGCTCTCGACGATGCCGAGCACGAGTGATGAGAACCGGTAGTCGTCGTCGGCGGCACTTCGCACGATTTTGCGTACCGCCGGGCCATCGTAGTAATCCAGCCCACGCCCCAGAGCGTAGGTCATGAGCTTTTCCGTAACGGTGCCGGCAAATATCTGCGGGCGGGCCAGCACCGCCTTCCGTAATCCGGTGATGCCGTCGAACGTACCACGGCCACTGCCGGGAATGCTGCCCGAGGCGTCAATGGGAGTCCAGTCCTCGCCTCGGTCGCGCCAGCGACCGATGGCGTCGAAGTTCTCCATTGAGAGGCCGGCGGGGTCCATCAGCCGATGACACGCCGCACAGGCGGCGTTGGCGCGGTGGGCCTCCATGCGCTCTCTCATCGAGCGAGCGGCGACCCCCGGTTCGGGTTCCTCCAGTGGAGGAACATTCGGCGGAGGTGGTGGAGGTGGCATGCCGAGGAGGTTGTCGAGAATCCATTTGCCTCGGAGTACCGGAGATGTACGAGTGGCATATGACGTCACTGTCAGGATGCTGCCGTGGCCGAGAAGTCCGCGTCGCGGGCTTTCGGCTGGTAGCGGCACCCGGCGCATGTTCGTGCCGTAGACGCCTGAAATGCCATAGTGGCGAGCCAGCCGTTCGTTGAGAAACGTGTAGTCGGCACGTAGCAGCTCAAGGATGTTCCGGTCTTCTTCCACGATGCTCGAGAACAGGAGTTGAGTCTCCTGACGGAACGCCTGCCTGAGGTTGTCGTCGAAGTCGGGGAATTCTCGCAGGTTGGGTTGGGCCGTGTCCAGGTTCCGGAGGTAGAGCCACTGTTCGGCGAAGTTGGTCGTGAGACTTGCTGCTCGAGGGTCCGCGAGCAGACGGCGCACCTGATTGGCAAGTACGGTCTTGTCACGAAGCTGTCCAGCCTCCGCGAGGTCGAGCAGCTCGTCATCCGGGATGCTGCTCCAGAGAAAAAATGAGAGTCGCGAGGCCAGCTCGATGTCGCTCAATCGATAATTGGTCGCTGCGGCGACATCCTCGGGATCTCGTTCGACCCGAAAGAGGAACTCCGGACTCGTCAGTAGCGCTCGCAACGCAAGTTCAATTCCGGCTTCAAACCCACCGCTTGCACGTCCCCGCTCGAAGAAGTTGAGTGGCATCTCAAGATCGCCGTATGAGACCGGTCGACGGTAGGCGCGACGGGCGAGCGAGGAGATGATAGTTGCAGCACAATCGGCTTCGTCGTCCACTGAAGTGGGGCGACAGCTGAAGATGCGCTGGCGGCTTGGCGTGTCACCGGCACCCCTCGGATCAAAGGGGCCGGTGATCGAGACGGAATGTACTGCTGGTTGCTGGCGCGGATGTCGATCCTGGTTGAACTGCGCCTGGTAGGGTTGCCGTTCGGTCTCGATGATGGCTGAATTTTTCTGAAGGAACGCCGTGCCAAAGGTATGAGGGCCGGCGGAGACGGACAGGCGCAGATTCAGGTGCCGATCGACGTCCTCATCAGAGTAATAGCCGCCCAGGCGTTGTCGGTCCGGAACAACGTTGAAGAGTTGGAGCCGATCACCATCGAGGGTCATTTCCAGTACGTGCGGTTCTCGTAACCCCTCCACATTTTCATTGCGGTTACGGGCCAGACGGACTTCGATCTCATATTCCCCATCGAGCGGGAAGGTGTGGTCGACGAGGGTGCCTCCCCGGGTTCCGAAGGGGAGTCCCGCGATGTGCCCTTCCTGGGTGAGGTCCGGGCGGAGTACGACGACACGGCTTCCGGGCACGATGCCAAGACTGCCCACGGCCAGTCGGCTGATCTTCTGGGCCGCAGTGAGGTAGCGTTCCATCAGGGTCGGAGACAGCTCTACAACTCCGACGTTGTCGAAGCCGAAGCTTGCATCGTCACCAGGCAAGAGCGTCGCGACATCGACATCGAGTCCCAGGAGATCGCGAACGGCGTTGCGATACTCGGTTCGATTCAAGCGTCGTAACGTCTCTGTGCGCCCGGCGTTGGGTGCGGCGGCCGCATGGACGTCGAGCGCGGATTCGAGGTGTGTCAGAAGGCCCTGGTAGGCGTCGTCGTCCGGTCGCGGTGAGTTGGCTGGTGGCATGGCGCCGGCGCGCAGCTTTCTGATCACCCGCTCCCAGACCTCAGGGTGGCCGGCTACGTCGTCGATGGAGACGTTTTCGAGCGATAGCCCCGCCCGTAGCGAGCGGTCGTTGTGGCAGGCGACGCAATAGCGATCGACCAATGCTTGGGCGGAATGCTCGGTGGTCTGTGATTCCTGCGTTTGCGCCCAGGTGGTCCCTGGCCACAGAATGCCGAGTCCCAGCAGCGCGACTCCAGTAATCGTCGGCACGAGGCCGTTCTTACGCATGATTACCCCTGGCTATGGAAAAAGTAGAAAACCCAGTAACGTGCATGTTACACGTCGTCAGGGCGGGAGTCGAGGGTCAGAAGGAGGCCTTCATTTTGTCGTCGGCGATAACGTCAGTCTCGTGCAAGCATGTTTGTGTCTGTGAGGACTATACGGGGCGTGCGATCGTTGTTGGTACCGGTGGCTGTGGTTACTGGTGCACTGGCGTTCTGTGTGCTGCTGACCCTCAACTCCGGTGGCTACCACTATGCCGTGTCGGACCAGGCATTCTATATTCCGGTGGTGCTCGATGAACTCGAGCCGGCCTTGTTTCCGCATGCGGAACAGCTGATCGGGGCGCAAGACCGCCTGCTCCTCTTCGACGACTGGTTTGCCCCGCTTGTGCGTCTGACGGGATGGTCACTCCCCGTCGCGTTTCTGATTGCACACCTGCTAACGTTGCTTATCTTGTATGGCGCGTTCTTGGCGCTGGGGAAGGTCTTGTACCGGAGTTGGTGGACCATTGGAGGATTGCTTGTCGTGGTGACCCTCCGGCATCGAATTCCTCATACCGGCGCGAACTCCGTCGAGGGCTATTTCCACCCGCGTTTGTTGGCTTTTGCGGTCGGGCTTTCAGCTCTGGGGTTCTTCCTTTCTGGCCGGACACGGTGGGCGTTCGTGGTCGTTGCGCTCGCGATGCTGGTGCACCCGACGATTGGCGGCTGGTTCTTGATCTTGATTGGCGGAGCCGCGATCTGCGGTGGTGGGCTGCCGGTGAAGCCGGCTGTGGGGGGGATATTGCTTGGGGGGGGAGTGGTCCTCTTCACGCTTGGCGAGTCGTTGTGGGATCAGTTTGTGATCATCGACGAGATCTGGTTTGAAGTACTGGCGGTCAAGGATTATCTGGTGGTGGCTGGTTGGTCGTGGGCCGGGTGGCTGAGTAATTTTGCGATTGCGGCTGTGGGGTTCGGAATTTTCTGGTACCGACGCATGAAGGGAGCGGCGACGGAGCACGAGGCTGCTGTGATGGGCGGTGTCGCACTATTACTTGCCGTATTCTTGGTGTCAGCACCGTTTTCCATCGCCGGGGTGGCCCTGGCCGTGCAGCTGCAGGTGAACCGGGTGTTCTGGCTTACCGAGATGCTCACGTTGGTCTTGGCGGTGTGGCTGGTCTTCGAGGGGCCGGGATCGGCCACCAAACAGATCGCGGTCCCGCGACGGCTTCTCGTCCTGCTGTTCGTGCTTCTGGCGACACTGCGAGGCGGTTATCGTGGATTTGTGGAGCAACCGGATCGTCCACTGGTTGAGGTAGGTCTGGCTGATACGGATTGGAGTCGGTTGATGGACTGGGCCGCGCAGCAACCGATCGGCACACATTTCCTGGCCGATCCCGGTCACGCGGCGCGGTACGGGAGTAGCGTGCGCGCTGCCAGCAGGCAGGATGTCTATTTGGAGGTCGTGAAGGACAGTGCGCTTGCGATCTATTCTCGGGAGGTGGCCCACCGGGTTGCTCGGCGTATTGAGGACATCGGTGATTTTGAGGAACTGACGCCTCTGCGGGCAAGGACTCTCGCGGGGCGATACGCGCTTGACTATTTGATTACCGAGCAACGACTGGCGCTTCCGCGTGTCGGGGCCTATGGCCCGTTACAGGTCTACGCGTTGAGAGAGGGCAGGCCTGGCCCGGCACAGTAGAATCACTGCGGATTGAGAGGGTTGGTGCGGATCCAGCTCTGTGAGAGGGAGGGAAGTATGACGGGTCAGGGGCTCCGAATTTCGTGGATGTTCGTCCTTTGCGTGGTCGTGTTGCCGGGAGTGGCGGCGGCACAGTGTCAGGCGGAGGGGGGAGTCGAGTTTGTGTGTGGACCGGTGAGCCCAGAAGATCTCGTGGCGGTTCCGGATACGCCCTGGGTTGTCGTGGCCGGAATGGAGGACGATGGATACCTGTACATCACCGACACGCGGGACCATCAGTCGACGGTGCTCTTTCCCGTATCCTCCTACCGCGCCAGGCTCGATCCGGCGTTCACCGGCTGTGGGGGGCCTGTTACGGGTGGGTTCAGGCCACATGGACTGAATCTGCGTGTCGGCGAAGACGGGCGACATACCCTCTACGTCGTTCGCCATGGGGCTCATGAGGCGATCGAGATTTTTGAACTCGACGCGGGTGGAAGCACTCCGGACCTGACCTGGACCGGATGTGTACTCGCTCCTGACGGTGTGGCTTTCAATTCGGTGGCCGCCGTGCCAGGGGGTGGTTTTGTGGCGACTCAATTCAGTCGTCCGGTGGGACGACTCTGGGAATGGCGGCCAGGTCGCGGATGGAGTGAGGTGCCGGGGAGCGAGACGAACGGCCCCAACGGGCTTGTCGCGTCATCGGATGGTCGTTGGCTGTATGTCGGGGGATGGGGGACCCAGTCACTTATCCGATTGTCTCGAGGGCAGAACCCGGTCCAGCGGGTTGCGGTAGCGGTAGGCTTTCACATCGACAACGTGCGATGGGCCCCAGATGGGTCGTTGCTCGCGGCCGGTCATCGGGGAGAGACTCCGGAGGCGATTTTTCAGTGCCTCGGGGAGCGAGCCTGTGAGGGGGTCACGTCCCGCGTGGCGCGAATTGATCCAGATGCGCTGACGGCGGAGGAACTTGTCCGGTATCCGTCCAATGACCTGTTCATTCTGGGTACCGTAGGCCTGCAGGTCGATGATGAAATTTGGGTGGGGGGGATTGCCGGATCTGACCGGATTGCACGGTTCCCGCTCGAATGATTACTGTGGAGTGACGTCGTACCTGCGGTACTCGCCGTTGTCGGTGGACGGGCCCGTGAGCCGGGCCGAGGATGAGCACCCAGGTGTGTGGTAGATGACCCGTGGAGAGTATTTATTACGTCCTGTGTTGGGCCTGCCATCGCAGGTGCACCCATTGCTATGAGACGCGGTTTCGGCCCTATGTCGGAGAGGATCTGCGTCGCGTCGTGAACGAGGCGAAAGCCACGTTTCCACTGGTAATCGACCATTTACCAGAGGATTTCACGTATCTCGATTTGTCTGCGCCCTCAGAGACGGCATCCGGCGGCTACGTGCGCCGGCCAGGGCGCATCGTTCTGGCAGGTGGTGAGGTGCTGGTTGATCCGGTGCGCGAGGAGGTTCTGTACCCCGTGCTTGAAGCGATTCACGCGCGGTACGCCGATCAGCGGGTCCGGGTCGTGGTGCAAACCACGGGTGATCTTGTTACAGCCGAGATAGTTGATGAGCTGCTGGCGCGAGGCGTCTGGATGGTGTCATGCGCTGGAATGGACGACTTCCACGTGGGGATGGAAGGACAGAAACGCGTTGCGATCGAAGCGGACCTGCGGGCGATCTTCGAGGCGGCGGGCATGTGGGATGGGGTCACGCCACTTCACGAGGGCGAGGCGGATGCGGTAGAGGACGATCGGCCCAGATATTCTTTCTTCGGGGCGACGGAGGACGCTTGGATTGGCAAGATCTGGCCACGTGGTCGCGCATGGGAGCATTCGCTGTCCACCGCTACCATCGAGGACAACTTCTGTAACGCGTGGTCTGGTGGATTGAACTTTCTACGTCGAGGGTTTTCCGGGTCTGAGGTGTCGGTGGACCCGAATGGCGACGTGTTTCCCTGTTGTCTCAAGACGGCAAGGCCGTTGGGGAGTCTGCGCGAAGAACGTCTCGACGACATTCTCGACAGCTTGATTGGTCACCCGGCGTTCGAGGCGGTCGCCATGGGGCATCCGGAGCGAATGGGGCTGACCCAGGGATGGAGTGTGGCCAGATTCCTTGAGGCTTCCCGTACCACCACGGCGAGTGGTGAGCCCTATCGTAATTTATGTATCGGATGTGACCGGTTCCACGAGGAAGTGTTGGGGCCGACGCTCGAGCACCTTCGGGCCGAGCGCATGCGTCGGGCGCGGGGCGAGACGGAGCTGCGTCGCCGTTCTCGAATGCGGCCGGGTCTCAACCCATGACCCGAGTTGCTACTGCGGTCATCGTGTGTCTGCTATGCGCTCCGGCTGCGGTTGCTGAACCGGACCCGAACGATTGGGATGCCGTTCTTGCCAGGGCGTATGGACAGACCGTCTACTGGCACGCGTGGGCTGGCTTCCCTCGAGCCAATGCGTACATTGCCTGGGCGTCCCGGCAGGTCGCTGAACAATTTGGCGTCACGGTGGAGCACGTCAAGCTCTCTGATACCGCGGAGGCGGTGAGCCGGGTGGTGGCCGAGAAGGCCGCGGGGCATGACCACGGTGGCGCCGTGGATCTCATCTGGATCAACGGCGAGAATTTCCAGGCGCTGAAGAGCCAGGCGCTGCTCTTTGGGCCTTGGGTGGAGGCGTTGCCGAATTGGCAATACGTTGATATCGCGGGCAAGCCGGCCGTAACACTGGATTTCATGGTCCCCACAGAGGGGTACGAAGCTCCCTGGGGCATGGCGCACCTGGTGTTTTATTACGACAGCGCCCGTGTTGAACGAGCGCCGCGGACCATCCCGGCACTGCTGACGTGGGCTGAGCGGAACCCGGGACGCTTCACGTTTCCGCAGCCTCCCGACCATCTCGGGACGACCTTTCTGAAACAAGTGTTGTATGAGTTGACGCCGGACTCCGGCGTATTCAGGAGGCGGGTCAATAGCGTCGATTACACCACTGCGGCTGCACGACTCTGGCGGTACATGGATGCATTGACTCCGCATCTCTGGCGATCGGGCGCGGCGTACCCGCAGAACGGACCCCGTCAGATTCAGCTGATGGCCGATGGGGAGATCGACCTCGCCATTAGTTTCAATCCGCATGAAGCCTCGGCCGCGATTGAGAATTTTGAATTGCCAGATACCGTGCGTACCGCCGTGCTCGACGCTGGCACGATCAGCAACGCGAGTTTCTTGGCTATTCCCTACAATGCCACCGCGAAGGCAGGGGCACTCGTACTGGCCAATTTCCTGCTGTCACCCGAAGCCCAACTCCGTAAATTAGATCCCGTCATTTGGGGGAATGACACCGTGCTGTCTCTGGAAAAACTTTCAGGGGAGGACCGGGCTCGTTTTGAACGCCTGGAGCGAGGAAATATCGTACTGTCTCCCGCCACGGGGCGGAGGACGATACCCGAGCCACATCCCAGTTGGATGAATCGGCTCGAGGAGGATTGGGTGGCCCGTTTCGGTGTACTACTGAAGTAACGGTCACTCGTTGCGCTGATGGGCTATCGCGGGTTGGCGTGGGCCCCGGTGATCACGCTGGTCGTGATGCTGGGACCGGTGTCGATTGGGCTGGTCGGTACACTGGGCCCGGCATTTGGCTGGTTTCCGGTTCTTGGAGAGTACGGGCTTGGTTTCGAAGCCTTCGAGGCTCTCGGGGCCTGGCCTGGCGTCTCTCGCGCGCTGACCCTCAGCGTCACGACGGGTTTCGCTGCGACCCTGATTTCCCTCGCGGTTGTCATCTTCTTGTGTGCTAGTTGGCAGGGCCATGGCATGTTCCTGGCGTTTGAGCGCATGCTGGCCCCGTTGCTGGCGGTACCGCATGCCGCCGCAGCGTTCGGACTCGCGTTTTTGATCGCTCCGTCGGGGTGGATTGCGCGGGGGCTGTCGCCGTGGGCTACAGGGTGGGAGCGGCCGCCAGATCTGCTGATCATCCAGGACCCTTGGGGATTTGCGTTAATCATTGGACTTGTGACGAAGGAGGTACCTTTCCTCCTCTTGATGACGTTGAGTGCGGTGGGTTCCATCCCCTCGGTGCAGAGGACGACCGTCGCTCAGGCACTTGGCTACGCTCGCCTAACAGCCTGGATCAAGGTCGTCTTTCCCGGGGTCTATGCCCAGATCAGGCTTCCGGTGTATGCCGTACTGGCGTACTCGCTGTCGGTGGTTGACGTCGCCATTATTCTTGGCCCGAATACCCCGCCCACGCTGGCGGTGCAGATTGTGCGATGGATGAGTGACCCGGACCTCTCGCGGCGGCTTCTTGCCTCGGCTGCGGCTGTCGTGCAGTTTGGGGTGGTCCTTGGGGGCATCCTTGTGTGGCGTGGGGCAGAGGTGGTGGTGGTAGGAGTAGGACGGCGCTGGATCGAGCAGGGCGGGCGTGGTCGTGTGTTGGAGATCGGTCGACCGCTCGGGGGAACGGTGGGGCTGATCGTGGTCGGAACGGTGATCAGCGGTGTTTGCGCTCTGGCCGTATGGTCGGTGGCTGGATTCTGGAGCTTTCCGGATTGGCTTCCGGATGCAGTGAGCCTTCGGAGTTGGCAACGCTACGGGCCTGACGTGTGGGGACCACTGGGCGAGACGGTGTTCGTCGCCGTGGTGGCGACTGGTGTGGCGTTGGCTCTTGGTCTGGCCTGTTTGGAGGCTGAGCATCGTTACGGGCGGTTTTGGATGTCCCGCGCGCTCTGGCTCCTCTATGTTCCCTTGCTGGTTCCTCAAGTCGCGTTCTTGATGGGCTTGCAGACCCTTGCCTTGGTGGCTGGTGTCGACGCCGATCGGGGTGCGGTCGTATTTGCCCATCTGGTATTTGTGCTGCCGTATGTGTTCCTGACCCTTGCCGATGCGTTTCGGGCGTGGGATCCGCGCTACGCGGCCGTGGCTGCGGCGCTGAGGGCTGGGCCCGACCGGGTGTTCTGGGCGCTCCGTCTGCCGATGTTGCTGCGCGTGGCCCTGAATGCGACGGCAGTCGGCATCGCCGTGTCGGTGGGACAGTATTTGCCCACGCTGCTGGTTGGTGCGGGCCGGGTGCAGACGCTGGCGACTGACGCTGTCGCGTTGGCCTCTGGGGGCGACCGCCGAGTGATTGGTGTCTACGCGCTGGTGCAGACCGTCGCCTCACTGCTACCGTTTCTTGCGGCGGTCACACTTCCCAGGATCGTCTGGCGACGCCGGCGAGGGATGCTCGATGGGTGATGCAGGCTTGCACCTGGACGGTGTGGTTATCAGCGTGTCTGGGACACGACTCGTGTCTCTCGATGAACGGGTGGAGCCAGGCCAGATACTTACCGTCATGGGACCGTCGGGGGCTGGTAAATCGACATTGCTGTCGGTCATCGTTGGAACGGTTGGTCCGGTGTTTGAGGTACGAGGCAGAATCTGGCTCGATGGGCAGGAGATCACCTCGTGGTCTCCCGAGGCTCGTCAGATTGGAATCCTGTTTCAAGACGAGCTTCTCTTTCCTCATCTCTCTGTGGGCGGGAATCTCGCGTTTGGTCTTCCCCCGGCCGTGAACGACCGCGCCGAGCGACGACGGCGGGTTGAACTGGCATTGCAGGATGTCGGGCTTGCGGGGTATGCAGATCGTGATCCGGCGACGTTGTCGGGAGGACAGCGCGCGCGTGTGGCATTGATGCGGATGTTGCTTTCCGAGCCACGGGCGCTCTTGTTGGACGAGCCATTTTCCGGACTGGATACCACGCTTCGCAAGCAGATCCGTGCTCTCGTCTTCGAGCGCGCGCGTCAGTGGAAACTGCCGGTCCTGCTGGTCACTCATGATGCCGCCGACGCGGAGGCGGCCGGGGGGCGCACCCTTCACCTTCCCTGAGGCGTGATCAAAAGGCGTCTGGGTCGACCGGCGCACCGGACGGATCGGTGAAGCGGTCGTTGAGATCTTGCACGTAGGCATTGGCCTCGGACTGCACTTCACTAACACGTCGTCTGGTGCCAGGGCCCCATCCGGCCGGTTGACGAAGGAAAATACTGCGCCAGACGCGTGTACTTTTCAGAAACGCTTGCGGAAGGCTTTTCGACAGCACGTCGGTAGTGTCGGCGAGTTCTGTGTCCAGTTTCGCGAGTACGTCCCGGGCGGCGAGTCGCCGGAGGGTCAGGTGCCCATAGCCGATCAGTCCAAACACCACACCCAAGGCGAGATACCTCCACTGATCTGGGGCATTCCACACGGTGCTCCAGGTTGGGTGAAAAAAGCGCATTCCCTCCCAGGTACCAGTCCAAAACGTCCAGATGAGTACCGCTGTCAGGATGACCCCGAAGACCAGGGTGTCGAGCCAAATGACCTCGCGTCGCCATTGAGCCAGCAGCGTCTGCAGCCTGGGGATGAACCGTTCCAGGAACCCCTGAGCGGTCTGCTCGAGGACACCGATGACGCGGTAGGCGCGGTCGACGCCTACGTGACCCATGCGCGTATGAATTTCGTCTAAGTCGACGTCCCGTTTCGTTTCGTACCGCAACCGAAGCGTTTCGTCGTCAATCGGCACGGCGGCGTCAGGGTTGTAGATGCGGTAGAACCGTCCGGCGATGAGTCCCTTCTGCGCGAGTGCGCGTTGCCACGAGGCGATGACATCTTCAGGGTTGTCCTCACGAGCGGTGGTGTCGATCTGATTTAACACGTAAAGGAATTTGCTCGAATCGGGTCGATTGATGGTCCGCGCGACGAGATGATCCAGGGTGTCGCGCATCGTGCCTGCCTCGGGGTGTCGCGCATCGAAGAACACGAGTACGAGATCCGACAGGTCAATGATGTGGTCGGTAATACGAAGCGTAGAGTCCCGTTGGGCGTCCGCGTCGAAGCCGGGTGAATCCACGAGAATTTTGCCGCGCACCTTCTCGCTCCGGCAGGTCTTGAGCTGGAGATATGCGTCAATGCGACGTCCCTCGCCAGCGGCGATGCCTTCAATCGAGCGGCTCAGGTTGAAGAACGGGAAGCGGGGATCGGCATCGAGGGCGAGCCCCGGTAGCGATTTGCCTTCCGCTTCATGACTGTAGGAGACGATCGTGAAGCGGTCGTCGACGGCTTGATTCCCGGTCAGTTGCAGCGGTTGTCCGAGGAAATGATTGATGAATGTCGACTTGCCCGACGAATAGGTGCCAAGCACGGCCACCATGGGCCACCAGGAGATTTGCGTCGCGTATGATTCGTCCCTCTCGAGGATGCCGAGTCCCTGCGCGACCTTATCCAGTTTCCGAAAGCTGGCGACCGCTCGTAACAGGATCGGGTTTTCCTGAGATAGATGCGCTTCCAAGCTGCGGAGGCGTTTCTTGAGCTGCGCTGATTGCGACATCCGTTCAATTCCTCTCACAGGGTGACAGTGGTTGGCGCTGACCGGCCTTAGGCGGGTATGCGTGTTACTCACCGCCACGGGCTCACTGGCGCACGGCCATTGTGCTGTTGCTAAAGGAATTCTCTTCCTATCCAGAGGCGAGCCCGCATCCGTTGCTAGTATACTACCGCCCTCACAGACTGATTGAGGGATGCAGCCAGTGAAACGGGGGCTCGCCGAGCTCCTCGTTCATCAATCCCCTACCTACCCGCAGTTCGAGTGACATTACCCTGCGCTATCGTCGCGGCGGCTGGTCAGTTGTGCCGTCCAGTCGTGGGTGTTCCGTCAGCGACAGAGGGTTTCGCAACTTGGATTAATCTGTTCCTCCGGGGCGCGAGACTGGACCGAGCTGGGTCCAGGTGTACTCGCCGAGGTTATTCGAGCGTTAGGCGACTAGGCGTCGGGAAATGAACTGAGTTCTTTGAATTCGCAGGCGGCCCGCCAGTCTTCGCGCCAGAGTGGATGATTGGTCCCGCCGTCGAGAAGTTCGCCGTCGGTAAGAAAGTCGTGGAATTGAGCCAGGGTCCGGATGTGATTGTCGCTGACGCGTCGGAAGATGTGATGCGGACCCAGGTCGGAGGGATGGGTCAGGCCCATGGCACCGAGGAGTTCCAGGAGGCTGTCGACGGTGCCTTTCTGGAAGCGGGCGACCCGGGGAGTCTTGTCGTTCACGTCAAGTCCGTGCACGAGTGCAGCTTTTTGGGTGGCGACACCGGTCGGACACCCACCTGAGTTGCATCGCAAGGCCTGAATACAGCCAAGTGCGAGCATCATGCCTCGAGCGGAGAGGCAGAGATCGGCGCCAAGCGCGAGGGCTCGAGCCATATCGAAACCGGTCAGAATCTTGCCTGATGCGATGAGCGCGATGCGTTTCCGGAGACCGGTTCCCGTGAGGGCGTTGTTCACGAGCATCCATCCATCGCGCGCGGGCATGCCCATGGAGTTGGAGAACTCGAGGGGCGCTGCCCCCGTTCCTCCTTCGCCGCCATCTACCGTGATGAAGTCGGGGGTGAGACCGGTGTCGAGCATCGCGCGACAAATGCGAAGAAACTCAGCCCGCTGTCCCACGCACAGTTTGAATCCGACGGGTTTGCCAGATAATCCCCGCAGTTGGGCCACAAACTCCAGCAGGCCCGAAGGCGTTGTAAATGCTGTGTGTGCGGGTGGAGATACGACAGTCTGCCACGGGCGAACCCCTCGAATGCGCGCTATTTCTTTCGTGACCTTTCCACCAGGGAGTACGCCGCCGTGGCCAGGCTTCGCGCCTTGAGAAAGTTTGAGCTCGATAAGTTTGACGGTTGGGTACGCGGCCTGGTCGCGAAAGCGCTCCGGATCGAATTGGCCCTCAGGCGTGCGACAACCGAAGTAGCCGGTACCGATTTGCCAGATGAGGTCGCCGCCGGGGTCGAGGTGGTAGGGCGCGATGCCGCCTTCGCCGGTGTTGTGGGCGAATCCGCCCTGTTTGGCACCGGCGTTCAGCGCGAGCACGGCATTCTTCGATAGCGAACCGAAGCTCATGGCTGAGATGTTGAGTAAGGACGCATCATATGGATGGCGACACTCGGTACGCCCGATCCTGATCCGGGGCGGTGAGAGTAGAGGAGGGACCGGAGTGAGCGAGTGTGAGGCCCATTCATAGCCGATCCGATAGACATCGCGTTGGGTACCGAAGGGGCGTGTCTCGAGCGCCCCTTTGGCTCGTTGATAGACGATTTCACGAAACTCGCGTTCGATGGGGAACGCGTCGGTATTCGACTCTATGAAGTATTGCTGGATCTCTGGTCGCACTGCCTCGAAGAGGTAGCGGACGTGTCCGATCAAGGGAAAGTTACGGAGAATGGCGTGTTCCCGCTGCACGATGTCATAGAGTCCGAGAAGCAGCAGTGGTAGAACGATGAGTAGTGCCCAGAGTGCTCCCGTGGCGAACATGGACGCGATGCCAATCCCGGCGAGGGTGAGAGCGGAGATGAGGTAGAACCAGTGGCGGATCACTGCAGAAATGATCCCACATTCAGTGCCGTATCTGTGGGGCAGGATGCTGATGAGCCAAAAGTGACGGCATGGGGAGGGAATGGCTCTGCGTGTTCTGGAATGAGCACGAAGGGGGTGCAAGACATGGAGATGGGCGCGAGAGATTTGCCGTGTGGGATCGTGGGAGACCAGAAGATCCTGGAGGGCTCCGGCGAGGCTCACCTGGACCAGGTTCAGGTCAAAACAGCCTCTAGTCTACGACGTAGCTGAACACCTTGTAGTTGCCGTTGCGTACGAGGGTGGAGCCGAAAAAGTGTACGTCGAGTTCTTCGCCGTCTGTGTCCCGCAGGGTCAGGCGTGTCTCTCGATGGACCCGAAACGACTCGTACTCGGTGGTTTCTCCATCGAAAGTCACATCCAGCAGTTCAAAGGTGTGTCCACCCCACCGGGCGAGTAAACGGCGCAAGCCGTTCGTGCTCTTCTGGTTGAGATCGTTCCACGCGTAAGAAACGGGTAGGCCACGATCCGGGTTACTCGATGGCAGCTCCGGCCAGACGACATCCCGAAACTCTTGGCCATTGAGTGCGAGGGTAGCAAGGCGGTCGTAATCTGCTGCAGACAGCGCGTCGAGTACCGCTTGGGCAAGGGCGTGGTTCGAGGGGTATGTGTTGGTCAGTGGTTCGAGGGGTCGGTGCTCGCGACACCCACCACTCCATGCGAGAAGAAAAAGCAGGATGGAAAGACCTGCCGTGGCTTGCGTCCCATGGCGGGAGCCACGGCAGGCAGTTTGACGACGGAGTTTCACGGTAGCGGGCGAGGTGCCCATGGTCTGTGGCACGGTGCTCGACACGTTGGCTCACTAACTGGCTGAAAAATCCGTCCAGCCTTGCCACCAGGTATCCTGACCACCACCTGCTGGTCCGACGGCACCGATAAAGTTTGCGATGTCGAAAAATCCATCGTTAGGCGGTACTGCAGGCGAGACTGCGCCACTGAGTGCAGGCGAGAGTGCGGCTGGCTGGAAGTTCGGGTTTGTCAGGTTGAACGGATCCCCAAGCTCCGGATCCGCGAACGAGATACTCGGACTGTTGGTGACGAAGTCTTGCGTGGTGATCGGCGCTTCCTTATCGTCGCTGTCGAGTCGAAACTGGTCAACGCATTTGCTGACCACACAGTTCCCGTAAATAATGCCGCTCCCGAGCGTCAAATTGCCACTCGTGATCTGGGAGAACGTCACGGAGTCGTCGATGTCGATCGAGGCTTCCTTGAAGCCGGTCACGATGAAATTGCGGATTGTCGCCGAGGTGCCCTCACGAAGTAGCATGCCGATGTCACTTTCTTGGCCTTCGTTGCTATCAGGGGCACCAACCAATGTCAGGTTGTACAAAGTCGGGTTTGAACGCGGCGTCAGGTTGTTATTGTCACCGTTGTTATCCGCTTCAATGCCCTGGTCGGCGTCGTCTCCGCTTTGCAGCACGATGATGAATTGCCCCTTGCCGGTCCAGCCATCGGTCCAGTCGATACTGTCGTCGGCGATTCCCTGCAGCACGATCCATTTTGCAGTAACCGTGCCACCGAAGAACTCGAGTCCGTCATCCTTGCTGTACTTCACCATGACGTGTTCGACTTCCGTCGCGGTGCCGACTCCCTGAAATGCGATACCGTTCAGTTCGTTGTCCGGGCTGAACTCGGTGCCGGCGAATTCCACTCGGACATAGCGAAGGTGGCCGCTGTCGTCATCGACGGAGGTGCCACCGTAAATACCCGTGTCGCCCTCTCCGACGGCTTCGTTCCCGGGGACGTTCATTGGCGCGGCACCGTTGATGATGAGCCCGCCCCAGTCAGCCCGGGCTCGCTCACCAATGGGTTGGTCGCTCGTCATGACGATGGGCGCATCGGCTGTGCCGTTTGCCAGGATCTGGGCGCCTCGCGAGATGATGAGCGTGCCGTTCGTGGCGAATTCGCCGAATATGTAAGTACCTGCCTCGATGGTCAGGCGGGCTGGCGCGTCGACGAAGACGGCGCCTCGAAGCAGCCAAAACCGATCCACGGTGAACGTGGTGTCGGTCGCAATCCGCCCGGTGACCAAGCAGAGTTCGGTGACGGTTTCGCCGGACAGTGGAACGCATACGATGTTCTCTTGCGTGAAGACGGTGTGCGCAAATGTTCCCATCCCCAGTGCGAGCAATGCTGGCAGAATGGTGCGACGCGCCACTCTCTGTGCCATTGCCATGCCATTCATTGGATTCATCCGTCCTTTCCGTTCTGATATCTCTTATCTCTTAGCCACGCTGCTATTACGGGTGGAAGGTGAGACCGAACGTCACCACCCGTCCCAGGCGGAAGATGCGCTGGGTGGGAGCATTGCTCGAAGTTCCTTGAGTAAATTGGTATGTGGCGTCTGTCAGGTTGGCGATGCCAAATTTCAAGCTGACAGGGTTGAAACGCTTGGAGAAGACGAAATCCACCGTGCCGCGGGCTTTCTCGATGATGTCAGGGAGACCAAGTGACCCCACGTCATTGATGCGGTCATCGAACCAGTTCACCAGTAGGCGACCGGAGTAGCTGCCGCCGCGAACTTCGAACAAGGCGTTGAAGAGGTTCTTCGACGTACCGGCGAGTGGACGGCTGAGCGTGGACTGCACCTGCAAATTGACTTGTTCTGTGGAAATAGTGACTTCCGAGTCCACGTAGGTGTAATTGGCTCCGATGAAGACGAACCGACCGAGCGATTTACGGGCTTCGACTTCGAGACCGACATTGTTTGCCGATGCGGCGTTTGTGAATGAGGTCTGCAGTTGCGCCGTGGGGCGGACGGTGGCCTCGATTGGGTCCTGAAAACGCTTGTAGAAAAAGCTCGCCGAGACGACTTCCTCGGAGCCAGGGAACCATTCCCAGCGCGCGTCGACGTTGTCGATGAGTGATTGTTTGAGATTGGGATTGCCGACAATAGTCCGTCCGCCAATGACGTCCGTGAAATCGAAGGGCGAAACCTCACGGAACTCTGGTCGGTTAACCGTCCGGCTGTAGCCGAATCGGATGTTCTGGTCGCCTTGGACGGCGTAGACGAAGTTGGTCGCCGGGAAAATATTCGATTCGTCCAGGCTGGCTGCGGTCACTGTACCCGTTGTCTGGTCGATGGTACGTGCATAGGGGTCAAGCGTAATGACGTCTTGCTGGAAGTTCTCGATGCGAGCTCCACCGACGAAGCGCAGCCTAGCTGACATCGGGACATCTACCATCCCGTAGACGGAAGCAGTCTCCTGGGTCGCGTCGTACCGATCCGTGCCTCGTGTTTCCTCCTTGAGCTCGAATGCGTCACCGATGTTGGCAGGCGCGAACAACGCTTCGGCTGGTAATGAGAGGTCGAGGGCGCTCACCCGTTGTGGTACGAAACGGAACTGGCGCGAATTGAAGTCTCGGGCGCGATCGATGTAGCTTCCTCCAACCTTCACCTGGGTGGGTAAACCACGAACGCCAGAGACGACGGAACTCCAGTTGGCGTTGATTTGGTTGCTCGCGTCGAGCAAGTCGATGAATTGACGGAGACCGCTTCGGGATTCGTCAGCAAGTACGAAGTCGCTTCTGGCTGGGTCGAATTCGTAGAGCACTTCGCGAAGATCTGGCTCTGCGCGGTCACCGCGCGAGTAGGCATATTTCCAGTCAAACCGGCTATTGGATACACCGGGGAAGAGATGGTCTCCGCCAAAGTGGTGAGTCGTGATGCGTTCTTCAACAAACCAGAGGCGCTGATTCTTAATCTCGTTATCCGCGTCGTCGTTGTATCCCTGGAAGGTGCGTGTGGCATTCGTGCCGACCTGGGTGAAGAAGTTGTCGAACGACACGCGGTGGTTCGCATTGGCCTGGAAGGAGACGTTTCCGACTCCGCCGAGGTTGCCGGTCCGTTCGGTGATGTTGAAGTCGTACGGACCGTTGAATCGTTCGATGGCGTCGCCTTGTCCGACCTTGTAGAAGGTTTGTGTCTCGTTGGTCAGCTGCGAAGCTTGGCCCTGTCTCAGCGTCGTCACGATGCCGAACTTGCCGTGTCGTCCCCCGTAGAGGAAGTTGAAGTTGCTGTTGAGCGGGAGCTTTTCACTGACGGGATCCCACACGTTCGTGAATTGTTCGCCAAAGCGTTCGAGTTGGTCTCTGGTGAATCCGATTTTGGCGGCTTCGCTGAAACGACCGCCGCGGATGACTTTGCGACTAGGCAGTGAACTCGGTAAGCTCCGAGAGCCATTATCTCGTCCGAACCATTCTCGATTGCCGCCGGCGTAGCCGAGGCCCGTCTGGCCAGTCGTGATGGTGTTGAAGCCCGCGCCGAATCCGGCTTGGAATGTGGTCTGGGCTGGGTGCTTCAGTGGGATGATTTCGACGAGCCCGCCTGCGAACTGGGACGGTTTGTCCGGGGTATAGGTCTTGCTGACCTGCACGCTATCGATGAGACCCGCCGGAAAGAGGTCGAGCGGAACCACGCGGCGATCCGGTTGGGTGGTCACCATTGACGTGCCGTTGAGGGTGGTGTTGCTGTAGCGTTCGCCTAGGCCACGAACAAAGACGGATCCGCCGTCGACGACTGACACACCGGTCACTCTCGCCATTGAGTCGGCAGCGGTCGAGTCGTTGTTGGCACGCATCTCGATCGCCCCGATGTTGTCTTGCACGACCGGCGCGCGCATTCGGAACATCATTTGCGCAGAGGCCGTTGAGCTCTCCGCTTCCAGCGAGGGGGCGATCACCGCCACCTCTTCGGCGAAGACGTTAGTGGTCAGGCCTACCTGCACCTCGGATACGGCACCCGGGACGATGTCGACTGTGACCTTCCGTTCCACGTAACCCCCGAGTGCGACCAGGAGTGTTTGTTCTCCTGCCGGAAGCTCAAGCTCCCAGCGACCGTCGAGATCTGTATAGGCGATATCAGCCGTGCCTTGGGCTTCTACGGGCACGCCGGGAAGGGGAATAGCATTCGTCTCGTCAATCACCACGCCCACGACCCGTCCGGTCGTCTGGGCTATCGCGGGTAACGCCCCTAGAACCAGGGCCATTCCCGTCCAAAAACACACGCGTCGGTGCATTCTCATATTCTCCAAGTGTTCATTCCGATTGACGGAGCACCAGTGGTTGCGTGCTCGCCGGTGGGAGATCGACGGTGTCGCGCTGCCTCATCACGATGTCAACGCTATCGCTTCGCTGTTACGGGGGGGTGACACATGTGTTTCGGAAGCGTTAAATCGGTATTTAGGGCGTGTTGGCCTCAAAATCCACGCAGTTTACGGAGAATTTACCGCCGCGTCACGGCGGCGAAACGTTCGGGCAATAGCGTGTTTGATGAGGGAGGACCGAACGCTGTTCCGTCCGTACGTTGTGTGATTGCAGCACCGTGACCAGGCAGGAAGGGGCTATGTTGAAAGAGATGCAGATTCGAGAGTTCGGAGGATTGGCGCAAAAGGACCAACCGGTACCCGAAACAGGCTTGTTGGTGATTTGATGCGTGTCTTGGTAGTCGAAGATGATGGTGACACTGCGCGTTGATTCAAAGCGCGTTCCGGCGCGAGTGTGCAGCAGATGTGGAGGTCGTGGGGTCTGGGGCGGCAGCTCTGCGGGCCGTCGATGCTGATCCGCCAGAGGTGATGATTCTCGATCTCAACCTCCCGGACATCG
>CAZPZZ010000023.1:0-40833 GCA_964591245.1 uncultured Vicinamibacteraceae bacterium | reverse complement strand
CCGCTTCTCCTTCCTTTTCGTTCGCTCTCCCCCCCCGGCCTTTCATCTCCCCCACGGAGAATGTGGACCGTCTTCAGCTTGCGTGGACAAGGGCGCTCGGGGAGGGAAGCCAACAGGGCACGCCGCTCGTCTACCAAGGCACCCTCTACATGCCCAACCCTCGAGATCTTATTCAAGCGATTGATGGCACCACTGGTGACCTGCAATGGGAATACCGGCGCGAACTGCCAGAAGATGTGTATCGATTTGTAGGCGGCCTGGCCGCAACGAATCGCAATCTCGCCATTTACGACCGACTCGTCATTGACACCAGCGCCGACAACTACGCCTTCGCCCTCGATGCGGTCACGGGGGACCTCGTCTGGGAAACCGAGATTCTCGACTACACTACGCAGCCAGCAACCCATAGTTCCGGGCCAATCATCGCCAACGGCAAGATGATCTCGGGACGTAGCTGTCGGCCCATGGGGGGACCCTACGCCTGCGTCATCACGGCACACGACGCCCTCACCGGCGAGGAATTGTGGCGTCGGGGCACAATTCCCGCGCCAGGTGAACCTGGTGATGAATCCTGGGGCGATGTCCCTTATGAAGAACGAAAACACGTTGGCACCTGGATGCCCCCTAGTTACGACCCGCAGCTGAATCTGATTTATATCGGGACATCCGTCACCTCCCCCGCCCCGAAATTCATGCTGGGAGGGACCGACCTGACGCACCTCTATCACAACTCCACACTGGCGTTGCATGCAGATACCGGAGAGATCGCCTGGTACTACCAGCATCTCAACGATCACTGGGATCTCGACCACCCATTCGAGCGAATGCTGGTCGACACGGTAGTCACTCCCGCCCCGAGTGAGGTCAGCTGGATCAACCCACGTCTCCAACCTGGTGAGACTCGCCGCGTGATCACGGGAATTCCTGGCAAGACCGGGATCGTGTACACCCTCGACCGAGAGACCGGTGAATTCCTCTGGGCCACCCCGACCATCGCTCAGAACGTCGTGACACATATCGATGGCGCCACCGGTGCAGTAACGGAGAATGCCGAAGTGACATTTAGCGCCCTTGGCCAGGAAATGCTGGTATGTCCGACGTGGGCAGGCGGCCGCGGTTGGCAGGCAGGAGCCTACAGCCCGTTGACGAATACGATGTACTTTCCGCTACGGAATACCTGCGCCAGGATGCTTTCAACACTGGACGGCGGACTCGCCATCTACGCTCTCGCCGCACGCCATCAACTCGCGCCCGGGACCGACCAACTCGGCACCGTCCGTGCAATCTCGGCAGCGACGGGCACGACGACCTGGCTCCACGAACAACGTGCCGCCACGTGGTCGCTCGTGGCTACCGCCGGAGGACTTGTATTCGGCGGCGACGTCAATGGGCGCTTTCGCGCGTTCCACCACGAGACAGGCGAGATCCTCTGGGAAATCAATCTAGGCTCAGCCGTCACTGGTTACCCAATTTCCTTCGCGGTCGGTGAACGCCAGTACATCGCCGTGAGCACTGGCTCGGCCGCCCAAGCCTCGGCGCAGCTCAGCATCACACCTGAATTACGGCCCAGCTCCGGCAACAACCTCTTTGTGTTCGCCCTGCCCCAGTAAGAATCTCGCGCTGGGGTCAGGACGCGGAATGCAGGTCGCAGACGAAGGGAGTGGCAACTCATCATGTGGACAGGAACAATCACGCGGTACCTCCCTGTCGTCTTCTGGTCATGTCTGGCGTTTGGTCTCGGCAGCGCCGGTCCCGCGCACGCACAGTCATTCCCGTACGACCTCGTCATTCAGGGTGGACGCGTGATCGATCCTGAAACCGATCTCGACGCTATCCGCAACATTGGCATTCGCAACGGGCATATCGCAGAAATCTCCGAGACTCCGCTCATCGGGCAGCAGGTTGTGAACGTTCCCGGTCTCGTCGTCTCACCCGGCTTCATCGACCTCCACGCTCACGGCCAAACCAACGACGCCAACGAGTATCAGGCGCACGACGGCGTGACCACTGCGCTGGAGCTAGAATCTGGACAGAATTCGCTCCGTAAATGGCTCGACTCGCGCACGGGCCAAGCCCTCATCAACTTTGGAGCGACGGTCTCACACGGGTCAGTCCGCCAACAGGTCATGCTCCAGTTCTCAGAACAATCAGATGTACAGGCACTCGAGGTCAGGCAACGCGCCATCAGGCGGTCGCGCTACGAGCCAGTTCCCGAAGGTGGCTACGACAGGCTCCTCGCCGGCCTTGATCAGGGTTTGCAGGCTGGCGGACTCGGCATCGGTGTACCGGTAGGGTATTACCCGGGCGCCTCTGGTGGCGAGATGCTTCAGGTGTATCGACTTGCCGCAGACCGCCAAGCGCCAATCTTCACGCACGTTCGAAACATTGGCCTGAGCGGTATCCAAGAGGCCGTCACCTATGCCGCCGTGACCGGTGCGCCGCTCCACATCGTCCATCTCAATAGCATGACCCTCGGAGACATCGCTACTGGACTGGAGATCGTCACATCGGCACAAGCCCAAGGCCTCGACATCACGACAGAGATTTATCCCTACACCGCAGCGTCCACCAACCTCGCCTCATCGCTCTTCGACCGCGGATGGCAGGCACGCATGGGCATTGGCTACGAGGACCTCCAATGGCAGGATACCGGCGAACGTCTCACCGAGGAGAGCTTTAGCCTGTATCGCGCAGAGGGCGGTATCGTCATCATTCATCTCATGGAACCAGCGTGGATTACGACAGGTCTTGCTTCGCAAACTGCCATGATCGCCTCGGACGGCATGCCGTACGCTCCTGGCGCTCACCCTCGTTCTGCCGGGACGTTCTCCCGAGTACTCGGACGCTATGTTCGAGAACTGAAAGTCCTCACGCTCTCTGAGGCACTCGCCAAAATGACCATCCAGCCCGCTCAGCGTTTGCAGGACATCGCTCCCTCCATGCGGCTCAAAGGACGTTTGCAGATCGGGGCCGACGCGGACGTCACCGTCTTCGACCCGGACACGATCATCGACACCGCGACGTTCGACGGCGCCCTATCCTTCTCTCGTGGCGTGCGCCACGTACTCGTGCACGGCACCTTCGTCGTGCGAGACGGTGAGACCGTACAGAACGTGTTTCCGGGTCGTCCGGTAATGGGCCGATACCGCCAGTGAATCCGATAGCTACAGAGGTACACCACCGATGTCGACTCTTGATCTAGCGGCGGAGTGGAAGCGCCGTCCGTGGTGGATGCAGCTGCTCTTCGCCTTCTGCGTCTTCATGACCACGGTCTATATGCCCTTCGACATGTTCGTGAAACCCGTGGCAGAAGACCAGGAAATCTGGTTTGGTATCACGCTGGAAGGATGGGCCGCCAAGGTCACTGAACCGATCCACTGGGCCATCTATATGGCCGGTGGCTACGGCTTCTGGCGGATGCGTCCCTGGATGTGGCCGTGGGCCAGCGTCTATGCCCTCCAGGTCGCCGTCGCCATGCTGGTCTGGAACCTGCAACAAGGTGCGCTTGCGGCCGGCGCCGTGAGCTTCGCGATGTTCATGCTCCCTTGCGTCGCCCTCTATCGCGCCCGTCAACGTTTTACGGCGCGCTGAGCCGAGTCTTCGCTAATCGGCTTGCCGTCGCGCCATCAATCTCCGGATGTCTCTTCTTCAGGTAGCCCATCACCTGCCCCAGTCCCTTCATATCGCTCGCGCCAACGTCCTGGATGGCGGCGTCCACTAGAGCCACGAGCTCATCCTCAGAGAGAGGCTTCGGTAGCCAGCGCCCGAGATACTCCACCTCGAACTTGAGTTTGACGGCGGCCCCAGAGTCCCCCTGCTCGAGCCGGGAATACTCCGCAACCGCCTTGCCCATCTTCTTGGCGTAACTGGTGATGACCTTCAGATAGAGTTCGTCGTTTTCTTCGCCATCGAAATTGGCCGCCTTCACGGCTCGCGCCACCTCAGTCGTGATCTGACGGACCACGTCGATGCGATTCCGATCATGGCTCCGCATCGCGTCGGTCAATTCGGCATGCAGTTCATCCTTGATTCCCACCTGCTCTCCTTAACTCGAGCTTCCTTGCCCGAACCCACCAGCAGCAACCGCACTCCGACCCGGACAACCGATCGCACACGACGTATGAAACTCACGCGTGGACACCCCTCGGCTCAGAGCATGGGGTAGCACGGAGCGTGATCAGTATTCTGAAAATATTCGACGGATTTCGTCGAGATCCTGCGTCCGGGTCAAGGCAAGCATCAGAAGAATCCTGGCCTTCTGTGGATTCAGCGTGTCAGCCGGGATCATCCCGAGTTCGTCATACCGCCCTAGCGGGACGACCCGTCCGTTACCGGTGCGGTTGGACCGAACCACGACGGGCCTGTCCCTCAACGGCACTTGCACAAGCGTCGAGAGTTCCGCCCTGGAGACAATACCCGCTCCGGTACCTGCGAGCACAATGCCATCGACATTCGCCGAGAGAAGCGCCTCGAGCATGATGGTACTTGGCTGCACATAGGAGTAGACAATCTCGACTACTGGAAGCTCCGTCACACCGCTCAGGGTAAATTCCGAGTCTGCCGTATGACGCTTCGTCGAAGCACGGTAGAAGCTGACCGCATCAGCATCGACGTACCCCAGAAATCCCAATTCCGGCGCGCGAAACGTTTCGACCCGGTACGTATTCGTCTTGGTCACATCGCGCGCAGCGTTGATCTCGTCATTCATGATGACCAGAACACCCTTACCTCTGGCACTGGGCGCCGCAGCCGCCCGAACCGCATTGAGTAGATTCAGCGGTCCATCCGCACTGATCGCGGACGCCGGTCGCTGCGCCCCCACCAGCACGACCGGTCGGTCATGCGTGACGGTCAAGTTGAGGAAAAATGCCGTTTCCTCCAGGGTGTTCGTGCCATGCGTTACAACCACGCCAGCCACCGCAGGATCAAGACGAAAGATCTCATCGATGCGCCTCGTGAGCGTGAGCCAGTTGTCCAAGGAGATATTCGGACTCCCCACGTTCACAATCTGCTCCACCCGTACGCGCGCATACTGCTGGATCGCGGGTACTGCACGGACCAGTTCCTCACCTAGGAGAGCACCGGCCCGATACTCCGTCAGGCTAGTGGATGATGTCCCCTGCCCGGAGATCGTGCCTCCTGTCGACAGCACCCACACCACCGGCAGACTCTCGACACCCGCTTCCTGTCCCCTAGCTGGCACCACTAACAACCAGCATGACGTCAGGCAGCCGAGGATACACACATGCGCGGCACGAATCATTGTCGACCAGACCTTGTACTCATTCCCCCTCACCCTCACAGCCCGACACGCAACCGGGTACGCCCCCTCGCCCACTGTCGGACACACCGGGCGGACTCATTGCGCACCGACGAGCCTGAACCGTTGCACCCGCCGGCCACGTGTCTCCCCTATATACACGTTGCCCTGCTGATCAACGGCCATACTATGTGCTGACAACAATTGCCCCCCCCCTCGACCATAGGACCCGAAACGTCCAACCGTCTCGAGCGTGTCGCGCCTCAGAATCCAGATCGTGTTATTCGACCCGTCATTGATATAGACCCAGCGCTGCGCGGCATCGTGGGATAGCGCGACTCCGTAAGCAGTTCCCAGGTCTCTCGTTTCTGGTGCGATAAACCCCTCGCGCACGAACTCGCCAGCACGCGTGAAGACTTGCACGCGATTCGCACCACGGTCGGTGACGTACACCAATCCATCACGTGACAGTACGATGCCGTGCACCGGTCCTCGAAATTGCCCCTCCGGCGGTGCCTCCGGATCGTAGCGGCCGACTGGTGTGTCATCGGGCGGATTACCATACGCCCCCCAATGGCGTAAGTACTCACCACTCTCCGCATCAAATACGATCACGCGACGGTTGGTATAGCCATCAGCCACGAAAAGCTCGTTCGTTTCCGGATCCACGGCGAGCCCGGCCGGTCGGCCCAGGTGCTGCGTGTCGTCACTACCACCCGTAACGCCAGGCACCCCAATCGTCAGCAAATATTGACCATCTCGAGTGAATTTGTAGAGCACGTGCGATTCGTCGTTACTAATCCAGACATGGTCTGCATAATCCACGTAGACGGTATGCTCCCGCCGTCCCCATTCACCGTAGCCACCCGGAACTGATTCCCACAGCGTCGCACCATTGGGTCCTACACGGTTTCCCTGCCCGGCAGGTGTCCCGGGCGCAGCCTCGAACGACTGTAATTCAGGCCAGGCCTGCACCACCTCCCCGGCAGTGTCAAACTCAACAATAGACGGCGCAGGTCGACAACACGCCGCCTGCCCCGTCACGGCCCCAAGCTCTCGTCCGGTCACCGTCCAGGGCCGGTGAATCACCCAGATGTGTCCTCGAGCATCGACACTGATACCTCCAACTTCACCGAGGATCCATTCGTTCGGCAAAGGCAGACGCGGCCAGGCAGGATCGTATTCGAAGCGCGGGATCTGGTCCGCAGCGGTCTGACCATTCGCGGACTGGAATTCCCCCCATCCGACCAGGAGCCAGACACTCACCAAGGCCGTCATCAAACACCGGGACTTCCGCGTCATCGATTACTCCTCATAGCGATTTCGTAACGTGCCAATTCCATCGATCGTGATCTCGATAGCACTACCCGGCTTCATCGAGCCCACCCCCACCGATGTCCCGCAACAGATAATGTCTCCAGGATCCAGCGTCATGTCCTCGGAGATCAGGCTGACAATCTCAGGCGGCGAAAAAAACAAATCCGTTACTGAATAATTTTGCCGCTCCTGGTCATTCAGCACTGCCTGGATAGACAACTGCCCCACGTCCAGACCAGTCGCTACGACCGGCCCCGCGACGCCGAACGTGTCGAAGCTCTTGGCTCGTGTCCATTGCTGAAACGAAGGGTCCTTCCCAAGAATGCCGACCGCCGTCACATCGTTAATGCACGTGTAGCCGAAAATGTGCAGGGACGCCTCTGCCTCGCTCACGTGCCGGCAGGTTTGCCCGATAACAATCCCCAGTTCTCCTTCAAACACTACCTTCCCATCGTAGGACCTCGGCTTCCGGATCACGCCGCCGGAACCAAGGTATGAACCGTTCGCCTTGATGAAATACAACGGCTCAGCCGGCTTCGTCTGACCGGTCTTTGTGGCCATCGCCTGGGAGTTGTTCCATAGCGCCACCATCTTGCCGGCATCAGTCGGCGGGAGAATCGTGACCCGACCGAGCGCAATCTCCTCGCCCGTCGAACGCGGCCGGTCAAAGAGATCACCCTCGTGTACGAGAATGCTGTCTTCCTTGAGAAGACCAAACTTCACGGTTCCATCCAAATCAAAACGAATCCACTGCTGGCTTGTCATATCAATCATGCTCGCGTGCAGTCATCCTGTCGGCTCGCTCTGCACAGCTGAAACTCGCCTCGTTACTGGCGTCCCCGACGCCATCGTAGACGGCAATCTCTGGGTACGGACACACCGGACGTGTCAGAACCGCTTCGCCCATCACGTCCAGTTTCGCGGCAACCAATGGTCCGGGAGCTCGGCCCTCTTCCACCCATGCACGAATCACGTCCACCCAATCGACGCGGTCTGGCCCCGGCCCTCCCGCACAATGCAGCACCCCTGGCAACATATAGAGTCGCGCATATTCGTCCGCCCTCGGATCTCGCGCTTTCACACGCTCGAAATAGTCGATGGTCCCTTGCGGCGGCAGCGCCAAATCGGACCATCCGGTCCAGTAGACAATTTTCCCACCCCGTTCCCGGAACCTCCCAAGGTCAGAACTCGTCGCATTCAGTAACGAGGCCGTCGGCGCTGAATCCTCATTCCAGGTCGAAAAGTCGTAGGTGGTGTAGTCCCAATCCGGATCACTGAACACAAAATACTTCAAGAGTTCGGTCCCGAATGCATATTGCGCATTGGGGACGCCGGCGGCTCGACGTTGCTCCGACGAGACCACCCACGAATCCCACCCGCCTGGATCACGCTCGCCTCCATACGTGAACCCAGGGTAAATCGCTTCGCCATTCACCATTGGTCCAGCGTAAACCGTGTTGATCGCAACGCGCTGCGCATTCGTCACACACCCGACGCCAGGTTCATCATCAACACAACCAGGCAAATCGTCCGGATTGAACCGACACTGACGCGGATCCGTCATCACTCCATCCACAACGCCATCATCTTGGTCACAAACCGCCAAAATACGTGATCCAAGCAATTCAAGCGTGTCTCCGGTCAAGATGGGCTTCTCGAGCGCACCCTCTGGATACATCACTTGCTGGTTCTGCACAAACCCGGCGGCAATTCCGGTCCAATCGTAGGCCGGCGCCGCAGCGACGATGCCATCAAAATCCTCTGGATATCGCTGGGACTCCATCATTCCTTGCCCGCCACCACGGGAACAACCGACAAAATAGGAGTAATCCGGTGCCCGCTCGTAATAGTGGCCAATGATGGACTTTGCGGCTTCCGCCGTGAGATGGACTGCCCGATGACCGAAATTCTCCTGGCGCTGGAAATCGTTCAGCGCCCAGGACGCGTCCATCCCGCTTCCTCGATGGCCGGTGTCAGTCCCTACCGTGGCATACCCCCGTGTCAGCGGGTCTCCACTATAGCTATATAGCGTGCGAGCCTGATTCTGCACGCGCCCGACGAAGCCCCCCCCTCCCCCCATGAGGAACCGTCCGTTCCAATCGGAGGGGTCCGGAAGCAGAAGTTCGAAGTTGATCTCCGTCTCGATGGTACCTTC
The DNA here is from genome assembly GCA_964591245.1 of uncultured Vicinamibacteraceae bacterium. GTDB lineage: Bacteria > Acidobacteriota > Vicinamibacteria > Vicinamibacterales > UBA8438 > CAZPZZ01. Next base: position 32,101 of record CAZPZZ010000023.1, on the reverse strand, counting down.
CACCTGGCAATGTGCGACCACATCCGCGTCGGCGGGAACTCGCTCAGCCACCCGGATTTCCATATCGATCAGTTTGAGCGCAGCAAGTTCCACACAGGTGCCCGTCCGTGACGAAGTCCCCCCCCCACACGCACCAGCCACCGCAAGACACACGGCCCCGCATAGGAACAACAGGCTACGCAGACGTGACCTCATGGCTTCCCGCACATTCCAATTGGCAAATCTGCCGACCTCCCACGGTCACACGAAAGACGGAAATAATTTTACGCTGCCTAATATATCCTGATGAGTCTCTCGCGAGACGCAAATGGGTGCGAACCCGCGAATGCAGTCTCCCTGGAAGAAGGAGAACAACGTGCATCTTCACCAGACTCGACTTGCGGTCATGCTCTCACTCGTTATTGCGACGGGAGCATCAGCTCAGGATTGGCCACAGTTTCGCGGTCTTGATGGTGGCGTGGCCGAGGACACTCGTTCGCTCCCCGCGTCCTGGGGCCCGGACAACAACGTCGTCTGGAAGTCAGATATTCCCGGACGAGCGTGGAGCTCTCCCATCGTCACGGGAGACCACGTCTTGATCACATCCGTTATCAACACAACCGGCGCCGAGACCGCACTCAAACCGTTGAGGCAGTACCAGTCTCGTTCCTTCAACGGTCCCATGACGGGAAACGACCTCGAGACGCCCGCTTCGCCAATGCGCTGGGTGCTTTACGACATCGATTTCAATACCGGAAAAATTCGGTGGCAACAGACATTACACACGGCCGTCCCGGGCTCAAAACACGAGAAGAATAGCTTCGCCTCGGAAACCCCTGTCACCGATGGCAAGCGCGTCTATGTCTACCTGGGCTATGTCGGATTGTTCGCCTTCGATCTCGAGGGCGCTGAACTGTGGCACTCCGCGATGGAGGTGCGACCAATGCGACAGGGCTGGGGCACTGCCTCATCACCCGTCGTACATGATGACCGTCTCTACGTGGTGAACGACAACCTCGCCCAGTCATTCCTTGCCGCATTCGACGCGACGAACGGTCAAGAGCTCTGGCGAATCAACCGCGACGAAGCATCAAACTGGTCGACACCTCTCATCTGGCAGAACGATCTCCGAACCGAGATTGTCACCACGGGCACGGGTGGAGTCCGAGCCTACAACCTCAACGGTCGTGAACTCTGGAACCTCACCGGCATGTCCTCGATCCACGTGGCCACACCATTTGCACGACACGGCCTGCTCTACATCAACTCCGGTTACACCGCCGACTCCGCTCGACCCGTGTATGCCATCCAGCCCGGCGCAAGCGGCGATATCTCATTGCACGAGAACATGACACAAAATGACTACATTCGTTGGTCGCATCCAACCCTCGGGTCGTACAACCCTTCGGCGTTGGTCTATGGTGATTACCACTACACTTTGCTCGATCGCGGCATTCTGATCTGCCATGATGCCCGCACCGGAGCTGAAGTATATTCCCGGACACGAGTTTCGCCCGGGGGCTCACTCTTCACCGCCTCTCCATGGGCCTACAACGGTAAGATCTTCGCAATCAGTGAAGAGGGCGACACCTACGTCATGAAAGCAGGGCCCAAGTTCGAACTCCTTGGCGTCAACTCCCTTGAGGAGTGGACGCTGGCCACCCCCGCAATAGCTCACGGGAGTCTCATCATTCGCACGGTCAACACGCTGTACCGCATTGCTGCCCCCTTGTGAGCAACGAACTCGTGTACTGCCACCAACGGAGAACGGACGCCACCGCCCCCCCCCTGACAATGCATGGCGTGTCAGCGGTCCACAGCGGCCGCGAGAAGGAACATCATGGATTTTGATTCGCTTCAACTTCGCATCGAGGACGGTGTTGCACACATCACATTGCGGCGACCGGACCAGGCGAACGCGATCACACCCGCCCTCGCCCGAGAGCTCCTTGAGGCCACAATCGCCTGTGACATCAATCCCGAAGTGCGAGTGGTACTGCTGGACGCAGCTGGCAAGATGTTTTGCGCCGGGGGCGACCTGGGTACGTTCGCCAATGCGGGTCCCGACCTAGCCTCGCTTCTCAAGCGTATGGTGGTCGACCTGCACGCAGCCATCTCTCGTCTCGCCCGAATGCGGGCTCCGGTGATCGCGGCCGTCCAAGGAACAGCGGCCGGTGCCGGCTTCTCACTCGCATGCGCCTGCGACCTCGTGCTCATCGCCCGTTCAGCGAAACTCACCATGGCCTATACAAAGGCCGGACTCGTGCCAGACGGGAGTTCAACCTATTTTTTGCCGCGTCTGCTTGGCCGTCGACGCACGCTAGAACTGATGCTGCTCAATCCCGTCTTGACCGCCGACGACGCGCTTCGATACGGGATCGCGACACGGGTCATTGATGACGAGGCCCTAGCCGACGAGGCGCGGAGTCTCGCACGGTATCTCGCCGATGGCCCGACAGGCGCCTACGCAGCCACCAAACGATTAGTTCTGGCCAGCGCACACGAAACGCTCGAAAGCCAGATGGAACTGGAAGCCGAAGCAATTGCCCAGGCGGCAACATCACCGGACGGACGCGAAGGCGTCGCAGCCTTCCTGGAAAAACGATCTCCAGTGTTTCGTCAGTCGTAACTCTTCAGACGCGCCGGCGTGAAACTCGCGGATCAGCCAGACGACGCTAAGGTCGGGATGACACGCTTCAACCGCTCAAGACTGCGTGCGATGTCATCGTAGGACGCGGCAAACGAGAAGCGAAGAAAGCCCTCTGCCACTTCGCCGAAATCACGTCCTGGCCCCAACGCCACATGCGCCCGCTCAAGCAGTTCGAAGGCAAGAGCCAGTGAGTCTGTCGCCAAGTGGCGCGCGTCGGCCAGCACGTAGAACGCCCCCGAGGGGTTCACCGGCACGGCTAACCCGAGATCACGGACCCCGTCCGCCAGCAGATGTCGACGACGGTCATACTCCTGCACCATCATCCGCTGGTGCTCCGCACCCTGCTCGAGCGCAACGAGCCCCACTGACTGAACGAAATGAGCAGCCGAGATAAAAAAATTCTGCTGCAACGACACCAGTGCCCTCATGGCCCGTGTCGGCGCAATCACATAACCGAGGCGAAATCCGGTCATCGCATACCGCTTCGAAAATCCATCAAAAACAAAACACTCATCCGCAATGCCGAGCGGCGACGTGTTCCTAGCTCCGTCGTAGAGCAAGCCGTCGTACACCTCGTCCGACAAGATGGGGACCCCGAGTACCGAGAGCCCCTCCACCACCGCGGCAGGCTGCACCGCTCCGGTTGGGTTGGCCGGCGTCGCCACCATCACACCCTTAGTCCGGGGTGAAATCGCGGCCCGCACCCGATCCACGTCAATCACATAACCCTCTTCCGGCATGGTCGGCACCAAGATCGTCCGCCCACCACACATGGTGACCATATTCGGATAGCAGGGATAATGCGGCGCGGCCATGATGATCTCGTCACCGGGGTCCAGCAAGAGCGCGAACACGAGCAACAAGGCCGGCGAAGACCCGCTCGTCACGAGTACCTGTTCCGGACTGATGGTGACTCCTCGCCGACGGTAACAATCGGCGGCGATCGCCTCGCGCAGCGCATAGAGGCCACGACTATCGGTATAGTGAGTGTCGCCTGCGGCAACCGTGGCCCCTAATGCCTCGACTACCTGAGGCGGCGGAGAAAACCCTGGTTCGCCGACGCCGAGCTGCAACACATCGGCACCGGCCCGGGCCATCGCCATACCCCGCTCCATGACCTCCATGGCCAGAAAGGGGACAATCGCTTCAGCGCGGGAAGACTGCGGCACTGGCATCTGCTGACTGTATCAGGACCACTGACGCGAAGACGAGGGACGCCCCAGTGAGGGAACGTCCGCACCCCGGCTCGGAGACACACCACCATGCCGATCGAAACAGTTACGGATCACTTAGACCCGCGTCTGGTCGACTTTCACAACGTCCCAGACCCCGTACTGCTCAGAGAAAAGGGACTCTTCGTCGCCGAAAGTCGCCTCGTCGTGCGTGCGCTACTCGAACACCCTCGCTTCGAAACTCGTTCCCTTCTCGTCACGTCTGCAGCAGTCGACAGTCTTCATGACCTCTTGAGGAGCCGCGAGCACGATCTCCCGATCTACGTGGGCTCCCCTCATCTTCTACGGCAGATTGTCGGATTTCAGGTACATCGGGGTTGCCTTGCCCTCGGCGTGCGGACACCAGACGCAACTGACCGGGAACTGCCCGCACTCGCCACCGCCCGTCGCGTGGTGATCCTCGAGCAGGTCGGCAACCCGGACAACATCGGTAGCATCTTCCGAAATGCTGCAGCCTTCGGCGTCGACTGCGTGCTACTCAATCCTACGTGCTGCGATCCACTCTACCGCAAGGCTATTCGCACGTCGCTTGGAGCCACGCTTCGGATCCCGTATGGAGAGATCTCGGACTGGCCAGACGGCTTGATCAGACTTGGAGAACTGGGGTTCTCGAGCGTCGCCCTCACTCCGGAAGCAGACGCGACGTCACTCGCAACGTTTGCGGCAGCACCACCGCCCCGACTCGCGATCTTGCTCGGCGCAGAAGGAGTCGGTTTGAGCGATGAAGCTACCGCGCAGGTGGACCACCGCGTGCGCATTCCGATCGCACGCGGTGTCGATTCCCTGAATGTCGCAACGACAGCGGGTATTGCCCTCTACACGCTGGCGCCTCCGCTCTAGCTGACAACCGAAGGCACTAGCAAAGCTTACTGCTCCCCACGCGAGGCCTCGGCCTCTTCAACGCGAGCACCAGCCAGAATACCCGTCATTCCGATGTTCCCCTCATGGCAGGCGTATTCGAACAGTGGGTCGGCACTTCGAGACAACGGCACCATCGCCGTCCATGGACGCGTCCAAGTGGTCGGGTCGGTCACCGTGATCTCGTAGTGCAAGGTGTCTGGCCCCACAAGCGTAAAGCGTTCCACAAGATTCAGATTTTCGGCCGCGCCCCGGTACCCACTCTGCGGAGAAAAATTTGTGGTCTCGACGACCAAGGTGTCCCCTTCCCAACGTCCTCTCGCATCCCCATGCCACTGGCGGATCGCAGAGGGCGCATGCGGTTGGTCCCCAAGCGTGATAACTCGGGCGTCATGGATCATTTCCCCCAGCATGACGACGTGACCGGGAGTCTGGAAGATCTGATAGTAACTGTTATACCCCGCCCCAAGTCCTCCGACGCGGGGAATCCCATAGGTGATGCAACGAACCTGACGGCTTCGGTCTTCCGGACCATCGGCCGGATGCTCCCGTCGGTACGCCGTTGCCGCATCGATACGAGCCACAGCCTCTGGAATTAGGGCTGGCAACTTTCCGTCCACCGGATCACTGATGAGCGAGGTGCGTTCCTCAAACACGCGATCCACCATCCAGACCGAGCTGTAGTTCCCGGTGCCTCCGTCCCCGGAGACATTCCTCTCACGGTCTGCCAGTACCGCATTAAACACGCCATCGCCAAACGCTGCGTCATCCGCGCCACCAAAGAGCCGCTGATTCGCCGTACGCAGAAGAGCCAGCTCCTCTGCGGTGAACGCCGCTTTGTCGGCCAGCACATCCGGCCGTTCCAGAGGAGTGGCAGCATTATTCGCCCACACGCCTTGCAGGTCCACCCGACCAACTGAGGTGCGAGGCGGACTCCAATTTTCGGACTGTGCCGCAACTGGCCCAGCGAGCAATGACATTGCGACGACAAGCACGCAATAGTGAGACTGGCATCGATACATGTTGAACTCCTTTTACTAACGCAGCGAAACTCACCTCCGTAGTGAAGTGGTCATCCGACGTCCCGCCCCGATCAATTCAGTCGTAATCGTTCACGTCCATGGTCAGGCTGATGATCTCTTCGTCGTTCCGGGTATAGATATGCTTGTTCGCATAGGCCGGATGCACCCAATTCACGTATCGGAGTTCTCGGCGATTTCCCGGATCCGACGTTGGTGCGATGAGATGCGTCCGACTGACCTCGTCGTAGCCAGAGGGACTCAATCTCGCGATGACAAGCTCACCGCGGTCGTTGTTCAGCAGCACGCGGTTGCCATTGCGCACCATAAAGCCAGAGACCCATCTACGCCGCTCCACGGTCGCGTCCTGCGTTTCCCAGATACGTTCACCGGTCTCGGCGTTGAGACAACGTAACTGTCCATAACTGCAGATTCCATAGATGTACCCACCATCAATGATCGGGGTAGCCAGCACACCGTGCAGTCCTTCGGTGCGGATCTCGCTATTGCTGCTTCCTTTCCACGCAATAGTCGCGCCAGGCCGATCCTGGTTCAGGGTCAACATCATGGGCCCATCGTAAAATGTCGTGAAAAACAGTTGCGCGCCAACCTGTACTGGTGCGGCAACGGTCATTGCACCACCGACAACGTACGGCTGACGCCAGTAGATTGCTCCAGTTTCCGGATCCAGCGACGCCACCTCTTCCGGATTCCAGACAATAAGCTGCCGGGCCCCACCGGCCTCGATGATAATCGGTTGCGCGACTCCAAGGTCCCCCTCACTTGGCAACGCACGCCAGACCTCCTCGCCGGTGATCTTGTCAAACGCGACCACTCGAGCATCCGGCGCACCACCAACAAAGCAAATGAGCCGATCGCCATCCACAAGAGGTGCACTGGCAAAGCCCCAATCGAAGCCCCACTGCATCCGATTGACACCGTAATCTTCGCCGTACTGCTTTCGCCAGAGAATCTCGCCCGTCTCAACTGCAAGCGCCGACAATGTCCCTGTGCGCCCCAATACATAGACCCGATCACCGTCGACCGTGGGCGTTGCCCCTGGCCCTATCTCCCATTGAATACCAGCGTAGTCGGCTTCCCACGCCTGGCTCCAGAGCACCTCTCCGGTATCCTCGTCGAATGCCAACGCCCGCTCGACACCCCGCATGCCGTTGGTCGGTTCCCAGTCGGTTGCAAACACCCGCCCGTCCGCGACGGCTGGCCCAGCGTAACCGGCCTTGATCGGCTGGCGCCATCGGACTTTCAGCCCGTCCGTTGGAAATGTCTCCAGCAGGCCGGTCTCGCGCCAAATCCCTAACCGCCCCTCGCCACGGAACTCCGGCCAGTCGTCAGCCTGCATCTCGACAACATTGCCGGCCACTCCGATGAAACAGATGATTGCTACCAGGGTCCGGATCCTCATGCGTCCTCCATCTTATTTATCGCGCGGGCTTTCTCTGACGCGATCACCGGGCATCCAGCTCGGCATAGAGTGCCGTAACCGTAGCTCCGACATCGGTCAAGTCGTACTCGGCGTAACGCGCGTCAAGATCCAAATTCGCTGCAGCCGCTTCCGGTGTTCGGCCCGACTCGTACGCGCTCTCTACAGCGGCAACGAAATCACGAACGAAATCGGCATATTCGGAGAGATCATCCCAATCAAGAAAGCCCGTCCATGCGCGATCAGTCCCACGCTCGCGCCGGCCACGTCCCGCGTACGTTGTCGGGAACGGACCATGCCCGCTAATGATGCGGTCCACACCACCGATCGTATCCACGATCGCCCTCAAGGTCTCCGGAAACGCCAGACCGCTTCCTCCGTTGGCGCGATCGATCACCGGTGCCATTCGTCCCGGGAACAGGTCTCCCGCATACGCAACACGCTTCTCGGGAAACACCACGACAATATCTCCATCGGTATGGCCAGGGCCGAAGTAATACAACTCGATACGATCGAGGTCATCGAGCAAACCGTAGCGGTCATTGAATGTGACGGTCGGTAGCCCATTCGAGTCCCCGTTGCCGCGGGCCATAGCAGCGGCGGCGTTCCCATGGGCAATGATGTCAACGACATCTGGGAACTCGCTGTTACTTCCAGCATGGCCGGGATGGGCATGGGTATTGACGATGGTGGTCACAGGCAGATCGGTAACCTGCGCAATGACCTCGAGGACGGCCTCGCCCCACCCTGCCGACTTGGTATCGATGAGTACGACACCGCCGTTCAGTTCGTCAATGAGCGCAAGACCATTCCCGCCCCCTCCCGTCAGGTGATAGAGCACATCCCTGACATTCAGGGTGTCGAGCTCGACGATCTTTGCCTCTTGCGCAAGGGCAAAACCCGACACTCCGAGCGATATCATGACGCCGGCGACTATCCCTCTCATTCCGGTCTCCCCTGATCAGATCTGTAACGAGAATACGGCATCAGTCCGTCTGTTCTCCAGTTCGCTCTCCCGCGCCGACCATGAATAGCTACACGACCTGGTGCAGCAGTTCGTCGTCGTCCTTTAACCGACGACAATTTTCGACGGCCACAGAAAGGCTTCGCTCCATTGTCTCGCCGGTTAGCCACGCCACGTGCGGGCTCAGCACCACGTTCTCAAGCGCCAGCAGGGCACTTTGAGTGGGCGTTGGTTCTTCCGCAAAGACGTCGAGTCCAGCCCCGGCCACATGACCGCGCTGCAACGCGTCGACCAACGCGGATTCATCGACGAGCCCCCCGCGCGCCGTATTGACCAGAATGGCGCCCGGCTTCATTCTGCTCAAAGACGTCGCGTTCAGCAATTGGGCTGTTTCCGCCGTCAAGGGCACGTGAAGCGATACGATGTCACTCTCAGCCAGGAGCGCATCAAAACCTCGCGGCTCACCCACCGCGTCGGGCTTGGGACTCAGACAGGTGAACAACACGCGCGCCCCCATCGCCTGAAGTACCGGCGCCAGACAGCGAGGCACGGCCCCATAACCGACAAGCCCCACCGTACGTCCCGCAACCTCCCCAAAACCGTCCTGCAGCGGCAACGGCAGCTCCCAGCCCTTACCTGCCCGCACCGCCGAGTCCAGTCGATTGATACGGCGTAAAGTAGCAAGTATAAGAAGCAACGTCATCTCGGCGACGGCCTGACTATTGGTTCCAGGCATATTGCACACGGCAATAGCGCGTCGACGGGCGGCATCGAGATCAATCGTATTGACCCCGACTCCAATCTTTTGGATCAGGCGAAGCCGAGGCGCCGCCGCAATAACATCCGCGGTCACCGGCTCGAGCAGATGCCAGAGCGCCTCCGCGTGCGTGATCAGTTCCCCGAACCGCTGATGATCTCCTTCCGCACACACCGCGACGTCCAGACCAGCCCCACCAAGCGCAGCAAGGCGTCGCGTCAAACGTTGTCCCGCAGCGTAGTGAAAAATAACGCGCATGAGGATCGCGTGGCTATGATACGTCAGGGCGCCAACATCTCGAGGACCCGCTCACCCGCACGCCAACTTCGGCCGTACCGTGTATGATCCGAACAAAATGTGGTGGTGTGAGTCAGTCAGTGACCACCACGCTAAACAATTCACCAGGAGGACACATCGTATGCGTGCACGTCGTCTCTTTGTCTATTGCTCTCTCGCGGCCCTGAGCCTCAGCATCCTCGATAATGCGTCAGCCCAGGTCTCCTCACGACCGATGTTGACTGGCACGGCTGCGATGGAAATGGTCCAAGGATGCATCGCCAAGGCCGACGCGGAAGGATGGCGCATGCACATTGCCATCCTGGACAACCACGGCAACCTGAAAGCGTATCACCGCATGGACGACGCACAGCTGTTGTCCCACGACGTGGCGATGGCCAAAGCTCGCACCTCGGCCTCCAGTCCCCGATCCACCCAACAATGGGGCGACATGGCCTTCGGCAACGGGTTGTCCGCGGCCGCGTTCGTTCCCGGCCTGAACTTCTTCGAAGGCGGACTCCCCATCCTCACGGCAGATGGAGCCCATCTCGGAGGAATCGGCGTAAGTGGAGATACAGGTGCGAACGACGCCATTTGTGCCCAGGCGGGCATCGACGCCGCTGACCTGAACTAACCGACGCAATCAACTACCCAGGGGCGCGCCAGCGCCGACGACGAGGTATTCGACATGAAAAGCAGACGCACACGGGTCGCCGGAATCCTAATGGCCTCGCTTCTGGGATGGACAGCCCCGCCTGAGGTGGGGGCGCAATCGACTGATAGCGCCACACGGTTCGTACAAGTGGCGACCGGCTACCGACTCGTCCCCAACATCACCTATCTGCGTGCCGGCGGCCAGGAACTGAAGCTCGACTTTTACCAGGCACGGGGCACCACTGGCCCGGCACCGACGCTCGTGTATATCCATGGCGGTGGCTGGACCAACGGCAGCAAGGAGAGTTCGGCGCTCACCTTCCTGCCCTATCTGGAAATGGGCTGGAACGTCGCCAATGTCGAATATCGCATGGCAGACGTCGCCCATGCGCCGGCCGCTGTCGAGGACTGCCGCTGTGCATTACGTTGGGTCTATCGAAATGCGGAACGCTACAACATCGATGTCGACCGCATCGTGGTAACAGGCAATTCCGCCGGTGGACACCTCTCACTGACCACCGGGATGCTGCCGGCGTCCGCCGGACTCGACCGACAGTGTCCTGGCGACCGTAATCGGACCTGGTCCACCGGTACGACGTCGATGGCTGAGCTGTCCGTTGCGGCCATCATCAACTGGTATGGCATCACGGACGTGGTGGGGTTGATGCACGGCCCACCGGGATCTTCCGGAAACTTCACCGAAGCCTGGCTTGGCAGCCGCAGCGACCGCGAGGAGATCGCACGCCGCGTCTCACCGCTTACCTATGTCCGTCCGGGCCTTCCCCCCGTATTGACCATCCACGGGGACGCAGACCCGATCGTGCCGTATGACCACGGCGTCCAGCTCCATAACGCCCTGGATGATGCAGGAATTCCCAACCAGCTTGTGACGGTCGAGGGTGGCGGCCACGGTGGATTTTCCGCCGATGACAACCTCCGCATCTACGACGCGATCCGGACATTTCTCGCAGAACATGTCAACTAGGACGAGCCATGCGTGATTCGTCTCCTGAATTCGTGGAACTGAGCGCGGGATCCAGTCGGCTCGTGGTCTCACCGGCCGCAGGTGGATCGATCACGCGGTACCTCACCTATCGGGCCGGCCACACCTATCACTGGATGCGTCCGGCCCTGGCGAACGCGGTTTCGAGCCGAGCAGCCGGCTCCACATCGAGCTTCCCGATGGTCCCGTTCTCGAATCGCATTCGCGACGCGGCATTCAGGTTCCGCGGCCAGACCATTCAACTCCCGCAAAACTTCAGTCCCGAACCACACGCGATCCATGGGCATGCCTGGCGCGCCCCGTGGGAGGTGGTCCAACAGTCGAACGCCTCGCTCACACTCGCCTATCACCACGCGGCCGATAGCTGGCCATGGACGTATCACACCGAACAGCATTTTCGACTCACCGAGCGACAGCTCACCATACGCTGTACGGTCACCAACACCTCGACCGAGCCCATGCCCGTGGGATTTGGATTCCATCCGTATTTCGTGCGTACGCCCCGCGTGCGCCTGCACGCGGCCGTCGGCCGCATGTGGCGTGCCGACGACAACGCGATGCCGGATGCCCTTGTCGAAGCCCCTGGCAACCTTCCCTTCACTGAGGAAGGACTAAATCCAGATGCCACAATCCTCGACAACAATTTCGTCGATTTCGAAGGTCAGGCCCGGGTCGTCTGGCCCGAGTGGAACGCGGCACTGGACATGACGGCGGATCCGATTTTCAGCTGTCTGGTAATTTATACCCCGGAAGGACGTGACTTCTTCTGTGTCGAGCCCGCCACGAATTGCATTGATGGGTTCAACCTCGCCGACGAGGGTCGCGAAGACGCCGGATTGCTAGTCATCGAGCCAAACGACACGGCGGCCGGCGACGTGACCTTCGCACCGGTACTCACTGCATGAGCAAATGTCCTCCGCGCGTAACTCCCAGCTCAGTCATCGGTTTACGTCAGCTCTAGGCGTAGTACCCCTGGCGCTCATCATCGCGTTCGGCGTCGAAGCGCAGCCGCCCCCCCCTGAACACCAGGTCCTCTGGAGAAGCGGGACGGGGGGCTACCACACGTATCGAATCCCGGTGCTGCTAACGACGCCCGGCGGGGCGCTACTGGCCTTCGCCGAGGGTCGCGCCGGAGGGCGCGGTGATGCCGGCGACATTGACCTCCTCGTCCAACGCTCCTCAGATTTTGGCCTCAGCTGGGGTCCGGTACAGATCGTCTGTGACGATGGACCGCATACATGCGGGAATCCTGCCCCGGTAATCGACCACCACACGGGCACCATTCACCTGCTGATGACGCGGAACCTCAGTACAGACCGCGAATCCGACATCATGGACGGCACGAGCCAGGACGTGCGACGTGTCTGGTACACACGTTCCACCAATGACGGGGAAAGCTGGACCGCGCCCGTCGCCCTGCCAGATACCACACGCGCTCCAAGTTGGCGATGGTACGCAACTGGCCCGGCAGCCGGCATCCAGCTTCGACATGGCCCCCACGCGGGGCGCCTGGTTGTCCCGGCAAATCACTCGGACTCGAATGCCGAAGCCGGGCCTGGCCAGTACCGAAGCCACATCCTGTACAGCGATGACGCAGGGGAGAGTTGGACGCGTGGAGGAAGCCTCGACGCACTCACGAATGAATCGACGATCGTCGAACTGACGGACGGCCAACTCATGCTCAACGCTCGCTCCTACCACGGCGAACAGAGACGAGCGGTCGCCACAAGTCGTGACGGAGGACGCTCGTGGTCAGCCGTACAGCTTGATCCCGCACTGATAGAACCGACTTGTCAGGCAAGCTTGATCCGCTACCGCTGGCCCGGCGACCAGAATCGGCCTGGTATCTTGCTCTTCTCGAACCCGGCCAGCACCACCCGTGACCACCTCACCGTCCGGGCCAGCCTTGACGACGGACGTACCTGGACGAGGGGCCGTCTGCTTGAAGAGGGTTCCTCGGCCTACTCTTCGCTGACCCGCCTACCAGACGGTCGCATCGGCCTTCTGTACGAGCGAGCACACTACGAGGAAATCGTATTCACGGCCTTCGCACTCGAGTGGCTACTCCCCTAGCCACCCCTACTGGCGACGTGCCACCAGCCCTTTCCGCGCTACCGGGAACGTTCGAACTGCTCCCGCAACTCCGGAGACAGAGGATAGACATCCCGGAAACGGTGCATGCGTGAGCGGAGCAATTCTCGTTCGTACTCCTCGACTGTTGCTCGTGCCGCCGCTGACTCGAGCACAGCAGGCACCTGACTGGAGGGAAAAAACAGCGCTCCACCGTCATCCACGACGACCACGTCGCCAGGTAGCACAGTCACCTGACCAATCCTGACCGGCGCGTTCCACTCAACACCAAGCCAACTGGTTGTCTTGACATCAAAGAACCTCGCAAACACGGGGAACCCATCAAAGCCATCCCCCTGTAATTCGATCAGATCTCGACTACCGCCATCAATAACGACTCCGGCCGCGCCTCGCAACTTGATCCCTAACGCTCCCATCCCGCCGAAGAGATTGTGTCCATCGGTACCACCCAACTCCGCCACCACGACATCACCCGGCTGCGCCTCCTCTGCCGCCCGTGCGTAATACCGACGGTCCCAGTCGCCTTCGGCCGCCAACGTATCGATAGCCTCCACAAAATCGGGCCGAGGTGGGAGAAACCGCATGGTCAATGCCCGACCAACGACACGCTCGCCCGGTTGGGTACTGACGAAGCCCCGAACGTAGTTCACGCGGTAGTCGCCAAGACCACTCCAAATGGCCTCGAGTGGCAACAACTTCAATGCCTCGAGGTCGGCATCGCTGACGGTACCTCTCGTTGACGCCAAGACATCCATGATCGCCGAATACGTGACCCTGTTCGCACGAAACCCCTCTGGCGCAGAGACCTCCGATGCATCCGGTCCCTCAGGACGTTGCTCCCCGTACAACGACGTGGCGCACGCAAGAACGACAAGGCCAAACACGCGTCGTCGCATCGCTTCTCGCCTCCTTACTCAAAACCCGTTTTCAGCGTGCCCTTCTCCCGGGCAACATCGAGCAGTGTGGGATAAAACTGAACAAACGTGCGCTCGACCGCCGTGTGCTCCGTATGGCACGCAATACACGCCGCGACACGGTTTCCCGACAGCGGCGCCACCGATTGGCCTTCTCGGCCCGCGTCCCCGAAGTTGTAGAACGCCCAACCATCCTCGAACCGTGAGTCCTTTACTTCCGCCTCCACGACCGCAAGGTCCGTCTGAAAACGTCCGTCCTCGTTGATGGACGCCTCGCTGGATGACTGACGAATCTCGAGTACAAAGATCGAATGATCGGGCCAAGTGCCGTGCTCCATGAAATGCGCGTAGGATGAAGGATTCACGAACACATTCTGAAACCGTGGCTCCCGGGCCGACTCCGAAGCACTGTCACCCTCTTCCGACACGTACGTCATCCCAAGACCCGAACTCAGAAAGATCCACTCCCGATAGTCATGAGGGAACAGCAGGTTCGTGTTGTCCTGAAACTGCGGCCCGTCATTTTCTCCAGTCTGAGCCTGAAGCCCCCCCAGTGACGCGGCTAACACCATGAGGCCACCAGCGATCACGACAATCATGTTCCGTCTCTTCATAATGCTCCTCTCGCTTGATCCAAAGCCGACTCGGGCCTGACCGGTTCGCACTCCTCCTCGTTCGTGGTCGGGCACTCTAGTTCTCGAGCTCATAAAACATCGCACGCGGAGACCCGGTCTCTGCGGCCGAAACATGCATGGTACCAGCAGGAACGAATACCACATCCTCAGGCTCGTAGAAACGCATCTGGGTTGCCCCCTGCAGGTCACGTGTCCGAATACCGCCTCCAGCAATGAACACCACGACAGTATCCTTCGGGTGCACGTGAAGCTCCATCTCCTCTCCCTCCTGCCACACCACATCCCAAACCGTCACCCGCTCGCGCTCGAGTTCCTTCACCACCCCCGGTCGGGGAAACGCCAACGGCAGGTCCGTCGAAAGGTCATGCGTCTCGAATGCCCCATCCTTCATATCGATCATGACGGCATGGCGCTCGGGCGTCCCGACGCCCTCCTCTTTGTGCGTCACCCCCTTGGGTTGGAAAAACACCCAGGGAATGTCGAATGGCTCATCATTCTGGGTAAAAGTGCCATCGAGCCGCGTCACACGCAATGGCCCCCACCTGAAGAACACCCCCGTCATATCGTATCGGTGACGATGATAGGGTTGCTCCACACCATCCGGCCAGGTGGCATCCCACACGATGACCCGGTCGTTCTCGAAAATCTTTTCGATTCCAGCCCGGGGGAAGGCATGTGGATACTCCTGCGCGCCCACCACAATGCCCGTGACGAGAACGGCACTCGTCAATACCGCGAGGCTGACAAGAAACTTCAATGTCTCCTCCTGTTCGCGTACGCGGATGATATACCGTTCCCGCGAGGTCCACACAGAGCGCACATACGCACGCTCCATGCTCGTCCACATTACGGCTCACCCGTCCCGGCAAGGGGAAGACAGGGGGTTATTACGATCACGAGCTTAGGGATAGACTACCCAGGTTGATGTATTGCGAGATCATGGCGCTCTACGACGCTCCGGCAAACCACCCACCATTTCACAGCCGACATGCGCAAGTTCGTCCCCTCTCGGAAAACGTGCCATACCAGCAGGCACACCATGTTGCCGCGACGCCGCGGCTACCGCGGATGAGCCCGCCCCATTTCACGGCGCAGAGTCAGACAGGGAGTCAATGATGCACGAACAGAGGCCGCTGAACCGGCGTGTCGTATTCGTAATCGTGATGCTCGCATTCGGGATGGGAGACAATGCAGCGCGAGCCCAAGCTCCGAGGACGTTCACACCGGTCTCAGATGCAACCCTTCAAGATCCCCCCCCAAATGACTGGCTGATGTGGCGCCGCACACTCGACAGCTGGGGATACAGCCCCCTCGACGAGGTCAATCAAGGCAACGTCGGCACAATCCGGATGGTGTGGACCCGCGCCCTCAACGAGGGGTTTCAATCCGGGACCCCGCTGGTCCACGACGGCATCATGTACATGCCGAACCCGAACGACGTCATTCAGGCGATCGACGCCCGCACCGGGGATCTCATCTGGGAACATCGTCGCGAGATTCCCGAGGACGTCCGACGTAGTGGCCTCGCTAGCAACAATCGGAACATCGCCATCTACGACCGACTAATCATCGACACCAGCATGGACGCACACGTGTTCGCCCTCGCCGCAGAGACCGGAGAGCCTGTCTGGGAAACCGCCGTGGTCGACCGCGAAGTACATCCGATTCTGCAGGGCTCCGGTCCTATCGTGGCCAACGGAAAGGCCATCACCGGAAGAAGCTGTTCGCCCCGCGGCGGACCGGAAGCCTGCGTCGTCACTGCCCACGATGCCTTGACGGGTGAAGAACTCTGGCGCCGTCGGCTCATCCCGGCCCCCGGCGAACCCGGCGACGAGACCTGGGGCGGCGTCCCCTATGAAGATCGTAAACACGTCGGGGCCTGGATGGTGCCGAGCTACGATCCGGCGCTCAACCTCGTCTATATCGGGACATCCGTCACCGCGCCGGCCCCAAAATTCCTTCTTGGCGGAGCGGAGAACCAGCATCTCTATCACAACTCCACCCTGGCGCTGGATGCTGACACCGGCGAAATCGTCTGGTACTACCAACACCTCAACGATCACTGGGATCTTGACCACCCATTCGAACGCCTGCTCGTTGACACGGCCGTCACTCCCGATCCGGAGGCCGTGAGCTGGATCAATCCACGACTGCAACGCGGCGAGACCCGACGTGTCGTCACCGGCATCCCGGGAAAGACCGGTATTGTATATACGCTCGATCGCGAGACGGGAGAGTTCCTCTGGGCAACACCCACGGTAACCCAAAACGTGATTAGCGGAATCGATGGGGCCTCTGGAGCGGTCACGGAGAACGCCGAAGTCGTATTTGGCGCAGTAGGAGAAACCGTGTTCGCGTGCCCGACGTGGAACGGTGGTAAGGACTGGGAAGCGGGCGCGTACAGCCCCCTCACCAACACGATGTATATGCCGCTACGAAACACCTGTGCGCGCATGATGGCGGCAACGACGTTTCCAGAAGACACACCGGCGGAACCCAATGAAAGCCGGTCAGAGGCGTACGCCATTGCCTACCGCCACCAACTTGCCCCCGGAACGGATTACGCGGGGACTGTCCGGGCCATTTCTGCGGAAACCGGGGAAACCACCTGGCTGCATGAACAACGCGCGGCGACAATGTCTCTCCTTGCGACAGGGGGAGGGCTTGTCTTCGGCGGCGACGTCAACGGCCGCTTTCGCGCCTTTGACCACACCACGGGTGAAGTCTTGTGGGAGATTAATCTCGGCTCATCGGTCACCGGTTTCCCGATCACGTTCGCGGTAGGGGGAACGCAGTATGTCGCCGTCAGTACTGGCACAGGCGGGACAAGTGGGCACTTTCGTCGATTGACACCAGAGATCCGTCCGAGCAACGGAAACAATCTCTTCGTCTTTGCACTGCCAGGCTAGGCCGCAACGCACTCCCGTAGCTGCTGACACCTGGGGGGGGGCGCCGACACCATACGCCCTCACTGGCCGCAGAGGGAGGCACACCAAGCGCACTCGGACAACCCGGAGGCCGCCCCTTGATCGGGTCGTGCGATCACTACCTGCCGCGGCGCCAATCAGATGCCATGAGGCCGTTCAGATGCTTCGCGCTATAGCGCCCCTTGCTCCCCTTGTCGCCGCCTTGATGGTGGTCGTGTTGCTCTTCGAACCGCCCGCCTTGCGACCTGCTGAGCGCATTCCCACCCTCCGCGCCCTCATGGCTCGTCCCACCGCTGGATTAAACCGGGATGAAGTACAGAACGCGATCAGAGCGGGCTACGCGGCCCAGCCGGCAACCTACAGGCTCAGGAGAGTCACCTCTACAGCGTCTGCTGGCTCGACTGAACTGGCCGGGACGGTATACACACCCTTCCTTCGTATCGCGTGGGCTTCCCACGCCGCTGCTCAATCAGGACAGCGACTGACCGCCACAGACATACCCGGCTGGCTCTCCACACCCGTGATATATGTCGCGCTCCGATCACCGGTGGATACGCTTGCTCGCTCATTCGAACGCCCCGCCGTCACAATTCTCCCCGCCGGAGAGCCCACCTGCTGCGATGAACCCCAGCCAACCCTCGTACGCCCCATCTGGGTCGCCGACGACGCGACGCCGATCGCGCGCTTTGGGGCCGAGGTGCCGTTCGAGGATTTAGGACTCGTCGTGGGTCTGCCCGCCCGCGCGCTCCACGCCGGCATCGACATCGTGGCGTTTTATCGCCTCGCTGGACCCGACGGGCGACGGAGTATAGAAATGCGTGGCCGCATCACGGCCGATGACCTTCTCGCGTGGAAGTGAGCGCCCCGCCATCACGCAAGGGTGCCTGCGGCGTGCCGGGCGCGTAGCACCTTCTTATCGAATTTCCCGACACTGGTCTTCGGGATCTCGTCGACGAACAGAAATTGATCGGGAATACAAAACTTCGCGAACTGCGGAGCAAGCAGGTCCCGCAATGCGTCCGCCGACACCTGGCCTGTTGGTGTAGGCACCACCACTGCCAATGGCCGCTCGATCCACTTCTCATCAGGCACAGCAATGACAGCCGCCTCGAGCACATCAACGTGAGCCATCAGCGCGCCTTCAAGCGCTACCGTCGAAATCCATTCTCCTCCGCTTTTCACGAGATCCTTCGTCCGGTCCGTTATCGTGACATAGCCATCCGGTGTCATGGTCGCGACGTCGCCCGTTCGAAACCAACCGTCTGACGTGAACTGGTCGTCAGACGGTTCATGCTTGAAGTAGCTCCGGATCACCCAGGGACCTCGTGCCTGGAGTTCCCCCATCGTCACACCATCCCACGGTAGCGGTGTCCCGTCATCCCCGACGATTCGTAACTCGACGCCGCCCAGTGGATATCCTTGACGCGCCTTCACATCCCACTGCTCCTCTTTCGAAAGCTCCTCATGGGACCTGGACAGTTTCGAGACCGTCCCCACCGGCGACAACTCAGTCATTCCCCAGGCGTGGAGGATATTCACTCCCAGGTCCCGCTCGTAGGCCTCGATGAGAGCACGCGGCATCGCCGACCCCCCCACCATCAGCGCCCGTATGCAGGAAATATCCCGAGGGGTCGCCCTCAACTCGTGATACAGCCCATTCCAGATACTGGGCACTCCAGCCGCCACCGTCACCTGATGCTTCTCGATCAGCTCGGCGAGCGCCGCCGGCTGCAGAGCCGGCCCGGGCATAACGACCTCTGCGCCGGCCAGAGTGCATGCATAGGGCAGCCCCCACGCCATGGCGTGAAACTGGGGCACCACCGGCATCACCACGTCTCGCTCTGACAGTCCCAACCCCATGGCCTGATTCTCACCAAGCGTGTGAAGAAACATCGAGCGATGACTATAGAGCGCCCCTTTCGGATCGCCGGTCGTGCCACTGGTGTAACACAAACCCATCGCCATGTTCTCGTCGGTGCTACGCCAGGTGAACCCCTCTGCACTTCCACTGACCAATTCCTCGTAGTGAATAACGTTCGGCAGACTCGTTTCCATCCCTGGTGTGGCATTGATCAGCACGTGATGTTGGACACAATCGATCTCTGCCGCAGCTTCTTCGTACAACGGAACCAACGCTGCATCGAGAATCACAACCTTATCTTCCGCGTGACTCACGATATACGCGAGCTGACGTGATGAGAGTCGGATATTCAAGGTGTGACACACAGCACCCGCACCGGGAACACCGAAATACATCTCAAGATGCTGGTAGTGATTCCACGCAAACGTTGCCACTCGGTCCCCCGGCTCAACCCCGAGGTGCACGAGCGCGTCAGCGAGCGCGCGACTCCGGCGATGCAGGTCTGCGTAGGTGTAGACATGCATGCTCCCATCAGGCTGCCGAGTCCGGATGTGCTTATGCGGAAATAGCCGGTAGGCGTGCTCGATGATGCGATCCAAAGTCAACGGGTACTGCATCATCAAGCCGTCCATGGGGTCTCCCTGTTTCTCATCGGAGGTGCAGCTCGCCCTCACCCCAGAACGCTTCACAGTTCCCCTCTGGGCCCAGGGCTGGCGGGACACGTCGCTCGGGTACAAAGACGCGCGCTCGCCCCGGCGTTCCCGTCACGGCAAAGCTACTCGGCTCGCCAGAGTCCCGGTCTTCGACGCCTATCGTTGGCTGCTGCTAGCGTGGCGGATACCACGCGGCATCACGAAATTCGATGCCTTGCTCCACCACCGCGTCACCGAATACCTGGAGTGTGGCCGGGGTATTCTGCGTGTCGGCAGGTGGATTCCCCTCCGGATTCGTAAGCCATCGTGCGTACGGTTGATCGTAATGATTCAAGTACACGACTTTCGGCTGGAATGTCCTCACACATTCCGCCACTGGAATCGGACGCATGCGGTCGACGGGAAGATTCATGGGCATGACCGCAACTTCGATATTCCGTAGCGCTTGAATCTCCGGCACGCACTCACCGACGCCAGAGAAGAACAACCGTTTTCCCCCGAGTGTGATGACATAGCCATTAGCCTCACCTCGTGGATGGAACGGGAGTCCGGGTGTCATGTCATAGGCCCCGACAGCCTCAACAGGGATATCTGCAAAAATACCGCTCTCTCCATTCGACAGCACCGTGCCGTCAGAAAATCGTGCAAACGCCGTCTCCGTCAGAACGACCGGCGCGCCGGGCTTCCTCAATTGCTGAATGGCATCCAGATCCAGGTGGTGCCCTGGATCATCAGTGATCAAGATGAGATCGGCCGGTTTCGCCTGCGACAGATCGCCGACGCTCCAAGGATCGATCTGAATAACCATTCCGGCGTGCTCGATTTGCGCGCTCGAATGAATAATTGGGGTAATGACGATGTCCCCGCCCTCGGCGGCAATCCGATCGGACGACTGCGCCGCCCCCATCGTCGCCGTGACCAGGAGGATCGTCATAGACATCAACGCCATCGGTGCGCCTGAACCGCTTAAATTCCTCACCTTTACCTCGCCTCCCTATCCCAACGCCTTAAGCGGCGCCTCTGCAGCGCCGAACCTCTCTATCGGCACACCCATCCTCTGAAGGAACGCAAGATGAATGCTCGCTAGATCGGTCGGCTCCGTATGCTCCAAAAACCGTCCGGTGGTAATGGTTCCTCCGCCCCGCCCGGCCAGAAGCGTTGGCAGGTCTTGTGCGTCGTGTTCATTGCCATCGCCGAGACTCGCGCCGTACAGGATCATGCTGTTATCAAGCAACGTTCCGCCGTTGGGTTCCTGAATCGCCTTCATCCGCCCGAGCAAATACGCTACCTGCCGATGGTGCCATCGAATAACCTCGGCATACATTGCCCGTTTCTGCTCGACGGACTGCCACGACGTCACCCCGTCATCATCCTCCGTCTTGCCTGACGCGTTCTTATAGTGAGAGAGCGCATGCCAGGTCCCCTGCACGTTCGGAATAAAGTTGAAATAACGGTTCGACTGCCCGTGGTCAAGCATGAACGTGACGATGCGAGTCGCGTCAGACTGGAATGCCGCCACCATCAGATCCATCATGAGCCGCATATACGCCTCGTGCTCACCGGGGATTCCAGGAGCGGGAGTCGTCAGCGTGTCGTTCAGCGCCGCGTCGTCACGCATCTCCATCGAACGACGTTCCGCAAACTCAATGCGCCGCTCGAGCGCACGAATCGATTCGAAATACTCGTCCAACCGATAGCGATCGACGGCACTGACGTAGCCGCGTAGCGCTCGGGCATCCGCAAGAACGGCATCCATCACCGAGCGATTCGTCGCCCCCCCAGACGCCACCGTGAACATCCGATCGAAGATCGCACGCGGCTCAATCTCACGGGTCATCGGTCGATCCGGAGCGGACCAGGAGATCGCATTCCGCGGAAGCGAGTTCGAGAAAAACCCCTCTCCCTGTACCGACAACTCCAATGAAGGAAGTAAGGTCTCGTCCCGAAGATGCGCCGCAGCCACCTGATCGGCCGAGACGCCACCTGCGTTCACAGCACGCGAATCGTAACCTTGACCCGTCAACCACGTCGGGGGGCCATTGACATGACCATTGCCATCTGGCGTCCACACCTTGCTCGGAATGAGAATATCGTCCTTGAATGGCTCAAGCGGGCTCATCCACTCATTCAGCACACGCAGACGCCCGCCGGATCCCGTCTGCTCCGGGTACCAAATCCCCCGAGGGATACCATTTGGGAAGTAGAGATATGCCAACCGAAGGGGTCCCGCTCTCCCTGCTTGTCCAGAAACTCCAGATGCCCCTGCCACAGCCGGCATCACATCGAGCAAGGGTAGCGCCACCGTGGCACCCAACCCACGAAGCACGGTGCGGCGCGACAACTGACCACGTCTCATCAATTCGTCTCCTCTGTCGGAGCCTTTTTGTATTGAAAAGGATAGCTCTCGACGATTGCCTGCACCAGCGTACCGAAGCGGTCGTCGTTCTCCCGGAGCCTGACAATGATCCGCCGTAACGCCGGTTCATCATAGTACTCAAGCTGACGTCCCAGGGCGTACGACAACATCTTGGACACTACCTGCCGTACGACGTCGTCATAGCGCGTCTCGAGCAACGCCTGCTTGAGTGCTGCCGGTCCAACGAATGACGTTCCGTCAGGCAAGGCTCCGGCGGCCACAATCGATCGACTCGTATTCTTGTAGTAGCGGAAAACCGGATCCGGACTAGTTTCAGTATCAATCTGGACGGTCTCGTTCGCTTCGTCTGGACCGTCTACCCGAACGCGAAAGCGGTAATCGTCACGCCAGCGCCCGAAATAGTCAAAGTTCTCAAGACTGAATCCGATGGGATCGATCTTGCTGTGACACACCCGGCACGTCTCGTTCTTTGAGTGCATCTCCAGTTTTTCGCGAAAACTGAGGCCTCTCAAATCGGCGACGTCTTCATTCAGGATTCCCGCATTCGGTGGCGGTGGTGGTGGCGGCGTGCCAAGGAGCGTGTCGAGCACGTAGTGCCCACGCTTGACCGGGCTCGTGTCCTTGTAGTTCGAAGTCAGCGCCAGAATACTGGCTTGCCCGAGTAGACCTCCCCGATTGGGATCCTCGATAGACACCCGCCGCATCTCGTCACCGAACACGTCATCCCTGCCATAGAGTGTTCGCGCAAGTTCCTCGTTTACATACGTATAGTCGGCGTCAAGCAGCGTCCGAATCGGTCGATCACCACGGACCAGGGACATGAAAAACATCGACGTCTCCTCGCGCATCGCCGTCATCAGTGACGCCGTACACCAAGGGTTGTCAATGGGATCCAGCCAGATACGAGTGCCAACGTGTTGAAATCCGAGCCACTGGGCGGCAAAGAGCTCGCCTAGGGTTTCGGCCCGCGGGTCAGCCAGCATCCGCTGGACCTGGGCCTCTAGCACCGCAGGTTCTCGTAACGTACCCGCCTCTGCCAACCCGAAGAGTTCTTCATCCGGCATGGACGCCCACAGAAAATAGGACAATCGAGACGCCAGCTCCCAGTCGGTGACGGGATACGGGTCGCCCCCCGTCTGCCCCCCTTCAACGCGCAACAGGAATTTCGGAGAAATCAACACTCCTTGGATGACCTGCTTTACCGCGGCTTCATGCGCGAGACCGCCACTCCGCCCGGCGTCGTACTGCACGAGTGCCCGACGGAGCTCTGCAGCATCCGGAGGACGTCGATACGCCCGACGCAGAAACTGGGCGAGAATCTGACTGGTCGCCTCCGCGTCAGATACACCCTGCTCTCGCCCCGGCAGCAGCGTCCTCGCACGCGCAACCCGATGGGAGTCCGTTGTGGCCACCTCGGGCAAGGCCATGGCCACCGCCCGTTCCGCAACCGCGATATACCGTTCCATCAACGATGGCTGAAGAAACAGGGTATTCGAGGAATTCTCAAATCCGCTCGAACCGATCAATTCGTCAGGAAATCGCCCGGCGAGGTCCAGTTCGACGCCGAAGAGATCACGCGTGGTGTTGTCGTACTCGTCATGGGTCAACCGCCGCATTGGCTCGAACCCCGGATCGTCAATCGTCGAGTAATCAAACTCGTCGATATCCCGAATGAGAATCGCCAACATCTCCATCCGGACCTCTTCGGTTGGTTGCGGAGCCGCCGGAGGAGGCATCCGTCGCTCTTCCAGCACCTCCATCACGCGCCCCCACGTCTCCCGATTTTTCACGAGGGGAAGATCACCCACCAGCGCGATGAGATCCATCCCCGCGGTCTGGGTCTGAGGACCATGGCAACCGGAACAGTACTGCTGAATCGAAGAACCAATGACGTGCGGCCCCTCGGGTACCTGGGCTTGGACCCCAGGTACACAGAGTAGTAACGTGAGCACGCACCCCGCAGGTGTGACACTGGCACGATAGATGAGTCGATGCATGATGTTCATCGGTAGTCGCACAAAAAAATAGCACACTACAGGCTCGGACAATCGAGCCCAACTCAGGGGCGGCTTCCTGGATTCATTGCTCGACGTAATCTCGTCGCGCGAACACCCTGCCCTTACGGCCGTCCAGTGCCACCTCGATTCGGTGAGTCCCCGTTTCCAGGTCAGGACGTTCGGTGAAAAGTACGTAGTGGCCGATCAGTGCACTTCCAACCCGCTCGACCGCCCGTCGGCTCGAGAGATTGGTACGTACGAAAAACCCACCGGTATCTTCGGCAACCACTTGAAGCCCGTGTTCGAACGTATGGTACGCCGCATCGGTCGTGTCCAGACTAAAAACGGCGGCCCTGGCGGTCTGGAGCGCCTGCTGGGCTTCGGCGTACCGTCGGTCCAACCGTGAACCGAACATATTGAGGTTGGCGGTAAGCTCCCCAAAGCCGTGCCCAATGAGTACGACCGATTTAGCCCCGGGCAAGGACTCAAGGGCGTATCCAAGCGAACGCAATGCCTCCTCGATACGGTACGTCCGACGGCCCGCCTCTTGGCTCAATCTGGGGATCAGCGAGATGCGCCCGGGCACCACCGCAGGGGGTGTCCCAGACATGACCTGCTCCGCGAGTATCGTACGAACGGCGTCTAGATCATTCGTAAAGTCAATCCAGATCTTCAGGTGAAAATCGAAGGACAGAACCGCCACATGATCATCTGAATTGAGTCGCCCCAGCAGACTCCCAACCTGCTGCAGCAGTCGAAGGAGACCGCGCGCGCGGACGGGCACCAAGCTCTTCTGAACGACGAAGACAACAAGACGGCCACGGTCCCCGGGATCAATGGCGCGCACGGCGGTCGCCACACGCGCAGGTCGCACCGGTGGGACGGGCGCTTCCCCGATCCACCGCGCACTCTCGACTCGGACCGGACGATCGCCGATCCGCACATCAAAATCCGCTGGAGCTAAACCGAGAATCGGACGTCCCTGCTCGTCCAGCACTCGAGCGTCGATGATGACCCGAGC
This sequence comes from uncultured Vicinamibacteraceae bacterium, assembly GCA_964591245.1. Lineage (GTDB taxonomy): Bacteria > Acidobacteriota > Vicinamibacteria > Vicinamibacterales > UBA8438 > CAZPZZ01. The sequence goes on along the minus strand of CAZPZZ010000023.1, from coordinate 6,792 downwards.
CACCTCGACACGCTCGACCGGTTGCGGTACTTGTGCGCCCGCCAGACTCCCGAACGCACCGAGCACGTAGGCGCTCACACTAACGCCAATCCGCACATTCCTGCCGGCTCGGCTACCGAAAGCACCCCTCACTCTTCTTTAGGCCAGGATATCGTTGACCACTCTTCCCGAGACATCGGTCAGCCTGAAGTCCCGTCCCTGGAATGGGAACGTCAACTTCCTGTGGTCAATGCCCAAGAGATGCAACATCGTGGCATGCAGGTCGTGAATGTGCACCGGGTTTTGCGCGATGTTGTACGAGAAATCGTCAGACTCCCCATACGTCGTACCAGGTTTCACACCGCCACCGGCCATCCAGATCGTGAAGCACCGTGGATGGTGGTCTCGCCCGTAGTTGTCTTCCGTGAAAACTCCCTGGCAATAGGGCCCCCGGCCGAACTCCCCCCCCCAGACCACAAGGGTATCGTCCAACATTCCCCGGTTCTTGAGATCTTGCACAAGCGCGGCCTGCGCCTGGTCGACGTCTCCCGCCTGTCGTTCGATACCACGCGGCAGGCGGGTGTGCTGATCCCAGCCACGGTGAAAGCACTGCACGAAACGAACATCCCGCTCAGCTAAACGCCGCGCCAAGAGGCAATTGCGCGCGAAGGTTCCAGGTTTTCTGGCGTCCGGACCGTACAAGTCAAACGTGCTCTCTGGTTCATCGGAGAGATCGGTTAGCTCAGGCACCGAGCTTTGCATCCGATAGGCCATCTCATACTGGGCAATTCGAGTACTCGTCTCGGGATCCCCGTACTCGTCTTCCTTCAACTCGTTCAGCGCGCCGAGGTCATCGAGATACCGTCGCCTCGTCGCACTATCGACACCGGCCGGATTCGACAAATACAACACCGGATCTCCCGTCGACAGGAACTTGACTCCCTGAAAGCGCGTCGGGAGAAAACCGCTTCCCCATAGCCGATCGTAGAGGGGCTGCCCGGTCTGGGCCGACCCCTTGGAGACCATCGCAACAAACGTGGGCAGGTCAGAATTCATCGTGCCCAGTCCGTAGGTCAACCATGCGCCCATGCTTGGCCGACCCGCCAGCTGCGCACCAGTCTGGAAGAACGTAATGCCAGGGTCGTGGTTAATGGCCTCGGTATGCATGGACTTGATAAAACAGAGCTCGTCCACGATCTTCGCGGTATGCGGCATCAAGTCGCTGACCCAGGTCCGCGTCTCACCATGCTGGGAAAACTTAAATTTTGAAGGCACCAGCGGAAACCGTTCCTGCCCGGCCGTCATTGTGGTCACCCGCTGGTTACCACGCACCGAGGGAGGCAGGTCTTCGCCGACCATTTCGCGTAACTTCGGCTTGTAATCCCACAATTCATGCTGCGATGGAGCTCCCGACATAAACAGGTAAATTACCCGCTTCGTCTTCGGCGCATGGTGAGGTAACCCTGGAAGTCCACCAACCGGTGAAGCCCCCCCGCCGCCTTGAGCGAGCAGATCCTGGCCGAAAAGGGTTGCCAGGGCTGCGGTGCCAATGCCAGAGCTGGTCAATTCCAGAAAACGCCGCCGTGTCAACAACTGTTCGAGACGCGCGTCCATCGCTATTCCTTTGTGATAGTTCCGTCGAAATTCAGCAAAAGATTCGCCACCATGGTGTACGAGGCGAGTTCCGCCACATCGAGCGTTTCGTCGCGCTGGCGTTCTCCCAGGTTGACGAGTTCCACTGCCGCCCGCCGGTCATCTTCGTACCGATCGAGGTGCTGTTCAAATCCCCTCACGAGAATCTCTTCAGCCTCCGGCCTCGGTCGGTGTGCGGTCGTCAGTAGATAGCCGTATCCAATACGCTGAGCCGGGGTTTCGCCTCCCTCCAGCATCATGCGTTCCGCCAGACGACGCGCCGCCTCGACATAAGTTACGTCGTTCATCAGATTCAGGGCCTGTAGCGGGGTATTTGTTCGCCCGGTTCGCACGATACAGGTCTCCCGCGTCGAGGAATCAAACGTCATCATCGTCGGCGGACCCAGCGTCCGCTTCCAGAAGGTGTAGAGGCTCCGGCGATAGAGGTCATCGCCCTCCGACTGTTCGTAGGGCACTCCCCCTTCATTCACTTCCGCCCACAGCCCCTCAGGCTGGTAGGGTTTGACCGACGGTCCGCCAACCTTCTCAACCAGCAAACCAGCTACCGAAAGGGCTTGATCGCGAATCGTCTGCGCCGGCAGACGCAGTCGCGGCCCACGAGCCAGCAAACGATTCTCCGGATCGGCCTCGAACTCGTCGGCGCTCATGTTCGAGGCCTGCCGATACGTGGCGCTGGTGACAATCAGCCTCTGCAATGCCTTCATATCCCAACCGGCATTGACGAACGAGGTAGCCAACCAGTCGAGCAACGCAGGGTGACTGGGATACTCGCCCTGGGTCCCAAAATTTTCGGCTGTTTTCACCAACCCTGTACCGAAATACATCTGCCAGAAACGGTTGACCGTGACACGGGCCGTCAGCGGATGCCCGGGATCGACCAGCCACTGGGCAAAGGTTAACCGGTTGGCATCTACGCCATCTGGCAAAGCGGGCAGGACCGCGGGCACACCCGGGAAGACTTCGTCACCAGGATTGTCATAGGCGCCCCGATTGAGGAGATAGGTCGGTTTCCGCTCCGCCCGCTCTTCCATGACCATGACGGTCGGAAAACTCTCCCACAGCCCATCCCTCGCGCGCTCAAGGTCTCTCACCTTACGACCGGCTTCCTGAACCTCGGACGGCGCATATTGATCGAGAAATGCAGCCCGAAGCTTCTCCACCTGCGCGGTCGTCCGCTGCTCCACCGCGATCGCCGCAATATCACTCAGCGACCAGGCGGTCGCCGCCACCGCGGCCTGCGTCGAGGAGAGCACACCCTCGTAGATTCGCACTTCATCGATCCGCCCCTGGAACTTCGGTTTATCTGAACCACTGGCACCGATACGCAGTGGCATTCGAGACACGTTCAACCGGTTCCCCACGAGATCATTGAGTGTGGTCAACTCCTGCGCTTGCCCATCGACGTAAATATGGATTCCGTCTGGAGTCAGCGAGCCATCATAGGTCGCCACCACGTGCTGCCATTGCTCGAGCCCGACAGCATCTACGGTTTCCGTCGCCAGTCCGTCGTCGAGGACACGGGTCGACATGTTGAAACGAATCTTGCCGTCCTCCAGATACAGGCCCCATCCAACTTCACCCTGATCGCCAGCCCTGGCACGAGACAGAATCACACCGTCATTAGCTGTGGGATAAATCCAGACCGCAAAGCTGAATGCATCCTCGTATCCAACGTCTGGACTGCCCCCTGCGTTGACGAACCGCTGGCCGTCGAACGCCGCAGCCATGCCAATCCGCCCTGGCACAAACTGCGGACGCCCATCTTCCAGCATCGCCGGGATGTCAGTGGTGGTCTGGGTTCCTGCGATATCCCCCTCAAACGCGTGATGCACCAGCAACCCTTCGCGTCGGGCCCAATTGACATCACCGGCTCCACCGAGCGCGGCCTCCCACTCACGCTGCGCCACAGCCTGCGCCTCATCGAGCGCCACCAGTTCGGCTCGTGCCTCGACCAGCTGCTCGTCGATGACGTTGAGTTCGGCATGCTGCTCGTCGGTTGGCGCTGTCACCATCGGCGGTGAATTTTCATACTTGAATCCCTTCCCTCGCTCCGGGATGTTGTTAAAATTCGCCATCACCTCGTAGAACTCTTTCTGCGAGATGGGATCAAACTTATGATCGTGGCAACGGGCACAACCGAGGGTCAACCCCATCCACACGGTTCCGGTCGTCGACACACGATCGACACCATATTCCGCGAGAAACTCCTCGGGAACGATGCCTCCTTCACTATTCAAACTGTGGTTTCGGTTGAATGCCGTCGCCACCTGCTGGTCGAGCGTCGCACCGGGAAGCATGTCACCGGCCAATTGCTCGATCGTGAATTGATCGAAGGGCATATTCGAGTTGTACGCATTAATGACCCAATCACGCCAGCGCCACATCGAGCGCTCCCCGTCGGTCTGATACCCGTTGGTATCGGCGTAACGGGCCGCATCAAGCCACTCCACGGCCATCCGCTCGCCATACCGCGGTGACGCAAGCAACCGATCCACGACTCGCTCATACGCCTCGGCGGAATCATCGTTCAGAAAATCGGCCAATTCGGCCGGAGTTGGTGGTACCCCCGTGAGATCAAGAGTGACCCGACGAAGCAAGGTACTCCGATCCGCCTCCACCGCCGGCGCCAAGGCATCTTCTTCCAACCGGGCCAAAACAAACCGATCGATTGGGTTTCGCGGCCATTCGACCTGCGCAACGTCTGGAAGCGTGCTTCGCTCTGGTGGAATGAAGGCCCAGTGCGGCTGCCACTCGGCACCTTGATCGATCCATCGCCGGATCGTGTCGATCTGTTCTCCGGTGAGTGCGTCCCCACCACGAGGCATCCGCGCCCGGGCGTTCTCCTCGGTCACCCGATGGAAGAGCAGGCTCTCCTCGGCATTCCCAGGAATGATCACCGGTCCGCCGTACCGTCCGCGGTCGGTCACAGGACCGTCGGCCACGTCCAGACGAAGTCCCGCCTGCCGCGTGGCGGCATTCGGACCGTGGCAATTGAAACACCCGTTGGACAGGATCGGCCTGACGTCGCGATTGAACACAATCGACTCGTCGTTCTGCGCGAACGCCGCGCCTGGCGATACCGCCAGGATAAACGCCAAACCTGCGATGAGATGCACGAGACGTGAATATGTGAGTTTCATGGCTTATCTGTGTCAGATCGTAGGACTCTGACCCCATCGGTGCAAGCAGATTCTATCGCTTACAGGGGTGGCACAGCGCCTCACGGACCAACCAGAACGTCAGACAAGAGCTTGACACCGATGACGAACAGCATCCCGTGAACCACACGGAAGAACACGACGTCGCTCACGCGAGCATGCAGCCACCGCCCTAGAAAGATTCCCACCGGAGCCAATGGGAGCAGAAACAGCGATGTGACAAGGTTGTCGTTCGTCCACTGCCCCAACCACGCATAGGGCGTCACCTTCAGCCAATTCACAACGAAAAAGAAGCACACGCTGGTAGCCTGAAATGTCGTCCGGTGCATCTGCTGGGGAAGCAGATAGGCTTGCAGCGGGGGACCACCTGCATGCACGGAGAAACTGGTAAACGCAGCCAGGCTTCCCCAGACCACGCCGGCGGCGACACGGGGCTGTCTGGCCGGCTGGGTGTGAGCCAGGAAATAGCGAAGCGCATAGACAAGTGCGATCACACCGGCCAGTACGCGGAGTCCATCGTCCGAAAGCACGCCGGCTCCGAGAAATCCCAGCCACGTACCCAAGACCGCAGCCGGGAGAAGAATCCGAAGGTTCACGGCATCCCACCGCCCCCAATAGGCCCGCATCGCCAGGGCATCCATCGCCATGAGAATCGGCAGGAGCACCGCGGCAGCCTGAACAGGGCTCACGGTCATCGCCATCAACGGCACGCCAATGACAGCGATCCCGCCACCAAATCCGCCTTTCGACACTCCAACGAGGAGCACCGCTACGGTGGCGGCAAGGTAAAACCAGAAATCGAGAATCACAATGGACAGGTGAATTAAGGAACGTCAGCGCCTCTAATCCACCTCGAGGAATATTGGATTCGAATAGAACCAGAGGTCATCCCAGGGATCTTCGCCAGGCTCATCCATCACCGGCTCGCTATCCCGCGTACTCGTCCCCCGCACCCTGAGATAACTACTACGTTGGAGATTTGGCAACGACAACTCGACCGTGTGCTGCTCACCGTCTTGCGCCCACCGCTCGGACGTAACCCGAGCAACGACACGTGTGGTCGGGTTGCGGTCAACAGTAGGGTCCAACAGCGGCCCCTGCACTTCCCCGACAATCAGATCAACCCGCCGCACTCGGGGATTGTCACCGTTCTGGTTCGGTGCGTCTGGATCGCGAAACCGAATGGTCACCGTCACGGTCTGGCCCCGCTCTACCGCCAGGGTTCCTCCAATGTCCGCCTGCTGGTCCGCCACCGACGCCCGGACGTCGAGTTCATTGATGAGATCACCTGCCACCGCAAACACGCGACCCTGACGAAGACCGTCCAGCACATCCTCGTAGGTAGAACGCGCCCACACGTACGTCTTCTGGAATTCCCCAGGCCAAAAATCTGAGCCCCGCCGTACGACCTCGGTATGGTGAAAATGTGAATCGGAGGTCGCCACAATCCAGAATCGCCGACCTTCCCCTAGTAACGCATCCCACAAGCCGCCGACAATTGCCGTCATCTGGTCGAACCCGCCCATGGTATGAGCGCCCAGATTCCGATAGCCTCCGCGAACCCCTGCGCCATTGCCGGGTCCTCGTCCGGGAACCACGAGGGAACCCGCCTGGTGGCCGGGAGCTCCTTCCATCCCACGATAGACCCGTGGCGCCACGTCATTGTTTTCACGAATCTCCGACGGATGATCAAACCCGTAGACCCCGATAGCCCGGGCCGAACGCGAGGGATGATTGGCAAAGACGAGCGGTAACCGCGGCAACGAGCGCATGTATTCAAGCGCCGACCGCCGCAACCCAGCCGAACGTCGACGCGGATCTGGTGGCAGGGCCCAGTCCTCGTTGGCGTCGAAACGACTTTCTATGCCATACAGCACGGTTGCTTCATCATCAGCACGCGGGATGATCAGCGTATGGTGATCCATGCCCGGCATATTGAGCTCCATGCCATAGAACTGGAGCACCTCGGGCACCAGCGTACGGGACATCCCTAACTCCCGAT
>CAZPZZ010000022.1:34783-41912 GCA_964591245.1 uncultured Vicinamibacteraceae bacterium | reverse complement strand
TGCACCTGGTACGTGTGCCCGCAACCAGGGCGTCAAGCGCGAGCAATCGAGTGTCTCGTCGACTCGGACATCAATGAGCTCGGAATCATCCGATCGAGAGGAGGACGAATCTGCCTCTGGTCTCATTGGTTATGCGACCTCGAAGAGACCCGCAGCGCCCATTCCCCCGCCGACACACATGGTGGTGACGACATACCGTGCGCCCCGGCGCTTCCCTTCGATCAGTGCGTGACCTACGAGGCGAGCCCCTGTCATCCCGTAGGGGTGGCCAATTGAAATAGATCCCCCGTCCACGTTGAGTCGTTCCATCGGCAGTCCGAGTCGATCCCGGCAGTAGACTACCTGGACGGCGAAGGCTTCATTGAGTTCCCAGAGATCGATATCCTCCATGGTGAGGCCATGGCGCGACAGCAGCTTCGGTACCGCAAATACCGGCCCGATGCCCATTTCGTCTGGTTCGCACCCGGCCACGACAAGGCCGCGATAGATTCCCAGGGGTGATAACCCACGTTTGGAGGCGAGGGCGCCGTCCATGACCACACAGGCAGAAGCGCCGTCCGAGAGTTGGCTTGCGTTGCCGGCGGTGATGTAACCATCTTCTCCTGTGACGGGCGTCAGGGCCGCGAGTCCCTCCGCGGTCGTGTTCGGCCGATTACCCTCGTCACGGGTGAGCGTCACCGTATCCGATTGTGTTTCGCCTGTGTTCTTGTCGGCTGTCAGCTTGGTCGTGGAGAGTGGCACGATTTCGTCGTCGAGGCGGCCGGCCCGCTGGGCCTCTGCCGTGCGTTGTTGGCTGATTCGGGCGTACGTGTCTTGCGCCTCTCGACTAACGCCGTAGCGTTTCGCCACGACTTCGGCGGTGTCGATCATGCTCATCCAGAGCTCTGGCTTGTGTTCCAAAAGCGAGGCTTCGGTCAGATGGTTCTGGTTCAGCGCGTTCTGTACAAGACTGATTGACTCGACGCCACCGGCCACCATGATCGGGACGTGGTCCGTGAGCACTCGTTGGGCCGCGATACTGATCGCTTGCAGTCCCGAGCTGCAGAAGCGATTGATGGTTGTGCCGGCGGTGGTGACGGGCAGACCGGCTTTGAGGGCGGCCAGTCGTGCGACGTTGTGACCGGTGGCTCCCTCGGGCAGTCCACAGCCGATGACGACGTCCTCGACCTCGCCTGGCTCGACCGTGGCGCGTTCGACCGCATGAGCGATGGCATGACCTGCGAGCACGGCACCATGAGTCTGGTTGAAGGCGCCGCGGAAGGCTTTGCCGATTGGGGTTCTGGCGGTGGATACAATGACGGCGTCTCGCATGCTGGTGAATTCCTTGTTGCTCGGACTCGCTATTTCTTAAGTTCCAGCCTGGCGACCGCGCGGCGGTGCACTTCGTCTGGTCCATCGGCAAGCCGGAGGGTTCGGGCATGCGCCCACGCGGCCGAGAGGCCAAAGTCTTCACAGATTCCTGCTCCTCCGTGGAGTTGGATGGCGCGGTCGATCACGTTGAGAGCCATGTTCGGTGCGACAACCTTGATCATGGCGATCTCGGCTCGCGCGACTTTGTTGCCCACGGTATCCATCATGTGGGCAGCTTTTAGTGTCAAGAGACGGGCTTGCTCTATCTCGATTCGAGAGTTGGCAATGGCTTCCATGACGACGCCCTGATCTCCAAGCGGGCCGCCAAACGCGTAGCGTGTTTTTGCCCGGGCGCACATGGCGTCGAGCGACCGTTCGGCCAATCCGATCAGGCGCATGCAGTGATGGATGCGTCCTGGGCCCAGGCGTCCTTGGGCGATCTCGAAGCCTCGCCCTTCACCCAGCAACAGGTTCTCAGCGGGTACGCGGACGTTCTTGAACGTAATCTCGAAGTGGCCGTGGGGCGCGTGATCGTACCCGAAGACGGTTAAGGGACGCACGAGGGTAATGCCAGGTGCGTCGGCCGGGACGAGAATCATGGATTGTTGCTGGTGTTTAGGGGCCTCCGGGTCAGTTTTCCCCATGAGAATGAAGAGCGCGCATCGAGTGTCGCCAGCTCCTGACGCCCACCATTTATGTGCATTGATTACATACCCGTCGCCCTTGCGGTCGATGCGGGCGCCAATATTGGTCGCGTCCGAGGAGGCCACGGCAGGTTCGGTCATCGTGTAGGCGGACCGGATGTGCCCGTTCAGCAAGGGCGTGAGCCACCGGTCCTTGTGTGCGTCGGTGCCATAGCGTACCAGCGCTTCCATATTGCCCGTGTCGGGCGCGGAGCAGTTGCAGGCTTCCGGTGCGATCGGCGAGCGTCCGAGAATCTCGCAGAGCGGAGCGTATTCGACGTTGGTCAATCCTGCGCCGAGTGCGCTATCCGGCAGAAAGAGGTTCCACAATCCCGCCGCCCTGGCCTGGTCTTTGAGTTCTTCCATGATCGGCGGCGACTCCCACCGATTGGCGGCACCGTCGATCTGCTCTTGATACAGGTGTTCGTTTGGATAGATAACCTCGTCCATGAAGGTGAGGAGGCGCTGGCGTAGAGATTCAGTCTTGGTCGAATATTCAAAGTCCATGAGAAATACGCATGTCTGTCTGGTTGCGTGCTGGTGCGGTCTCGGGAATAGCACTTCAGTATAAGCCGGACGCCGCGTAGTGCCGATGATGTCATCTGACCGCGCTGTTGTGGACAGGGAAATGACCGAGGTCTCTGTTTGTTGACTCCTGGGATGACACGCGCTTGCGGGGGGGAGCGGGAGGGTCCCCGAGGTCACGTCGGATCCGAGAAGAGCAGATTTTCTTCCCTGTTGGCGGATAAGTTCGATACCCTGTTGCCCATGTGTACCGTGGTCTCGATGGCGTTATGGCCATGTCACGGTGTTGACGACGGGGCGGTCGTGGTTCGGCGACGCTGGCGGCGTCGCTGCACAAGGAGTGTGTGATGCGTCTACCCATGATGTGCGGTGTGGCTCTTGTGGCCGGGATATTGGGTCTTGCGACCCCGGTGTCGGCTGAGGCTGCCAATGGCGTTCCCACGTTTGCGGCAGATGTGGCGCCGATTCTCTACGAGAATTGTGTCGCTTGCCACCGGCCAAACCATCTAGCGCCGATGTCGCTCATTACCTACGAGGACGTGCGTCCGTGGGCCCGCGCCGTGAAGGCGAAGGTGGTTGCACGTGAGATGCCGCCCTGGGGAGCGGATTCGGACATCCGTGCCTACAGCAATGACACGAGCTTGTCCGAGGACGAAATAGCGACGATTGTGGCCTGGGTTGATGGCGGTGCCGCACAAGGTCACGATGCCGATCTTCCGACGGTTCCGGAATTTGCCGAGGGATGGTCAATTGGCGAGCCAGACTTGGTGTTTACCATGCTCGAGCCGTTTCGAGTGCCGGCTGACGGTACCGTGCCCTACGCCTATGTCACAGTACCGACGAACCTGCCGGAAGATATATGGATCTCCGCGCATGAGTACCGTCCAGGGGACAGGCGGGTGGTGCATCATGTGATTTCGCAAGTGCTGGAAGATGACGGGCAGCCGGCTACCGCTGACGTGCGGTGGCAGCGCGACCGAAATCGCGTGCGTGCCGAGGGCGCTACCGTTGGCGGATATGTTCCGAACCGTCTGGGACGAGTCTATGAGGATGGGGTGGCGGTCAAGCTCCCGGCGGGGGCTGATATTGAAGCGCAGATGCATTACACGACCATCGGCGAGGAAGTGTGGGATCACAGCCGATGGGGTGTCGTGGTGGCTACAGAGAAGCCAGCACTAGTGCGGGAGGCCCGGGGCGGGCAAGTTGCGAACTTGACGTTCCAGATCGAGCCGGGGAACCCGAATTACGAGGTCACCGCCAAGCGGACCATGAAGGAGGACGCGTATCTTTCAACGATGATGCCGCACATGCACGTGCGCGGCAGGTCGGCGAAGTATGTAGTGAGATACTCCGACGGGCGGGAAGTCGTGGCGCTGTGGGTGCCGAATTACGATTTCAATTGGCAGTTACGCTACAAGCTTGCCGAGCCGATCTTCATGCCGAAAGGCTCGGAGTTGCATGCCATCTTTACATACGACAATTCGACCAATAACCGCTATAACCCCGACCCTTCCGCGGCGGTGCGCTGGGGTGATCAGACCTGGGAAGAAATGATGTTGGGGTATTACGGAACGGTTGACCCGCCGGCGGACCAGACGACGACTGGCGACGAGTAGGCGGTTGTTGGACCGGTGCGACGCCGGGAGTCGGTCATCATGAATCAGGTGTCGTCGCGGACGACATAGGGAATGGTTTGCGGCCCCTCTGGGAGCACGCAGAGCCTGGCTTGGGGGCCGAAACGGTCAAGTGCATCAAGGGTAGCCGCGCCGACGTCTTGGATCGGTGTGAGGTGCGCCGATCGAACTTGTTCGGGCGAGAGCCCGTCCGTCTTGAGTAAGACCTCGGCGTGTTGTTGGATCTGGGCTTGCACCTGGACTTCCCACTGATCATGGCGATTGTGACCGGGGGCGTTGATCATATCGAGTAATTCGACGCTATTGTCCCGCTCGGTCAAGATTTCCAGATATTCCCCGTGATCCGGATAACCGTCTGCGCACTCTGAGGCGCAGACAATGACTCCCCGTTGTTTGACGACCTGGGCGGCGGCGGAGAGTCCCTTGACCGTTTGGTAGAGGTTCTGATCAAGGGGGTAGCCGCTGTTCGTCGTCACGACAACGTCGAACGGTTCGCGAAATCCCTGCATCGCCGTACGTTGGACGACTGTCCGGACGGTTCGATGCACCGCGAAGAGTTCACCGGCCGCGACGTACGTGATCTGACGGTCGCGGTTGATGGCCACGTCAACGCTGAAGTCGACCCGAGAGTGGGCGGCGATCCGCCGGATGCCATCGTGAATTGGGTTTCCCTCGATGATCGCCCATCTGGCCTTCGGATGACGGATCATCTCGGCATCGTGGAGTCGCATGATCGTCTTGAATCCGGCTAGCCCTGGCGCCACCATCTTGGGGCCGCCGCTGAACCCGGCGAAGAAGTGTGGTTCCACGAATCCTGTGGTAATCCGGATATCCGACTCAACCCATCTCCGGTTCAGCCAGACAGGAATCCCACCGTCTACTGTTCCGAGCGAGACCAATGTCGAATCATCGAACGCGTCGTGGGAGATGATGCGGTAGCGTTCCACGATATCGGGGCCGAGCATTTCCACGAGTTCGTCGTGCGTCGTCGCGCGGTGGGTCCCACTGGCGATCAGAATCGTGATCTGATTGGTTGGAACATGCTTGAGTGCCTGCAGTACGACGGGAAGCACCGTTGCACTGGGCATCGGCCGAGTCACATCGCAGACAGAAATCGCAACTGTCTGGTCAGTGCCCACGCGATCCGCGAGTGGGGCCGAGTCGAGCGGCTGTTCGAGCGCTCGTTGGACGGCGGCCGCTTGATCGGAGAGTCCATCTACGTAGGTCGGTTCGATGACCGTTGTACGGTCATCGGGAAACTCGACCTGAAGTCCGTTCCGGCCGTAGGCGAGAGTTACAAGCATGGCGGGATGCGATCTTATCCTGAATCGGGCGTCGACGCCGTTACCGGGTCTGGCGATGGTTCCGACGAGGGTTCTGTGTCCTGGGCTGGTCATTCCGGACCAGCCGTGTTGCGGTGGTTATCGTGTGAACAACCCCCGGATTGCGTGAGGGTTCGTCGTATCGGTCAGCCTCCGAGCTCGGCCACTTTTTCCCGAAGGACGCGTAGCGTGAGATCTATCGTGGCGAGATGTGTACGGAAGCAGAGCGCGGCCATACGAAGGATGAACCGGCCGTTGAGTCGCGAGGAAGACAGAAAAATACGTCCATCCTGGTGTACCGCATCGATAAGCGCCTGGTTGAATGTATCGGGATCGCCGCGGCGTGGTACCCAGCGATAGGTCACGACCGAGAGTTCCGGGGGGGGGCCGACTTCAAATCCGAGTTTCTGTACCTCCTGGTGGAAGTATTGAGCGAGCAACAGCTTTTCTTCGAGGCTGGCCCGGAATGGAGCCAGTCCATGTACCTTGAGTGGCAACCAGCAGCGTAACCCGCGGAAATGCTTGGACAGTTCTGGCGAAAGTTCGGCAGGGGAGAGGCCGACATCTCCCTCCGCCTGGGCGAGGTCTTGCATGTAGTCCGCCTGGTGGTCGTGGGCACGGTGCAGTGCCTGGCGATCTTTTACCAGGACCGCGCCTGTGCCGTAGGGGAGGAAGAGGCCTTTATGGGGATCCATCACGATCGAGTCTGAATCCGCCATACCCGCAAGCTTGGGACGGCAGGCCCGGCAGAGGGCGAAGAATGCACCGTATGCGCCGTCGACGTGGAACCACATGCCGTGGGTGTGCGCCAGGTCTGCGAGTTCGCCAAGAGGGTCGATGGCTCCTGTATCGGTCGTTCCCGCGGAGGCGATGAGGAGCCAGGGGATGAGCCCTGCGGCACGATCGGCTGAGACACATTGCTCAAGTTCTGCAGGGATCATGCGGTACTGGTCGTCGAGCGGAATGATGCGTCGCGGCGCAGTGCCAATGCCGGCAATGCGGAGCGCCTTGTCGAGGCAGTGGTGCGCCTGCGCTGAGAGGTAGACGACGGCGCGGTCGTAATCCCTGGGTTGTAACTCTTTTGCGTCGCGGGCTGTAACGAGGGCGATAAGGCTCGCGATGCTGCCGCCCGAGGCGAGGTTTCCGGCGCTGCTCTCGGGATATCCCACGAGGGCGCTCATCCAGTTGAGCAGGCTATTCTCCATGGCGACTGCACCAGGCCCGGTAAAGCTGACCCCCGCATACTCGTTGGTGATCGCGGCCAGGTAGTCGCCGAGCGCCGACACGAAAAGGCCGCCGCCCGGGATATAGCCCATGTGTCCCCCGCTGGCGGGACTCAGGCCGGGCCCAATGACGGCATCGTCTATTACGGACAGAAGATCTTCGATGTTCGAGGGCGCGTCCGAGAATGGCCTTGCGAGTAGGCTGGCGACTTGAGATGCATCGCCGTTAAAGGTCTTGCGGTTAGGAAGTCGTTCAAGAAAGTCTTCGCTCTGGGCCACGACTGCGTTCCGGAGATGCTGGCGCTCCGGGGGGGCCGGTTCGAGTTGACGCGCGAGTCGTTCCAGTTGCTGGATGCGGTCGATCATGGGGTGACCTTATCTCACGGGAGGTC